>DATKNX010000107.1:0-22441 GCA_035541085.1 Gemmatimonadales bacterium | reverse complement strand
CCGGCGGCCGAGCTGTTCCTCTACCTCGTGGCGCGGGCGGACCTCGTGCGGCGCGTGATCCGGCCGGCGCTGGAGCGCGGCGCGGTCGTGGTGGCCGACCGGTTCGACCTCTCGACGCGGGCCTACCAGATCGGCGGCCGGCAGCTGCCCGAGGCGGCGGTGCTCGAGGCCAACGCACTCGCGACGGGCGGGCTGGCGCCCGACCTGGTGCTGGTGCTGGACGTTCCGCCGGAGATCGGCGCCGCGCGCCAGAGCGCGGCGGGGAAGGTGCGGGACCGGATGGAGCTGGAGGACCGGGGTTTTCACGACCGCGTGGCGGAGGCCTTTCGCGCGGCGGGTGGCGGCGCCATCGTTCATCTGCGAGCGGACCGCTCGCCCGAATCCGTGCATGTGGACGTGTGGGATGCCCTCACTCGGCGCTTCCCGCAGACCTTCTCCCCGAGTGTGGGGTAAGTGGGCGTAGGCCCTTGAGGAAGGATCCATGACCCGTCAGCGCGTCATCGTCGTCACCAGCATCGTCGCCGTCGTCGCCTTCGTGTCGGGCGGCTGGTTCATGCAGCAGGGCAGCCGCAGCGACGAGAGCGTATACCAGCAGGCCCGGCTGTTCGACGACGTGATGTCGCACGTGGCGGATTACTACGTGGACACGCTCGACGAGCGGCAGCTCTACAAGATGGCCATCACGGGGATGGTCAAGGAGCTGCACGACCCCTACTCGGTGTTCCTCGCGGGCAACGACCTCACCGGGCTCAACGAGATGACGACCGGGAACTACGGGGGCCTCGGCATCCAGATCGAGGTGCGCGACAACGCCATCGTGGTCGTCGCGCCGCTGCCGGACTCGCCGGCCGAGCGCGCCGGCATCATGACGGGCGACCGGATCGTGTCGGTGAACGGCCAGAGCACCGCGCAGTGGAACCAGGAGCAGGCGGTGCGCAACCTCCGCGGCCCCGAGAACAGCGCGGTGGCGATCAAGATCCAGCGCCCCGGCGTGACGGACCTGATCTCGTACAACCTGACCCGCGCGCGGATCCACGCCCGCTCGGTGCGCACGGCGATGATGGCCGACGACCACGTGGGCTACGTGGAGCTGAACCCGTTCAGCGAGGAGTCGGCGGACGAGCTGCAGACGGCGATCGACAGCCTCAAGGGCGCCGGGATGCGGTCGTTGATCCTCGACCTCCGGAACAACCCGGGCGGCCTGCTGCCCGAGGGCATCGCCGTCGCGGAGCTGTTCCTCTCGCCCGGCCAGGAGGTGGTCGAGACGCGCGGCCGCGCGCCGGGTTCGAGCCAGCACTTCGTGGACCACGACCAGGAGCGCTACCCGGACCTCCCGGTCGTCGTGCTGGTCAACGGCGGCACGGCGTCGGCGTCGGAGATCGTCGCCGGCGCGCTGCAGGACCACGACCGTGCCCTCGTCATCGGGCAGCCGACGTTCGGCAAGGGCCTGGTGCAGACGCTGTTCCGGCTGACGAACGACGCGGCGCTGAAGATCACCACGGCCCGCTGGTACACGCCGAGCGGCCGGAGCATCCAGCGCCGCGCGCGGAACGAGGAGGAGCAGGAGGCGCAGGCGGACAGCGCGGCCGTGCGGCCCGACACCGCGAAGCCGGCGCCCGGGCAGGTGTTCCACACCGACCGCGGGCGCACGGTGCTCGGCGGCGGCGGCATCGTGCCGGACGTCGCGATCCGGCCCGACTCCGGCGACCTGCTGGCCGCGCGCCAGCTGAACCAGGCGCTCGGCAAGAACGTCCCGACCTTCAACGACGCGCTGGCGGCGTTCGCGCTCGACGCGCGGGCGCGGCACGCGGTGTCGAGCCCGACGTTCACGGTGGACGCGGACATGCGGGCCGCGTTCCTCGCGCTGCTCGCGCGCCGCGGCGTCACGCTCGACGAGGGGACGGTCGCGGCGACGCGGTCGTTCATCGACCAGGACATCGGGTACGAGGTCGCCGAGTTCAGCTTCGGGCGCGTCGGCAGCGTGCGCCGCCTGTTCGACGAGGACCCCGTGCTCGAGCAGGCGGAGGCGTACGCGTCCAAGGCCAAGACGCCGGCGGACCTGCTGGCGCTCGCCTCGAGCGGGTCGGTGCCGGCGCCGCGGCCGTAGTGCCCCGCCGCCGTTCGGCGTCCCCGGGCCGGTCTCGTCGTCGCGAGGCCGGCCCGGTCGCGTTGGCGGTCCCCGCCGTCGGCATCGTGGGCCCCGGCCGCGCCGGCCTGGCGCTGGCGGTCGCGCTGCGGCGGGCGCGGATAGGCCTGCTGGGCGTGCACGGCCGCCGTGAGCGGCCGGTGCCGCCCGGCGTGGCGCTCACGGCCGGCGGCGCGCCGCCCTGGCTCGGCCGTGCGGGCGTCGTGGTGCTCGCCGTCCGCGACGACGCGCTGCCCTCCTGCGTGGCGGACCTGGCGCGCGCCGCACCCCTCGCCCCCGGCCAGGTGGTGCTGCACCTCTCGGGCGTCCTGACGAGCGAGGTGCTGACGCCGCTTGCGGCGCTCGGGGCGCGCCCGGGCTCGATGCACCCGCTCGTCGCGTTCGGGCCGGAGCCCGCCGAGGCGGCCCGGCAGTTCCGCGGGGCCACCTTCGTGCTCGAGGGCGACCTCCACGCGGTCGCCGTGGCGGACGCCGTCGTCCGCCGCCTCGGCGGCGCGCCGGTCACGCTGGCGCCCGAGGCGAAGCCGCTCTACCACGCGGGCGCGGTGTTCGCGTCCAACTACCTCGTGGCGCTCGTGGCGGTCGCGGCGCGGCTGATGGCGGAGGCGGGGATCGGCGAGGACCGGGCGCTGGCCGGGCTGCTGCCGCTCGCGCGCGGCACGCTCGAGAGCGTAGCCGCGGCCGGCCCCGTCGCCGCCCTCACGGGCCCCATCGCGCGCGGCGACGTGGCGACCGTGCGGCGCCACCTGATGGCGCTCCGGCACGCGGACGCGGACCTGTACCGTGCCGCCGCCCGCGAGGCGCTGCGCCTCGCGCGGGCCGCGGGGCTGGACGAAGAGAAGGCGGGGAGGCTGGAGGAATTGCTGCGCTAGCCGGCGCCCCGGAGCGGCGCCCGGCTATTCCGTCGCGTCCACGACCCGCACGCCGGCCGGCGGCGTGAACCGGAAGCTCGACGCCGGGAGCGGCGCGTTGACCCGCAGGTGGTCCAGCGTGATGCGCCGCACCGCGCCGGAGCCCTCGTTGATCTCGACCCTCCGCACCAGGCTGTCGGCCTCGTCCACCCACAGCTGCGCCCGCTCGTAGGGGAGGTTGGTCGTCGCGCGCGGCACCAGGGCGATGACCTGGGCCGGCCGCGTGCCGACCGTGTCCTCGCGCACCCACGTCACCGTGAAGCGCTGCCGCGGATGGTCGAGGAACTCCTCGACGAAGTCCGCCGATTGGCCGGGCTTGCCCGTCAGGTCGGTCCGCACGACCTGCTTGGGCGCGCTGGAGGGCAGGTACACCCAGAGCACGCGGCCGTCGGCGAGGATGAGGTCGCCGGCGGGATGGTGCCAGCGCATCGCGAACCGGCCCGGCCGCTGCTCCAGGAACTCGCCGGAGCTCGTCTCGTCCGTGCCGAGCATCTGGTCGTGGATGCGCTGCGTGAAGTCGGCGCGCAGCGTAGTCGCGCGCCCGATGGCCGCGGCCGCGCCGTCCAGGATCGCGCCGGCGTCGGGCGCCTGGGCCGCGAGCGGCGCCGCCGCGAGCAGCGCGACCAGGGTGCCGGCGGCCAGCCTTCCCGTGCCCCCGTGCCTCCGTGCCCCCGTGCCTCCGTTTCTCACGACACCTCCGCGGGCTCGGCGATGCGCCGCCCGATGACTTCCGCGATGGCGTGCGCCTGGCGCATCAGCTCGGCGAACTGGTCGGGCGCGAGGCTCTGCGCGCCGTCCGAGAGCGCGTGCGCCGGATCGGGGTGCACCTCGATCAGGAGCCCGTCGGCGCCGGCCGCGACGGCCGCGCGCGCCATCGGGATCACCTTGTCCCTGAGGCCCGTGCCGTGGCTCGGGTCCGCGACGATCGGCAGGTGCGACAGCTTGTGCACGAGCGGAATGGCGGTCAGGTCGAACAGGAACCGGGTCGCCGTGTCGAAGCTGCGGACGCCGCGCTCGCACAGGACGACTTGCGGGTTGCCCTCGGCGAGGATGTACTCGGCGGCGAGCAGCAGCTCGGTGATCGTGGCGGCGATGCCCCGCTTGAGCAGCACCGGCTTGCCGGCGCGGCCGACGCGCTTGAGGAGCGAGTAGTTCTGCATGTTGCGCGCGCCGACCTGCAGGATGTCGGCGTAGCGCGCGACGAGGTCCACATCCTCGGAGTCCATCACCTCGGTGACGACCAGCAGCCCGGTCTCGGCGCGCGCCCGCGCCAGCAGCTCGAGCCCGCGCTTGCCCAAGCCCTGGAAGGAGTACGGCGAGGTACGCGGCTTGAAGGCGCCGCCGCGGAGGATGACGGCGCCGGCCTCGCGCACGGCGCGCGCCGCGGCGAGGATCTGCGCCTCCGACTCGACCGAGCACGGGCCCGCCATCACCACCACCGCGTCGCCGCCGATCGTCACGCCGCCCGGCAGGTGGATCAGCGTGTTCTCGCTCTTCCACTCGCGCGAGACCTGCTTGTACGGCTGGGTGACGTGGATGATCTCCAGCACGCCCGGCAGCCCCTCGAGCCGCGAGGCGTCCACCTTGCCGTCGTTGCCCACCAGGCCCACGGCGGTGCGCTGCTTGCCCGGCATCGGGCGGGCCTGGTAGCCCATCTCCTCGATGGCGCCGACGACGCCCTGGATCTCCTCGGCCGTCGCGCCGTGCCGCATCACGATCAGCATCGCGCCGGGCTCCTCACCGCGTCACCTCGAAGCGGTCGCCGTCGGCCGCCACCGCGACCGGCCCGTGGTAGCAGCGCGCCACCGCGGCGCGCACGTCCACGCGCTCGGCCGGCGGGTAGAGATGGGTCAGCACCAGGCGCCGCGCCCCCGCGTCCGAGGCCAGCCGGCCGACCGACGCCGGCGTGAGGTGGCCCTCGACGCCCTGGCCGTCCGGCAGCGAGCACTCGGCGAGCAGGAGGTCGCAGCCCTTCGCCCACGCCGCGAGGTCCGCACTCGGACCGGTGTCGCCGGTGTAGACGAGCCGGCCCTCGGGCGCCGTCACGCCGAGCGCGACGCTCTCGCCCGTGTGGGGCGTGGGGTGCACCTCGAGCATCACGTCGGGCGAGAGCGGGAACGGCTCGCCCGCCTGCAGGTCGAGGATGCCGATGGGATAGCCGGGGTCGAGCATCCAGTCGCCGAAGCCCTCCGCGAGGCTGCGGACGAGGCGGACGGTGCCGGCCGGCCCCACGAGCACGAGCGGCTCCTCGCGCTTGGTGGCGTGGCGCAGCGCGAACAGCAGCGCCGGTAGCTCGCCGAAGTGGTCCGGGTGGAAGTGCGTGATCGCCACGTGCGAGACGTGCTCCCAGGCGAGGCCGCTGCGCGCGAGCGCGTGCGTGGCGCCGGCCCCGCAGTCCATCAGCAGGCGTACGTCGCCGCGCTCGACCCAGTGCGCGGGGCCCGACCGGGTGGCGGATGGCGCCACCGTGCCGGTCCCCACCGTGACCAGCGACAGTGTCATGGTGCTCCGAGAAAGACGATCCGCTTCGTGTCCTGGAATCCGGGGGCCGTCAACCGATAAAGGTACACTCCGGGCCGCGCATATGCCCCGGTCTCGTCCCTGCCGTCCCACGCGAATCGCGTGTCGCACGTGCCCGGCGCGTTGCCCGCGGGCCGCCCGTAACGGCCCGGATCGAACTGCGCGTCCACCTGCGCCGAGGGCACGAGGCGGCGCACCAGCCGGCCGCGCACGTCGAAGATCTCGAGCCGCACGGTGCCCGCGGTGGCGATGTCGAACCAGATGCAGCTCGTCGCGACGCCGAGCGCGCGGTTGGGGAAGGGATTGGGGAAGTTCTGGAACAGGACGGTCGTGGCGGGTGCCGCCTGGTCCAGCACGAGGAACGTGCCGGCACTGGTGACGATCGCGCTGTCGGTGCCGACGTGCGCGACGATCTGCCACTTGAAGGGAAGGTTCTTCTCGAGCGGCGTGGTCGGCCGGTAGGTGGTGTCGGTGAGACCGCGCACCATGAGCACCGGCACCGTGGGCCCGCCGGACGCGGGGAACACGTTGAGGTCGAACGTCTCCGGCCCCGGCGGGCTCGTGACCTGCGGCGCGTGCCACGCGAAGACGGGCTGCGAGTCGCCGATGCTCGCGCCGCTCGGCGCGTCGAGCGTGAGGAGCGTGACCCAGGGCGGCACCACGAGCGGCCCGATGCGGGCGATGCTCTCGGACGCGCCGAGCGACGAGCGCGCCGTCGCCCGCCACCACAGCCGGGTGCCGCCCGCCGCGGCGCGCGGCAGGCCCGCCGAGGCGGCCGTCACGGTGGTGTCGAGGACGACGGTCGCGAAGCCGGTGTCGAGCGCGACCTGGAGGCGGACCGTGTCGCTCGCGCCGAAGGGCGGCGTTCCCGCGTCCCACGCGAAGGTGGGCGTGATCGCGGTGAGGTTCGAGTCGAGCGGCCCGAGGGGCTCGAAGCCGGTCGGGAAGGCGAGCAGCTTCAGCGCGTCCGGGACGCCCCAGCCGTGGTTGTCGTCGGGCGCGTACCGGGCGCTCGAGGCGTCGAGGAGCCCGCGCCGCAGCGCGCTGGCCGGCTGGCCGAGGCGCGTGCCCTGCACGAGCGCGGCGACGCCGGCCACGAGCGGCGTGGCGAAGGAGGTGCCGGATTCGAACGCACCGGTGGCCGGCGAGACGGCGACGAACACGCCGACGCCCGGCCCGACGACCTCCGGCTTGGTGCGCCCGTCGGAGGTGGGGCCGCGCGAGCTGAAGCTCGCGACGGCCCCGCCGCTGTCCACGGCGCCGACGGAGACGATGCCCTTGGCGTCGGCGGGCGTGTCGAGCGAGCCGGGGAGGGGCCCGTTGTTGCCCATCGCGACGACCACGAGCGTGCCGCGCGCCGCCGCGCTGTCGGCGGCGATGGTCGTGACGCCGACGTCGCCGTTCAGCTGCGCGTAGGTGTACGTGAAGCCGCCGTCGAAGCTGAGGTAGCCCAGGCTCGAGGAGATGATGTCCACGCCGAGCGACTCGGCGACCTCGACCGCGGCGACCCAGTGGTCCTCCTCGATCCGGGTCTCGCTCGGCGTGTACTCGGTCGTGGCGAGGAAGTACTCGGCCGCGGGCGCCGCGCCCACGATGGATCCGAGCCGGTGGGCGGCCAGCAGCGAGAACGTCGCGGTGCCGTGCGCGCTGCTGTTGCCCGACCGGCCGTCGAAGTCGCGCAGCAGGAGCACGTGGGCCCCGCTGACCCAGGCCTGCGACGTGTCGAAGCCGGCGTCGAGCATCGCGATCTTGACGCCGGCGCCGCTGTCGCCGAGGGCCTGCACGGCCGGGATGTCGAGCTGCTGCTGGGCCCAGGCGCCGGGGCCGTAGGTGGTGTCGAGAACGACGGAGGGCGCCCGCGCAGCGGCGGGCACGGGGGCACGGGGGCAGGGGGGGACGGCACAGGCGGGAGCCAGGGCGGCGGCCCCGGTGCCGCCCCGTCCGTGCGTCTCGTCCTTCGGCCGATAGTAGACGCCGACCGGCTGGACGCGACGCACGCCGGGGAGCCGCGCCAGCAGGGGCAGGGTGCTGCCGGGGACCGCCGCCGATACCGCCCACACGAAGCGGCTCTGGTGCCGCACCGTGCCCCCCGCGTCGCGCACGCGGGCGGCCAGCGCGTCGAGGTCGGTCTCGCGGCGGGCGATGACCCACACGAGCACCGTCGTGTCGGGCCGCGCCCACGCGCGCGCGAGGCGGGGCGAGACGTCGGAAGGGACCTGCCCGCGGGCCGCGCCCGCGGCGAGCGCGAGACCGACGAGCGCGGCGCGGGCGGCGCGCACGTCAGGCGGCTTGGATCTGGTCGCCGAGGCGCACCGACACCACGCTGGACACACCGGGCTCCTGCATCGTGACCCCGTACACCGAGTCGGCCACCGCCATGGTGCGCGGGTTGTGCGTGATCACGATGAACTGCGTGTTGTCCTTGAACTCCTCGAGCAGGCGCGTGAAGCGGCCGATGTTGGCGTCGTCGAGGGGCGCGTCCACCTCGTCGAGCAGGCAGAAGGGGCTCGGCTTCGTGAGGTAGATGCCGAACAGCAGCGAGAGCGCGACGAGCGAGCGCTCGCCCTGCGAGAGCAGGTGGATGCGCTCGGTGCGCTTGCCCCGCGGCTTGGCCACGATCTCGATCTCCGACTCGAGCGGGTCCGTCTCGTCCACGAGGAACACGTCGCACGAGCCGCCGCCGAACAGCGTCTCGAACACGCGCTGGAAGTTGGCGCGCGCCGAGCCGAACGTCGCGGTGAAGCGCTCGCGCGCCACGACGTCGAGCTCGCGGACGCTCTGCTGCAGGGAGTTGCGCGCGGCCACGATGTCGTCCCGCTGCGTGGTCAGGTGCTCGAGGCGCCGCTTCTCCTCGGCGTGCTCCTCGACGGCCAGCGGGTTCACGGGGCCCAGGGCCTCGACCTGGGCCTTGATCTCGTCGGCCTCGGTCCGGAGGGCGGCGGCGTCGCCCGAGACCGCCGCGGGCTCCGCCAGGATCTGGTCGAGGCTCTTGCCCCACTCCGCGGAGAGCCGCTCGTCCAGCACGCGGCGGGAGCCCGAGAGCTCGCTGCCCTCGAGCTCGATGCGGTGGGCCTCCTCGCCGAGGACGGCGACGCGGTCGCGCGCGGCGGCGACGCGCTCCTCCACGGCGCGCAGCGTGAGGTCGGCGGCGCTCAGCCCCTCGGCCGCGCTCAGCGACGCGCGCTCCAGCTCCGCGAGCGCGGCGCGCCGCTCCACCAGCTCGTCCTGCCAGGCGGCGCGCTGCGTCTCCAGGCCCGCCAGCTCCGTCTCCAGCGCCGTCAGCTCGGCGCCGAGGCTGTCGCCGCGGCCGGTGAACTCGCGCTCGGCGCTGGTGCCGCGGTCCTCGCGCTCGACCGCCGCCGCGAGCCGGGCGCCGACCTGCGCGTCCTCGACCTGCCAGTGCACGCGGCGCTCGCGCGCCGCCTCGTACTCGTTCTCGAGGTCGGTGAGCCGCGCGCGCTCGGCGGCGAGCAGCCCGTCGAGCCGCACCCGCTCCAGCTCGGCCGCGGAGAGGCCCGCGTCCACCTCGACGAGACGCTGCTGCACGGCGCGCAGCCGGTCGGAGAGGCGCTCCACGGCCGCCCGCGCCGTGCCCAGCTCGCGCTCCACGTGGGCGAGCTGCCGGCGCGCGTCGTCGGCCTCGGCGGCAGCGTGCCGCTCCTCGGCGCGCGAGGCCTCCAGGGCGACGACGGCCTGCTCCGCCTCGCGCTGCCGCAGCTCCAGCTGGGTCGCCGCCTCGGCCAGCTCCCGCTCCTGCTCGGCCAGCGCCTGCGCCATCCGGCTCGTGTCGTCGCGCAGCGCCTCCAGCTCGGCGCGGCGGCGCAGCGGCCCGCCCGCGCCGGCCGGGCCGGGCAGGAAGACCGCGCCGTTGGCGCGGATGACGGCGTCGCCCGCGGGCGCGAACGGCCTGGCACCGGCCAGCAGGGCCCGCACCCAGCGGGCCGCGGGGCCGCCGCCTTCGACCCGGTCGCTCAGCTCGCCGCCCTGCGGCTCTCCGGCGGGGCCGGGCTCGAGGGGCAGGAGCAGCAGCGGGCCCGTGCCGGCGTCGCGGTGCCACGCGTGGATCGCGTCGCAGGTCGCGAGGTCGGCGACGACCACCGCGTGCATCCACTCGCCCAGCACGTGCTCGGCGAGGCCGGCGTCCTCGCGCCGCACCTTCACGAAGTCGGCGAGCGGACCCAGCACCGCCGAGCCGAAGCGCTCCCGCGCGGCCAGCAGCGCCGCGGCCGCCGGCGCCAGGCCCACGCGGTCGCGCTCCAGCTGCTCGAGCGCGCCCTGGCGCGCGGTGGCCTGCGCCAGCGTCTCCTCGGTGGCGCGGCGCTCCGCCCGCACCCGCGCCTCGTGCTCCCGCGCCTCGGCCAGCGCGTGGCGAGAGCGGTCGGCCTCCAGGCCCAGCGACACGAGCCGCTCGGCGAGCTGGCCGTGGCGCGTCTCCGCCGCCGAGGCCTGGGTCGCGGCGACGTCGCGGTCGCGCGTCAGGGCCTCGCGCCGCGCCTCGGCCGCCGCCAGCTCCGGGCGCAGGTCGCCCATCTCGTGCTCGAGCGCCTCGCGCTCGCCGCCCAGGCGCCGCAGCCCCTCGGCCTGCCGCTGCAGGGCCTCCTCGAGGCTGCGGAGCTGCGCGCGCTGCTCGGCCAGCCGCGCGCGCGTCGCCTCCTCGGCCGCCTGCCGCGCGTCCAGCTCCGCCTGCACGCCCGCCCGGTCGCGCTCGGCCGCCACGCGCTCGGTGGCCGCGGCGTCCCGCTCGCGCGCCACGCGCGCCGCCGCCGTCTGCGCCTCGCTGCGCTCGGCCAGCGCGCGCTCGCGCCGCGCCGCGGCGTTGCCGTGCCGCTCCGCGGCGAGCGCCAGGTCGCCCTCGAGCGTGGTGAGCGCGAGCCGTGCCTCCCCGACGCGCCGCTCCACCTCGTTGCGCTGCGCCTCCGCGCCCGCGCGCGCCTCGACCGCCGCCTGCCGCGCGCCCTCCTCCTCGCCCAGCCGGGTGCGCGAATCGGGCAGCTCGACCGCCAGCGCCGTCCGGCGCTCGGCGATGATCGCCAGCGCCGAGTCCACGGCGGCCACGTCGAGCCGCGCCAGCGCCGCCACCAGCTGGTAGCGGCGCGCCTCCAGCTCCGCGTGCCGCTCGGAGCGGCGCCGCTGCCGCGACAGGCTCCGCACCCGCGACTCCACCTCGGTCACCAGCTGCTCGAGCTGGGCGAGGTCCGTCGTGGTCTCCTCGAGGCGGCGTTCCGTGCTCCGCTTCCGCTCGCGGTACAGGCCGAGCCCCGCGGCCTCCTCGAACAGCGCGCGCCGGTCGTCCGGGCGGTCGGAGAGCAGCGCGTCCACCATCCGCGACTCGATGACGACGGCCTGGTTGGTCCCGAGCCCGGTGCCCGCGAGCTTCGCCAGCAGGTCGCGCCGCGTGACCGGCGCCTGGTTGATGAAGTACTCGGACTCGCCCGAGCGCGACACGCGGCGGCCCAGCACGACCTCGGCGAAGTCGAGGTCGATGGCGCGGTCGCTGTTGTCGAAGTGGAGCGAGACCTCGGCGATGTTCTGCGGGCGCCGGCCGGTGGACCCCTGGAAGATGACCTCCTCCATGCGCGCGCCGCGCAGCACGCGCGGATTGTGCTCGCCCAGCACCCAGCGGACGGCGTCGGAGATGTTCGACTTGCCGCACCCGTTGGGCCCGATCACGGCCGTCACGCCCGGATCGACCTCGACCTCGACACTGTCGGCGAAGGACTTGAATCCGGCGAGCTCGAGACGGCGCAGTTTCATGGGTTGAATCCGACGCGCGGGCCGAGGGGCCCGGCGCTCCCGATGGAGGTGAGGAGGCTGTCGAGGTAGCCGGCGCGCTCGGGCGCCTCGAAGGCTCCGGCGAACAGCCGGAAAGAGCCGTCGGCCTGCCCGAGCACGAAAGCGGGGACGCCCGCCGCGCGCAACCGGGCGCGCTCGGCGAGCGCCCGCGCGAGGGTGGCCGCGCGGCGCAGCGCGAAGGAGAGCGGCACGAGCGCGACCGCGGCGGAGCCGCTGCCGTCGAGCCCGGCGGCGCGCACCGCCGCCAGGAGCGAGTCCGCCGCGTCCTCGCTCGCGACCGGGCCGGCGTAGACCCGGAACCAGACGCCCCGCGGCAGGCGCACGGCGCTCACGATGGACGCGAAGCCTCGTCCGGCGACGCTGTCGGCGTCCTCGAGCGCCTGCGGGAGCGCCGTCCACGCCGACACCTGCACGGCGAAGGGCAGGGTGTCCACCGCGTGGGGCGCGAGCGCGCGGAAGCCCGCCGGCCCCGTTGCAGCGGGCTCGGGCGGCGCGGGGGCGAACAGGAGGTCGGTCCAGCCGAGGGCGCCGCGGAAGTACACGACGGCGGCGGCGGCCGCGAGGACCAGGACGAGCACGTAGGGCGCGACCGGGCGCCGCGGCCGGCTCGACGTCGGCGGCCGCCTGAGGTGTGCCGGCGTCTCGCGCACCACCTCGTAGTCCTGCCATTCCTCGTCGGGGAGCGTGATCCGGTGAAGCGGCGCAGCGGGGGCGGCCGGCGCGGCCGGCCCGGCCTCCACGGCCGTGGTCGCGCCCGCCGTCGGCGCCAGCGCGGCGTCGGCGGACGGCCTGGCGGCCTCCGCTGCCACGGGTGCGGCGGCCTCGGGCGCCGGTGCGCGGGCCGCCGGCATCTCCGCGTAGGTCTCGATGAGCGGCGTGCCGCGGCCGAGCGCGGCCCGGATCTCCAGCAGGCCCTTCGGATCCACGTTGGGCCGGCCGGGCGCGAGGATGACGAGCCCGTCCACGTTCGACGCCAGCGCGCCGAGGCAGTCCGGCGGCAGGAACAGCAGCATCACCGCATCCTCGTGGCGGAACCCCGCCGAGAGTCGCCGCCACCGGGGGCGCGCCATCACCTGCGCGGGGTCGGGCGCGAAGGTGCCGGCCGGAACGAAGAACAGCGAGCCCTCGGGTTGCGCGCGCGCGATCTTCGAGAGCGAGGCGCCGTATTCGAAGACGTCCACGATGCCGTCCTCGTTCGACTCCCCGGTCACGGCGTGCAGGCGCGGCGCGTCCACGTAGCAGTCGATCAGGGCCACGCGGCGGCCCGACGTGGCGAGGCGGCGCGCGTAGTTCCACGCGGCGGCGGCGGCCGCGTCGAGGTCGCCGGTCGCGGGCACCAGCGCGACGAGCGAGGCGCCGGCCGGCAGCGACGGCGCCGTGCCGCCCTCGGGCGGCGCCGCCCGGCCCGGTGCGCTCACGGGTGCGGCGCTTCGGCCGGCCCGCGCGCCGTGATCCAGTACGGCCGGCCCATGCTCCGGGCCACCGAGTCCGCGCTGGCGCGGTTGGCGAACGGGCCCACCAGCACGCGCCACGCCTCGGCCGGCGAGGCGGGGTTGGCGACCCGGGCCGGGTAGCCGGCGTGCGACAGCTCGGCGGCGAGGTCGCGCGCCAGGCGCTCGTTCTGGGACGCGGAGACCTGCACCCACACCGCCGCCGGCGGCTCGGCCGCGCTCGGGATCGCGGGCGGGGCCGCGGCGGCTCGCTGCGGCTGCGCCGCGACCGGTGCGGGCGCGAGCGGTCCGCCGGCCGGAGCGCGCGGGGGGGCGGCGGTCACGGCGGGCGCCGCGGCCCGCTGCCGGGGCGCCGGAGCCGGCGTCATCGTGTCGAGCCGCGCCTGCCGCATGGCCACGGCCGCGGAGGCCGGCTTCCAGTGGCCCACGAACCAGAAGTCGCCGGCGCCGTCGGCGACCGCGCCGAGGGAGTCCAGCGTGCGCACGTCGCGCGCGACGACCGCCTGGCCCTCGCGGTCGAGCAGCACGCCGCCCTCGGAGACCGTGGGCAGGTCGCTGGCCCACCGCGTCGTGAGGTGGCCGATCAGGCGGCCGGTGGCGACGGCCACGACCCACGTGTCCTCGCTCGTGCCCGCGGGCCGGACCATGACGGCGCGGCCCCAGGGATCGAGCCGCAGGTCGGCCGCGGGGCCGGGCAGCGGAATCGCGGGCCGCTCCTTGCGCAGGAACCGGTCGATCACGGCCAGCTCGCTCTTCGCGTGCAGCGCGACGTACAGGCGGTAGCCCGAGGGCGCGAACGCGACGGCGACCGGCGTGCCCGTCAGGTGGACGTACCAGGGCTTCCACTGGTCGCGGTCCTCGACGACCACGATCCCCGAGTCGGTCGCGAAGGCCACCGCGTCGCCGTCCCGGCTGGCGGCGATCGCCGCGACGTCGGGCACGCCCGCGGTGAGCGGCGGCCCCGCCTCGCGCGAGAGCAGCGCGAGCGTGTCGCGGCGGATCACGATGAGCTGCGTGCCGATGCCCACGAACGCCGCGCGCACGCCGCCGCCGACCGTGCTCGCCCAGCGCTGCGAGCCCCACGGCTGGGACTCCGTCACGCCGCCGTCCGGGGTGATGACGAGGAACGTGCCGTCGGAGGCGAGCGCGGTGAGCCGGCCCTTCGGGGCCACCGTCTTCTGGAGCGACGCGACCAGGTCGTACGCGTCCACGGCCCCGCTGCTGTCGCGGTAGAGCAGGCGCCGTCCGGGCACGTCCACGCCGATCACCGCGCGCACCGGCGCGATCCGGCCGCCGGCCTCCCAGTTCTCCGACGCGAGCCCCGGCAGCCGGTAGGCGCGCAAGGCGCCGCCCCGGGCGGGGAGCCGCACGGCGACCGCCGGCAGGTTGCGGGCCGGCTCCGGCGCGCTCCGCGCCGGGGGCTCGTTGCCGGCGGCGCTACCGGACTCGCGTCCGGAGCACGCTGTCGCGAGGAGGAGAAGCAGGGCGGCGGAGGTCTTCAATGCCATGAAAAATAGGTCTCGAGTGGCGGCCGGCAAAGAGAGGAAACGCCGGCGGCCGGCGTCAGAAGGGCGGGCCGAGGCTGAGCATCCAGTACCCCCCGTGGCCGGCGCGCTGCAGGGGGATGCCGTAGTCGAGGCGCACGATCGCGATGTCGAACAGGTTGACCCGCAGCCCCGCGCCCCAGCTCGTGAGCGGGATCCGCACGGCGTTGGGGTCCTCGGCGGCCGAGCGCGTCCAGCGGAGGGTCGAGGTGCCGTTCCACGCGATGCCCGCGTCGTACCACACGGCGCCCTCGATGGGCGGGAATCCGACGGGCAGGAACCCCAGCGTCAGGTTGCGGATGAGCTGGAAGCGGAACTCGGCGTTCACGACCGCGATCCGCGAGCCGATCAGCTGGTCCACCTCGGGGCAGCCGGTGGCCGACGGGAGGTTGGAGCGCGCCACCGAGCACAGGGACGCGTTGTAGGAGCCGAAGGTGTAGCCGCGCACGAGGTCGGTGGAGCCGAGGAAGACCGGGAACGAATCGGCGTCGCGGCCCAGGCGCTGCAGCGTCAGGAAGCGCGTGGCGAACGTGAACGGGAACTTGATCAGGTCGTAGCGCCGGTAGTCCACGAGCACCTGCGTGTACGTCCAGTCGCCGAACGTGGGGGCGACCTCGATCCGGTACCGGCTCCCGTAGAACGGGCTGGTCCAGCCGAACAGGGAGTTGTCCCAGACCAGCGCGAGGCTGGGCTGCACCAGGCTCAGCGACGCGGCTTCCGTCGTGCTGTCGGCGTAGCCCGTCACGATCCCGGTCGCGGGATCGATCGCGGTCTGCAGGTTCAGCGTGGCCCGGCCGACGTTGGTGTAGCGGAGGCCGGCCTCGACCCGGCGGAACCGGTTGATCGGCAACGCCAGGTCCGCGAACAGCTGGCGGAGCATCAGGCGCTCCACCTGCTCCGTGACGACGTCGGTGCCCTGCGGCCCCGCCCCGGCCACGTAGGAGCTGCCGAGGTAGTAGTAGAGCGGCTCCTGCGCGAAGCCGGCGTCGTAGGTCCAGCGGTGGCCGGCGTTGGTGTAGGCGGCCAGCAGCTGCGTCTCCGAGATGTTGCCGTTCACGGCGCCGGCGAACACCAGCGACTTGTCGCCGAGGATGTCGGAGAGCACGATCGTCGTGCCGCCGAACACGCCGTGGCCGAAGTTGTCGCGCTCGTACCCGATGCTCGGCTGGCTCACGTAGTCGGGCGTGAAGCGGACGTGGTAGGGGCGGATACCGAACGTGCTCGTGTCGGGCAGGGCGAGCGTCGCGCTGTCGAGGAGCGCGGCGACCGACAGCGGGGCGGGACCGCTGTCGCTCCGCGCCGGCCGGGCGTCGGAGGGCCGGAAGACGCCCCGGTCCGAGCGGTAGAACGAGGCCGAGGCGGCCGCCGCGGCGGCCGGCGGTGCGGCCGCGGAGTCGCCCGGGCGGACGAGGGCGGCGTCCGTCGCGGGCGCCGGGCGCGCGCCTTCGGCCCGCGCGACCTCGCTCCGCAGCGGGAGGGCGCTCGCGTTGCTCAGCGTGATCCAGTCCGGCGCGGGCTCGCCGTACGGCGCCTGCTTCAGCGAGCGCGGGTCGTCGATCGCGTAGACGTCGTAGTCGCCCTTCTCGTAGTACGTGACGAGCAGCCGGTCGGCCTGGGCGGCCCAGGAGAGCGCCGGCGACAGGTCGGTGATGCCCGTGATGCCGGTGTAGGCGTTGGTGAGCTGGTAGAGCGTCTCGTCGGCGAGCTCGTAGAGGAAGACGTTGTCGATCCCCGAGCGGTCGGACACGAAGGCGAGCGACCGGCCGTCCGGCGCCCACACCGGGTCGATGTTCTTGCCCCGGTCCATCCCCGGCAGCACGCGGATCGAGTCGCCGTCGAGGTAGTAGAGGGCGATGCGCACGTTGCCGAAGCGCAGGATGTCGAAGTCCGTCCTCGGGCCCCGGTCCGTGGCGAACGCGACGGTCCGGCCGTCGGGCGACCACGCCGGCATCAGGTCCGCGTACCGGTCGGCCGTGAGGCGCCGCAGGTTGCCGCCGTCGGCGTCCACCACGTACAGGTCCGACCAGCCGCCGTCGTAGCCGGTGAACACGATCCGGCGGCCGTCGGGCGACCAGCTCGGGTTGGTGATGGCGTCCACGCCGAGCCGATACTGCCCTACGATGCGGTCGTGCGGCACGTCGAGCACCACCAGGTTGTCCTGGCCGCCGCTCTTGGCCGCGAAGGCGTACGACGCGCCGTCCGGCGACCACGCGCCCGTCGAGTTGATGAACCGCAGCGTCTCGAAGTTCGGGTTGATGGAGGAGCGCACGAGCCGCCGCAGCACGCGGCCCGAGTCGCCGTCGGCGAGGTAGAGGTCCACGAAGAAGAAGTCCCGCTCCGAGAGGTACGCCACCTCGCGGCCGTCGGGCGAGATCTGCGGCGAGACGTGCAGCGTGCCCTTCGCGGTCTTCGCCGTCAGGAGCGCCCGCGCGAAGTGCCGCGCGCGGTCGTGGTCCGCGAGCTGCGGCAGGTACATCTTCTGCACCGCGTCGCGCCAGTCGTCCGAGAGCTGGTCCAGCGATTCGCCCAGGACGCGCCGGAACGCCCGGTCCACGCCGCCGTTCAGCACGCCGTGGAGGATCGCGCCGATGGCCTCGTCGCCCCACCGCTGGCCGATGTAGGCCCAGATGGAGTGGCCGAAGCGGTAGGGGAAGATCCGCGGGTCCTCGGTGAGCTGCGCGATGGTGGGCAGCTTGCCCTCGACCGCGGCGTCCCGCAGCCACATCGCGGTGTGGGGGTCCACGGGGCCGATCGAGAGGTACTCCGCCATGCCCTCCATGAACCAGAGCGGCGGATTGATCTGGGTGAGCGCCGCGATGCCGGCCCCGGCGTGCCCGTGGCTGAACACGTCGAACTGGAACGCGTGCACCATCTCGTGCTGGAGCACGTGCTCGAAGTCGGCGTAGGAGCCGGTGAAGGGCACCACCATCCGGTGCTTGAACGGCTCCGTGAAGCCGCCCGTGCCCTCGCCGACGTCGCCCTCGGTGGCGTTCGTCTGCTGGAAGTCGGACGACGACGCGTAGAGCAGCAGCGGCTTGCGCTCGATCCAGTTCTGCTGGAGGATGCGCGACAGCCGCGCGTACCCGCGCTCGGCCATGCGCGCGGCGTCCACGGCGGCGGCGCGCTCGTGGCCGTAGTAGTAGACGTCGAAGTGCTCGGTCTGGATGATCCGCCAGTCGAAGTGCCCGTACTGCACCTTGTTCTGGCCGAAGTACTGCGCGCGGGCGGCGGCCGGCGCGAGCGCGGCAACGGCCAGCGCGAGCAGCAGCGCGGCCGGGACGCGGGTCACCGCGCCTCGTCCCCGGCGCGCACCGGCCGGAGCGGGGCGTCGCCCCACAGGCCCTCCAGCTGGTAGAACTCGCGTAGCGCCGGATGGAAGACGTGGACGACGAGGTCCACGAAGTCGAGCAGCACCCACCGCCCGCCCGCGAGCCCCTCGACGTGGTGGGCGCGCACGCCGCGCTCCTGCAGGTCCTCCACGACGTGCTCCGCGATGGCGCGCACGTGCGTGTCGGACGTGCCGGAGACGACGACGAAGTAGTCGGTGGCGTCGCTCAACTGCCGCAGGTCGAGCACCACGCCGTCCACGGCCTTCCGGTCGGCGCACGCCTCCTCGACCCAGCGCAGCAGGTCCGGCGATTCGGCGCGCGCGGGGCGCCGCCGCGCCGGGCGGCGCGCGGGCCGGCGCGGCGTCACGACCGGACCGCCGGTGCCGGGGTCCCGTCGGGCGCGCCGTCCTCCACCTGGTAGAACACGCCCCACGCGCCGGGTCCGACGTGCGCCGCCAGCACGCCGGTCGCCGGGGCCACGAGCACCTCCAGCGGGCGGTAGCGGTCGGCCAGGGCGCGGCGCACGCGCTCGGCCAGCTCGGGGGTGTCGGCGTGGGCCACGCCCAGGCGCAGGCGGCGCGGTGCATCCCGCAGCTTCGCGTCGAGGAGCCGGCACACGCGCTCCAGCACCGCCGCCTGGCCGCGCACCCGGCCCGCGGCGATCACCTTCCCCTCGCGGTCGAGCGAGAGGATGGGCTTCATCTCGAGCAGCCCGCCGAGCCAGGCCTGCACCCGCGAGACGCGCCCGCTGCGCAGCAGGTAGTCAAGCGTGTCCACCGTGAGGAACATCCCCGACTGATCGCGCACACGCTCCAGCTCGCGGGCGATGGCACCGGCGGACCAGCCCGCCTCGGCCAGCTCCGCACCCCGGAGCGCCAGCAGGCCGATGCCGAACGAGGCGCTGCGGCTGTCCACCAGGTGTACGCCGCCGGCCGCGAACGCGCGGCGCGCGGCTTCCGCGCTGGCGTAGGTGCCCGAGAGGGCGGAGGAGAGCACGACGACCACGACCCCGTCGGCGTCGGCGCGCGCGTGCTCGAAGGCGGCGCGGAAGCGGGCCGTCGTGGGCTGGCTGGTGGTGGGCGGCGGGCCGCTGCCGCGCAGGCGCCGGTAGAACTCGTCCGGAGCCAGCTCGACGCGGTCGAGGAACGCCTCCTCGCCGAAGAGCACCTGCAGCGGCACGATGTCGATGCCCCAGCGGTCGAGCACGGCGTCGGGCAGGTCGCAGGCGCTGTCGCAGACGATGGCGACGCGCCGCGCGGCCGTGGCGAGCAGCCGGTGCTGCTCCCGCATGTCGTCGGCCTTGCGCGTGACGACCTCGCCCCACGTCTCCGCGATGCGGAAGACGGCCTCGGCGTCGTCGGTGTGGATGTGGATGCGCAGGAGGTCGGCGGTGCGGAGCGCGAGGAGCGAGCCGCCGTGGCCCGCCAGCGCCGCGCGGGCCTCGGCCGAGCCGGGCAGGTGCGCGCCCTTGACCAGCGCCTCCGTGCAGAAGCGGTAGTCCTGCTCCGCCGCCACGGCGGTCAAGGCCGCCGGCGCGGGGGCCTCGGCGCCCGCGGCCGGGACGTCCGCCGCGTGCATCCCCCGCTCGATGAGACGCACCACGCCCTCGAGCATGCGGACGAAGCCCTTGCCGCCCGCGTCCACGACGCCCGCGGCCTTGAGCACCGGGAGCTGCTCGGGCGTGCGCTGCAGCGCCTCGTCCGCCTGCGCGAGCGTGCGGCGCATCACCGGCACGAGGTCGGCGTGCTCGCTCGCGGCCTGCTCGGCGCCCTTGGCCGCCTCACGCGCCACGGAGAGGATGGTGCCCTCGACCGGCTTCTCGAGCGCCTCCTGGAGCCGCTCGAAGCCCCGGCGGATCGCCGCCGCCAGCTCGTGCGAGCGGACCCGCACCCGCTGGCCGATGCTCTCGTGGAAGCCGACCAGGAAGTGGGACAGCATCATCCCGGAGTTGCCGCGCGCGCCCTTGACCGAGGCCTCGGCCGCGGTGCGCGTCACCTCCGGCAGCGGCGGGTTCTTGCCGAGCCGGTGGAGGGCGTCGGCGATGGACCGCACCGTGTGCGAGAAGTTGGTCCCGGTGTCACCGTCCGGCACCGGGTAGACGTTGATGCGATTCAGCTCGTCGCGGCCGGCCACCACCCACGCGGCGGCAGCGAGGAGCGAGCGCCTCAGGCGACGGCCGTCGAGGTAGCCGATCGCCGGACTCACGTCGCTACTCCTTGACCACCCAGACCCGGATCTCCGGCTTCACATCGGCGTGCAGCCGGACCGGGACCTTGTAGACGCCGAGCGCCTTGATGGGCTCGGCGAGCTCGATGTGCTTGCGATCGATCTTCACGCCCTCGGCCTCGAGCCGCTCGGCGATGTCGCTCGCGGTGACGGAGCCGAAGAGCTTGTCGCCCTCGCCGGCCTTCATCGAGAAGGAGAGCGAGACGGCCTCGAGCTTCGCGGCCACGTCGCGGGCGCCCGACACTTCGGCCTCGACCTTCCGCGCGTGCTGGCGCTGCTCGGCGTCGAGGCGGCGGCGGTTGCCGTCCGTCGCCGGATAGGCGAGGCCGCGCGGCAGCAGGAAGTTGCGGGCGTAGCCGTCCTTGACGCTGACGACCTGCCCCGCCTGCCCGAGCTTCTCGACGTCCTCGCGGAGAATCACGTCCATTAGGGTTGCCCTCGAGAGTTTTGGATGACGCGCGCCAGGCGCAGCCGCCAGTCCACCAGGGTGTCGGTGAGGCCCAGCAGCAGGGCCGCGGGCGCCAGCAGCCACCACAGGAGCGCGGTGCCGACCACGGCGACCGCGTAGGCGGCGGCGCCGGTGAACCCGGTCGCGATCGCCACGGCCGCCAGCACCGCCACGCCGCGCACGAGATAGAGCCCGCCGAAGAAGACGAGCGAATTGCCGCCCAGGTCCCGGGCCCACCCGAGCCACGGGAGGACGACGACCAGGAGCGACAGCGCGACGCCCCAGATGAGATGGTCGTTGAACCGGAACGCCGCCAGCGGCGGCAGCGGCTCGCGCTCGGGCTCGCGCGCGACGCGCTGGTACAGCGCCCAGGCGAGCGCCAGCGCGGCCAGCGTCTGCAGCAGCACGATGCCCGGCAGGAAGTCGCCGAACACGGCGAGGCCCGTCTGGATGGACTGCTGGGCCGACTCCCGCAGGTCGCTGCCCACGGGCGCCAGCAGGTCCAGCAACTGCCGCGTCTGGAGGAAATAGTGCTGCTCGGCCATGCCGGCGATCTTCGCCGTCGTGAGCCGCGTGGCGCCCATCAGCAGCGCCGCGGCCGCCGCCGCGCCGCCCACGGCGGCGAGCGTGGCCGTCACGAAGCCGCGGGGCCGCCCGACCGCGAGCACGATCACGAGGCTCCCGGTGAGCAGCACGACCCACCCCCGCTCCAGCTGCGCGAACCCGTCGTCGCCGGCCGCGAGCAGCAGGGCCGTGAAGGCCAGCAGCGCCCCGGCCACCACCAGGTCGCGCCGGGCGGGCCGCTGCGCGAGGAGGCACACGGCCAGCGGCGCGGCCACGAGCGCGACCGGCGCGAAGAAGGGGATCCCGAGGAAGTAGCTGAGCGCCCCCAGGATCAGCGGGCCGAGCCTGCGGCTACTGGCCGTACCCTTTGATGTAGGGCAACAGCATCAGCTGCCGCGCCCGCTTGATGGCGGTCGAGATCTGGCGCTGGTGCCGGGCGCACATCCCCGACAGCCGGCTCGGCAGGATCTTGCCGCGATCCGTGAGGAACCGGCCCAGCGTGCGGTCGTCCTTGTAGTCCACGACGCGGACGCCCGCCTCGCAGACCGGACACGTCTTGCTGCGCGCCCTCATTCCTCTTCCTCCTCGGCGACGGCCGCGACGGCCGACTCGGCCGGGACGGGGGCCGGCGTCGCCGCTTCGGCCAGCACGACCAGGAAGCGGAGCACCCCGTCGTCCAGCTTGACGGCCCGCTCGAACTCCGGCAGCGCCGACGGCTCGGCCTCGAACTGCGCGATCGCGTAGTAGCCCGTGTCGTGCCGCTTCAGGCGGTACGTCAGCGTGCGCTTGCCCCAGTGGTTCACGGTGACCTGGACCCCGGTCCCCAGCAGCGCGTGGAAACGGGCCAGCCGTTCCGACACGGCGGGCTCTTCGAGGGCGCTGTCGAAGATGTAGACGACTTCGTAACGGCGAGTCACGGACGACACCTCCCCTTTGGTCTGAGCGGCCCCCGCCAGGTGTTAGCGGGAGCAGGTGGTTTGTACTGCGCCAGAAATCTACCCGGGACGCCGGGTTACGGGAAGGACGGGGAGGCGATGACGTGATGTTGTGATGGGGTGATGAGGTGAGCGCCGCGCCTCATCACCTCCTCACGTCATCACTTCCTCACTTCCTCACCTCCCCGTCCTTCCGGGATCAGAGCAGTATCCCGGCGATCGTGGCCGACATGAAGTTCGCCAGCGTCCCGGCCAGCATCGCCCGGAAGCCGAGGCGGGCGAGGTCGTGCTTGCGCTCCGGCGCCAGCGCGCCGATGCCGCCGATCTGGATCCCGACCGAGCTGATGTTCGCGAAGCCGCACAGCGCGAACGACGCGATGGTGAAGCTGCGCGGATCGAGCGCCGCCTTCATCGTCCCCAGCTGCGCGAAGGCGATGAACTCGTTCAGCACCGCCCGCGTGCCCAGCAGGCCGCCGATCGTGCCGGCGTCGTGTGCCGGCACGCCCATCGCCCACGCCACCGGCAGCCCGACCCAGCCCAGCACCGTCTGGATGCTGGCCGGGAACCAGGCCAC
>DATKNX010000106.1:0-12723 GCA_035541085.1 Gemmatimonadales bacterium | reverse complement strand
CCGATCGTCCCGCCGCCCATCCCCTGCACCACGCGGGAGAGCAGCAGGAGCCAGACCGATCCGGCGAAGGCGAACACCACGTACGCGACCGCCGAGAGCGCGAGGCCGGCGATGATCATGGGGCGCCGCCCGTAGCGGTCGGACGCGCGGCCCCACAGCGGCGCCACGGCGAGCTGCGCCACGGAGAACGCCGACACGAGCACGCCTACGAGCAGCGCGTTCGCGCCGAACTGGGTCGCGTAGTACGGCAGGAGGGGCAGCACCAGGGCGAACCCCACCATGTCCACGAACGCGGTGACGAAGAGGACGAGCAGCTTGGCCATGCGAAGCGGCCAAATGTCGAGGGGGGCTCGCGGCGGCGCAAGCTCCGGCGGGCCGCGCGGGGCTCGCTCACCTCGTCACTTCATCACGTGATCACCTCCCCGCTATCTTCTCCCCATGGCCGACCCCATCCCCTTCCGCATCCGCCCCGCCACGCCGTACGACGCGCCGATCCTGGCCAAGCACCGGGTCGAGATGTTCCGCGACATGTTCCGCGCGAGGAACAGTCCCGTGCCCGACGAGACGCTGGAGGCGCTGCGCACGGCCTCGGAGCCGGTGCTCGGCGAGTGGGTGCACTCCGGGACCTACCTCGGATGGCTGGCCGAGCCCGTGACGCGGCCCGGGCTCGTGGTGGGCGGTGCGGGCGTTCAGCTGCGGGCGATGCTGCCGAGGCCGTCGCGGGACGGGACCGGAATCGTCGCGGGTCCGGAGGCCTACGTGCTCAACGTGTTCGTGGAGCGGGCGTGGCGGCGCCGCGGCGTCGCGGCGCTGCTGATGGAGCACGTGCTGACCTACGCGAGGGAGCGGAGGCTGCGGGTGGTCTCGCTCCACGCCTCCGACGAGGGCCGGCCGCTGTACGAGAAGCTGGGGTTCGCCGCCACCAACGAGATGCGAATGCAGTGACGGGGAGGTGAGGAAGTGATGCAGTGATGACGTGATGAAGTGAGATGCGCTCGACTCACCTCCTCACTTCCTCACGTCATCACTTCAATCACCTCCCCGACCGTTTGCGATCTCAGCCGCACTCGCTGTACCCGCACACGTGGCACTTCACGCAGCCCTCGGCGAACTCGAGCTGCGAGCCGCAGTCGGGACACGCGCCGAGCAGGTTGGGCACGTGCGCGGCGCCGCGGGCCTGGGGGGCGGCGCCGGCCTCGGGCGCCGGGACCGCTGGCCGCTGGGCGGCGGGCGCCGGCGCCCCCGCGAGCAGGTCCTGCTGCACCCCTTCGTGCTTCTCCTGCATCCACTTCTCGATGGCGATGCCGATCGCGTCCGGCACGCTCATCACCTTGTTCGGCCCGAGGCCGATGACGCGGTCGCTGCTGATGCCCCGCAGCTGGCGGTGGATCTCGGCCATCGGAATGCCCGAGCGCAGCGACAGCGAGATCAGCCGGCCGATGGCCTCGACGTCAGCCATCAGCGGCGCGCCCGCCTTGCCCAGCGAGATGAACACCTCGAAGGGCTGGCCGCGCTCGTCCTCGGTGATGGTCACGTAGGCCGTCCCGAGCGGCGTCTCGATGCGGCGCGTCATCCCCCGCAGCAGGTCCGGCCGCGAGCGCTTGAGGCGCCGCTGCGCGTTCTCGGCCTCCGACTCGTGGAGCTGCCGGCGCACGCGCTCGAGCTCCGACTCCAGCTCCGCCAGCTGGCCGCGCGCCTCGGCCAGCTCGCGCTCGGCCGTCGGCACCGGATTGACGGGCGGCGAGATGGGCGGGTTGGCGGCCGCCGCCGGCGCGGCCTCGTTCCCGGCCACCTCCCTCGCCGTCTTGCCCGTGGAGAGCACCTGCATCGGCCGGCTGTTGTCGCGGTACACGGTCACGCCCTTGCAGCCGAGGGAGTACGCCAGCTCGTAGATCTTGCGGACGTCCTCCTTGGTCGCCGCCTCGGGGAAGTTGCAGGTCTTGCTGATCGCCGAGTCCGTGAACTCCTGGAAGGCGGCCTGCATGCGGATGTGCCACTCCGGCGTCACGTCGTGCGCGGTGACGAACACCCGCTGCATCAGCTCGGGCACCTCCGGGAAGTGGATGTGCCCCTCCTCCGCGATGCGCTGCATCAGCGCCTCGGAGTACCAGCCGCCGGCCTTCGCGTAGGCGACGAAGTCGTCGTTGACCTCGGGCATCAGCGTGCCGGCCTGGTTGCGGAGGAACGCCACCGCGAACAGCGGCTCGATGCCGCTGGCGCAGCCGGCGATGATGGAGATCGTGCCGGTCGGCGCCACGGTGGTGAGGTTGCAGTTCCGGAGCCGCCGCATCGGGCGGACGCGCTCGCCCGCCGCGTCGCGCGCGCAGGTCGCGTCCGGACCCCAGATGCTGCGCTCCCACTCGGGGAACGCGCCGCGCTGGTCGGCCAGCCGCTCCGACTCGACCTTCGCCTCATCGTCCACGAAGCGCATCACCTGCCGGCCCAGCTCGACCGCCGCCTCGGAGTTGTACGGCACGCCCAGGCGCACCAGCATGTCCGCCCAGCCCATCACGCCCAGGCCCACGCGCCGGATGCGCTTGGCCAGGTCGTCGATCTCGGGCAGTGGGTACCGGTTCGCGTCGATGACGTTGTCGAGGAAGTGCGTGCAGAGGTGGACCGTCTGCCGCAGGTCGTTCCAGCGCACCTCGCCGTCGCGCACGAACAGGCCGAGGTTGATCGAGCCGAGGTTGCACACGTCGTACGCCAGCAGCGGCTGCTCGCCGCACGGATTCGTGGCTTCGTACGCGCCGAGCTGGGGCACCGGGTTGAAGGCGTTGGCGCGGTCGATGAAGAACACGCCCGGCTCGCCCGTCTTCCAGGCCCCGGCGACGATCCGGTCGAACACCTCGCGCGCGTCGAGCTTGCCCGTCACCCGGCCCGAGCGCGGATGGCGCAGCTCGTACGTCGTGCCGGCCGCCACCGCCCGCATGAACTCGTCCGTGACGGCGACGGAGATGTTGAAGTTGGTGATCTGGGAAGTGTCGTCCTTGCACGCGACGAAGTGCAGGATGTCCGGGTGGTCCACCCGGAGAATGCCCATGTTCGCGCCGCGCCGGGTCCCGCCCTGCTTCACCACGTCCGTCGAGGCGTCGTACAGCTTCATGAACGACACCGGCCCCGAGGCGACGCCCATCGTCGAGCGGACCACGTCGTTCTTCGGCCGCAGCCGGGAGAAGGCGAACCCGGTCCCGCCGCCCGACTGGTGCACCAGCGCCATCGCGCGCAGCGTGTCGTAGATCCCGCTCGCACCGTTCGAGAGCGCGTCGTCCACCGGCAGCACGAAGCAGGCGGAGAGCTGGCCCAGCGGCCGGCCGGCGTTCATCAGCGTGGGGCTGTTCGGCATCCACTTCCGCTCGGCCATCACGCGGAAGAACTCGTCGGCCAGCGCCTCCGCCGCGCCTTCCGACGCGCCGTAGGTCCGGTCGGGCGCGGCGATGGTGCGCGCCACGCGCCGGAACAGCTCCTCCGGCGACTCGGCGGCGTGCCCCGCCTCGTTCTTGACCAGGTAGCGGCGTTCCAGCACGGTGAGCGCGTTGGCGCTCAGCTCCAGCCCGGTGTGTCCTGCGGTGGAATCCAAAGCCATGCGCCAAGCTCCGACAGCGACCTGAGGCCCGGACGGCTGCCGGGCGGTTTGTCCGTACGCGGTGGTGAGTGAACCGTTACCGCAGGAGTGACTTGCGGCGGAGCAATCTAGAAAGGTCTCCGATTCCCGCCAACACCGGAGAGAACCCGCGCAGCAGGCCGCTTCCCTGCAATGCACATCACAAACTTAGCAAACGCCCCTCGCGCGGCGCGTCAGCCGCCCGCGCGGGCGAAACGGCGCGCCGCGTGGAGGCGCGCCAGCGCCACGTAGTGCTCGACGGTGAGACGGATCCGGCCGGCCAGCTCGGCGTCCACCGGCCGCCGGACGCGGGCCGGCACGCCCATCACGAGCGAGCCGGGCGGGATCTCCATGCCCTCGGGCACGAC
The DNA here is from genome assembly GCA_035541085.1 of Gemmatimonadales bacterium. GTDB lineage: Bacteria > Gemmatimonadota > Gemmatimonadetes > Gemmatimonadales > JACORV01 > Fen-1245. Next base: position 8,754 of record DATKNX010000106.1, on the reverse strand, counting down.
CGCGCCCGCGCCGATCACGGAGCCGGCGCCGACCCGCACCCGGTTGAGCAGGATGCTGCCCATGCCGATCAGGCAGTCGTCCTCGATCATGCAGCCGTGAAGGATGCAGCGGTGGCCGACGCCGACCCGGGCGCCGACCGTGCAGGGCACCCCCTCGTCCACGTGCACCATCGTCAGGTCCTGGATGTTGCTGCGCTCGCCGATCGTGATCGGCGCGATGTCGCCGCGCAGCACGCACTGGTACCAGACGCTCGACTCCGCGGCGAGGCGCACGTCGCCCAGGACGTCGGCGCCGGGCGCGATGAAGGCGGTGGGATCGACTAGCGGCGAACCGGACGTATGACGATCTGCACCCAGGCGTTCACCGCCTGGTCGCCCCGCTTCGCGGGCGCGAACGTGAACTGCTGCTGCACCTGCGCGATGGCGACCGCCTGGAACGCGGGGCACGGCGAGCGATCCATGGGGACGGCCGACTGCACGTCGCCCGAGGCGACGACCAGCACGTTCACGCGGATGGGCCCCGGCTGCGTGGTGCAGGCCGCGGGCACGACCACGACGGGCTGCACCTTCAGCTCCGGCCTCGTGTCCCAGCAGGATCCGCCGGGATTGCGCAGGCTGACGCTCGCGTCCGCGCAATTGGGCGTGCCGGCGGCGGTCGCCGCCCGCGGCGGCACCTTGGTCTCCTGCCGCGCCTCGCGCCGCGGGTTCGCCCGCTCGTGCTTCGACGGCGCGGGCTGGGCGGGCGCGGCGGGCTTGGCCGCGGCCGACTCGGCCCGCGCCGCGGCGGCGGCGACGCTGTCGGGTCTCGGGGCGGCGCCCTTGCTGGTGTCCGGCGGGGCCGCCGCGAGCGCCTGCTTCGTGGTGTCGGGGGCGGCCGCCGCCGGCTCCGGCGCGGCCGTGCCGGGCTTCTGCAGCACGAGGAAGTAGTAGCCCGCGAGCGCGGCGATCACGACGACCAGCACGCCCGCGACGTACGCCGGCGCCCGGCTCTTCTTGGGCGCGGGCCGCGGCGGGCGCGGCGGCCGCGGCTTGGCGGCGGCGGTCTGGGCGGCCTCGGCCGCGGCGACCGCCGGCGGCTTGCCCATCGAGGCCGAGGCGCGCGGCAGCGGCGTCGTGGCCTGCGACGCCATCGCGGCCAGCGAGGGCGACCGGAGCGCCTCGGTGGGGCGCGTCGCGACGTCGGCGGTCATCGCGGCCGCCACGCCGCCGGAACCCTCGAGGGCCGAGACCAGGTCTTCCGCGCTCTGGAAGCGGTCCTCGGGCTTCTTGGCCATCATCTTCTGGACGATGCCGAACAGGTCGCGCTGCTCCGCCGTCTCGAGCGGCGGCGTGGGCAGCTCCTCCATGATGTGCTTGTAGCCGATCGAGAAGCTGTCCTCGCCGTCGAACGGCACGTGCCCGGTCAGGCACTGGTAGGCCACCACGCCGAGCGAGTACACGTCGCTCCGCCCGTCGAGCGACTGGGCGCGGGCCTGCTCGGGGCTCATGTAGTGCGGCGTCCCGATCGACATCCCGGTGCCCGTGAGCCGCGCGCCCGACTGCGCCTTCGCGATGCCGAAGTCGGTCACGATGGCCTGGCCCAGCTCGTCGAACATGATGTTGTCGGGCTTGATGTCGCGGTGCACGATGCCGTGCTTGTGCGCGTAGCCGAGCGCGCGGCCGGCCTCGATCAGCACGCGCTTGATCTCCGGCACCGGGAGGGCGCCGCGCGCCTCGATCACGTTCGAGAGCGGCTTGCCGCGGATGAACTTCATCACGAAGTAGATCACGCGGCCGGATTTGCCGACCCGGTAGATGGGGATGATGTTCGGGTGCTCGAGCTTGGCGGAGGTGCGCGCCTCGCGCTGGAACCGCTCCACGAACTCCGCGTCGAACGACAGCGAGAACGGCAGCACCTTGATGGCGACTTCGCGCTCCAGGGCCTTGTCGCGCGCCTTGTACACGATCGCCATCCCGCCGCGGCCCAGCTCCTTCTCCAGCTCGTACTCGTCCTTCAGCGCGTCGCGCACCACGGCCGCATCGTCGGCCGCCGGCTGCGCGCCGGTGGCCGCGGCGCCCTGCGTGACGCCCGTGAGGTCCAGCCCGCAGTTCGGGCAGTACTTGACGGTGGTTTCGACTGGCTGGCCGCAACGGGAGCAGAACATGCGCGCTCGCGATGTCGAAGGGTAAGGCCGTGAGCGGAGTGAACTTAGGCCTTGCCCGGAGACAGTGTCAAGACGCGCGCTGCCCGCCGATCTCGAACGTCTCCTGCCGGGTGACGCGCACGTGCGTCGCCTGGTCCACCAGGTCCACGGTCAGCACGTAGCGCCCGGGCGCGAGGCCCGCGAGCCCGATGCGCTGGCGCACGCGCATGCGCTCGGCGGCGTCGGTCACGGTGGTATAGGCGAGGTTGGCGCCGCGCCCGCCGCCGAACAGCCGCCGGAAGAAGCCGGGCGACTTCTCGGGGTGCACGCTGACGCGCGTCGTGACGGCGGCGCCGAGCGGAAGCCCGTACAGCTCGTAGTACAGCTCCGCCGTGCCGTCGCGCGGGAAGGTGCCGAGCGGATTCAGCGGCACGTCGCCGCCCCGCCGCTTCAGCACCAGGCCGCTGCCCTGCAGGCCGAGCACGAGGTCGCTCGCGGAGAACCCGCTGTCGGTGCGCGGCACGGCAATGGGCTCCGCGCTCACGAGCGCGCCCGCGTCGGCCTGCAGCTCCTCCACCACGAAGTGGTAGTGGAACTCGCCGGGCGGCACGCGCGCGGCGAGCTGCTCCGTCAGGTAGCTGCCCACGGGCAGATCGGTCGGGCTCTCGAAGACGCGCAGCGTGTCCACGCCGCCGACGCGGCGGTACGCCGAGTCGTACACGATGAGGCGGAACTCGAACGGGAAGCCGACGCCGCCGGGCGCCGGGAACGAGCGGAGCGCGGTGGCCGGCAGCGCGAAGACGACGTGCAGCACGGGCCGGCGCTCGCTGTCGGCGAGGACGAACGACGAGATCACGGGGTGCAGGTCGTGCTCGAAGCGGAGCGCGTAGTCGTCCGTGGTGGTGCCCACCGCCACGGCCGCGCGGCCGCGGCGCCGTTCCTCCGCCATCAGCGCGCCGCGCCCCACGCCGCCCTGGAAAGCGAGGCGCTGGTAGATGTCCGAGATGGCCGCGCGCGAGCTGAGGAGCCCGTCCATCGTCGCGCTCCGCGCGTCCTCGCGCGACTGCATGACCACCGCGGCGCTGAAGCCGAGCGCGTCGAACAGGCTCTGCACCAGCTTGAAGTCCTGCACGTGGCCGGCGGCCACGAAGTGGAACACCAGGTCCGAGTCGGGCGGCGGCCGGCGGTACACCCACGTCTCGTTCGCCTCGACGCCCGGCGCGGCGTAGCGCGCGCGGCCGTCGGGCTCGCCGTGCCGCATGTAGATCACGCCGCGGTCGTCGAACTCCTGCTGCGTGCTGTCGCGGTACGCGTCGGTGATGTCGTAGTGGCGGTGCCGCGTCACCAGCCGGAAGTGCGCCCGCGCGTAGGCGTAGCGCCGGAACTGCTCGACGAGGCGCTCGCCCGGACGCCGCGCGTTCTCGACGTCGCGCTCGCCCCAGAAGCGCCGCAGCCAGCGCCCGACCGAGTCCGCCGGCAGGGCGTCGAACGTCTTCAGGTCGGCCGGCGTCGCGATCCAGGCGAGGTCGCCCCGCAGCATCGCGCGCGCCGCCGGGCCCGGCGAGCCTCGCAGCGCCGCGAAGTACTCCCCGACGGCCGAATCGCGCTGCCCGAGCAGCGCCAGCGTGCGGGCGATCTCCAGCCCGCCCAGCGCGCTGTCGCCGCCCACGGCGACGTAGAGGCGGAACGCGGCGAGCGCCGAGTCGTCGGCCTCGAGCTCCAGCTCGACGCGCCCCCGCGCCAGCAGCACGTCCGGGTCGCGCCCGGCCGGCGTGCCGGCGGCGAGCCGCAGCGCCCGCTGGGCCACGTCGAGGCGCGGCGCGATCCGCTGGCGCAGCGCCGTGTTCGCGAGGTCCACCAGGGCGCGCGAGTACGAGGGGTCGACCGCCGCCGCCCGCGCGAACGCGCGCGCCGCCTTCGACAACGCGTCGAGGCCCAGCGCCTCGCGCAGGCTCTCGAGCGCCATGAAGCGCGCTTCCCCGATCGCGAGCTCGGAGCGGCCCAGCCAGTACCACGGCGTGGGCCAGTCGGGCCGGAGGTCCGACGCCCACTCGAACTCGCCGGCCGCGTCGTCGTAGTGCTTCGTCCCCACGGTCACCTCGCCGATCCGGCAGGCGAGGATCCCCAGCTCGAGGTGGGCCATCGGGTCGTCGCGGTTCTGCTTGGCGACCTCGATGCGCTCGGCTTCCATCGCGAGCAGCGTGGCCGAATCGGAGACCGTGGCGAAGGCGGCGGCCAGGGAGTCGAGGCGTGCGCGCCCGGCGGGGTCCTGGGCGGCGAGCCGCGAGGGCCCCGCGGCGGCGGCCAGGAGGGCCGCGCAGAGGACCAGACGCGGCGCCGGGGGCATCACGCGCTCATACCCCCCGCGCCCCGGCGGGTTCGGCGAGGCGCGCGGCTTCGCGGCGGCCCGGCGCCCTCACGGCGCGCGCTCCGCCCAGACCCGCAGGTAGGCCTGGATGCCGAGCGCCACGCCGCGCGCGTAGGCCCGCTGGAAGGCGCGTGTCCGCAGCGCGTGCTCCTGCGCGGGCACCATCAGGAACGCCCCCTCGGTGAGCACGGACGGCATCCAGCTCGTGCGCACCAGGGCGAAGTCCCCGCGGGCCGCGCCGAGATTGGCGAGCCCCAGCTCGCCCACGAGCGCCTGCTGCGTGAGCAGCGCCAGCCGCGCGGCGCGCGGGAAGAAGTAGTAGGTGCTGGTGCCGGTGTTGACGAACGGGTTCACGCCGTCGGGAAACGCGTTGTTGTGGATGGACACGAGGATCTCGGCGCCCGCGCGCTCGGCCGCGGCCGTGCGGTCGTAGAGGTCGAGCGCCGAATCCGAGTTCCGCGTCATCACCACGCGCGCCCCCTGGCGCTCGAGCAGCCGCTTCAGGGCGCGCGCCACGGCGAGGTTCGCGTCCGCCTCCGTGAGGCCGGTCGGCCCCGTGCCGCCCAGGGGCGGATGCCCGGGATCGACCGCGATCGTCCGTCCGGCGAGCGGCCGCGCGGCGTTCACGACGGGCGGCCGCCGGATCTCGAGAACGAGGTCGCGGCCCTCCCACCGCGCGCGCCACCCGAACACCGGCGCGGCCAGCGCGAACGTGACGGTGCATTCGTCCTCGGTGGGCTGCGCCCACGTCACGCGCTGCACGAGCGAGTCGGTGCCGCCGTACTGGACGAAGTCGAGGTCCGACTGCGCGCCGTAGAGGCGCGCCGTGATGGTGCGCCCGTCCTCGTCCACGCGGAACGGGACGCGCGCGTCCAGCTCGATGCGGGCCTCGACGAGCGGGCGGCGCGGCGTGAGCCGCACCAGGCGCACCAGCGTCCGGGGCGGCGGCGTGCCCGCCGGCGCGGTGGCCGCCACGTCCGCGAGGCTGACCCACGCCACCGCGGACCGCGACAGCCTGAGGCGCAGCTGGTCGCCGACGCGCGCGTCCACCGCCGCCGGCGTGCCCTGGGCGAAGAGCCAGTCGAACGTGGCGTGCGGCGCCGGGGCGCCCACCACGTAGCCGCGCGACCTCCCGGCCGGCGCCGTGTCGTCGAGCACGACGACGGGAAGCGCCGCCTCGTCCACGAGCGTCACGCGCACGGGGAGCGGGACGGCCACCGTGTCGGCGCCCAATGACGCCACGACGTGCGCCACGCCCGCGCCGGCCGTCGAGTCGGGAGCCACCGTCGCCGCGGTGGGCGCCCCCAGCCCGGCGCCGAGGGCGACGGCCGGCACGGCGGCCTCGTAGCGCACGACGCGCTCGGGCGCGAGCCGGTCGGGGCGCCGCTCGAAGGGGCCGTACGCCGCCACGGGCGCCGTGTCGGGCGCGAGCGGGAAGACGCGGCCGTCCGGCAGGCGGAGCGCGACCGTGGCGCCGGGCGCGGCCCGCACGGCGACGCGGAGCGCCTCGCCGGGCGGCAGCCACACGTCGCCGCGCGGGCGCAGCGACGCGGTGTCGATCCACAGGGGCAGCGGCGGGGGCCCGAAGCGCGGCGGCAGCCGCACGCGCCAGTCCAGCGACGCCTGCTCGCCGCCCCTGGTCGCGACGAGGTGGAAGGTGGCGATGCTGTCGCCCGAGAGCGGGAGCCACGCGAGGAAAGCCCCGTTCGGGGCCACGTCCACGGCGGTGCCGTCGATCGTGAGCTGCGCCAGGCCGCTGCCCGTGGCCCCGAACACGAACTCGCTGTCGCGCGATTCGAGGAGCGCGTCGGCCGGCGGGTAGACGACGGTGATGGCCAGCGGACCGTCGACCGCCGGGATCGCGGGGAGCCGCACCGGACGCGCGGACGCCCGCACCTGCGCGACGCCGGCCGGCGGGCACGCGGCCGCCGCCAGGACGAGGCCGGTGAGGAGTCGAAACGCTCGAGGCGGCATGGGCGGCCCAACGTACACCAACTATCGGTGCAAAATCAATTTAGCTCAGTTGACCAGCCCTCCGAGCGGCCGTAGATTGGCGCACACTTTCGCCGGATTCTTCGCCGCCGGAGGCGACCCGAACCGTGATCACCTGCGCGCACTGCGGCCGGAGCAACGATCCGGGCTCCCGCTACTGCATGGATTGCGGCAAGCCCCTGTCCGCGTCCGCGATGGCGATGCCGGCGGTCGCGGCGGCCGGCGGCCCGCCGGCGACGCGGGTCTACACCTCCACCAGCGGCCAGGCGGCGGTGGGCGCGGCGGCCGGCCTGAAATGCTCTTCCTGCGGCCACCCCGTGGACGCGACGATGCCGTTCTGCGCCTACTGCGGGGCCAAGCTCGCGCCCGAGAAGACCGCGCCCGCCGCGGGCGTCACCTGTCCCACCTGCGGCGCGCCGATCGCCAGCGCCGACTACAAGTTCTGCCCCATCTGCGCCACACCGCTCGGGCCGGGGCCCCGCACCTCGGGGCCGCACGAGCCGACGAAGGTCTTCACCGCCAAGCGGGCCTCGCAGCCGCCGGTGCAGCTCGCGCTCACGGCGGAGGACGGCTCCAAGAGCACGCGCTACCCGCTCGTCGGCGAGGAGACGACGATGGGCCGCGGCGCCGCCGACGTCGCATTCCCCGACGACATCTACCTCTCGCCGATGCACGCGCTGTTCATCTGGAAGGACGGCAAGCTCAGCATCCGCGACCTCGGCTCGCGCAACGGCACGTGGATCTTCCTCGAGGCGCCGCACAAGCTGGTGGACGGCGATCTCATCCTCATGGGCTCGCAGCTGCTGCGCTTCCGCCGCCTCGGCTACCCGGGCCCCTACGCGCCGGACGCGGACGCCACGCGGCGGATGGGCTCGCTCATTCCGAGCGCCGACATCGCGAGCGTCTCGCAGCTCCGGGTGGACGGCAGCGTGCGCGACGTGTTCCACCTCTCGCCCGGACGCGACGTGAAGCTCGGCCGCGACGCGGGCGACTGGTCGTTCCCGTACGACCCGTCGATGAGCTCGCAGCACGCGGTGATCCGCTCGGAGGACGCGGATTTCGTCCTGGCGGACGCCGGCAGCCGCAACGGCGTCGCCGTCGCCGCGCGCGGCGACGTCGCGCTCAAGAAGGGCTCCAAGATCCTGGTCGGCGACAAGCTGCTCGTGGTGGAGACGACGTGAAGACCTGCCCCGTCTGCGGCAAGGAGTACCCGGACACCGTCAAGTTCTGCCCGGTGGACGGCTCGACCCTGCGCGCGAAGAACCCGACGGCCGACCTGGTCGGCCAGGTGGTGGCCGACCGCTACGCGATCATCAAGAAGCTCGGCGAAGGCGGGATGGGGGCCGTGTACCTCGGCGAGCACGTGAAGATGGGCCGCAAGAGCGCCATCAAGGTGATGAACCCGGCGATGGCCAACGACCCCGACGCCATCAGCCGCTTCAACCGCGAGGCGTCGAACGCGAGCCGCATCTCGCACCCCAACGTCTGCCAGATCTACGACTTCGGCGAGACGCCCGAGGGCATCATCTACCTCGCGATGGAGTTCATCGAGGGCGCGGCGCTCACCGACATCATCGAGAAGGAGGGCGCGCTGCCGCCGCTGCGCGCGGTCAGGATCCTCAAGCAGTCGGCCGACGCGCTCGCGGCCGCGCACGACCTCGGGATCGTGCACCGCGACCTCAAGCCCGACAACATCATGATCGTCCAGGCCAAGGACGGCTCCGACGTCGCCAAGGTGGTGGACTTCGGCATCGCGAAGGCCGTGGCGGGCGACGAGTCGGGCCAGAAGGTGACGAAGACGGGCCTGGTGGTGGGCACGCCGGAGTACATGAGCCCCGAGCAGCTCAGCGGCGACAAGCTCGACGGCCGCAGCGACATCTACTCGCTCGGCCTGGTGTTCTACCGGATGCTCACCGGCGTGCTGCCCTTCCAGGCCGACAGCGCGCAGGAGACGATGATCAAGCGGCTGACGGACGATCCGCTGCCGCTGGCCGGCGCCCGGCCCGACATCGCGTTCCCGCCGGGGCTGCAGGCCGTGCTCGACAAGGCCCTCGCCCGCTCGCCGTCGGCGCGCTACGCCAATGCGAGCGAGTTCGGGCGCGAGGCCGAGGCGGCGGTGGCGGGCATGGCGGTGCCGGGCACGCGCGTGGCCGAGCAGGTCACGACGATGGCCACGCAGCTGATGGACGCCGACGCCGCCGTCAAGGCGGCGAAGGCCAAGGCGGCGCCGGCCACGGCCGTGGCGCCCGTGGTGAAGAAGTTCCCGCTCGT
>DATKNX010000105.1:0-14991 GCA_035541085.1 Gemmatimonadales bacterium | reverse complement strand
GCGAGGTCGAGGAGCCGGTCCAGCTCCGCGCGCGAGAACGTGCCGTGCTCGCCCGTGCCCTGCACCTCGACGAGCTGGTCGGGCGCCGCCACGACCACGTTGGCGTCCACGCCGGCCACGCGGTCCTCCGCGTAGCACAGGTCGAGCCGCGGCTCGCCGTCGAGGATGCCGACGCTCACGGCCGCCACGAGCCGCGCGAACGGGTTCTTGACGCCGGCGGCCGACGCGAGGTGCGCGCACGCGTCGGCGAGGGCGACCGCGGCGCCGGTGACGGCCGCCGTGCGCGTGCCGCCGTCGGCCTGGAGCACGTCGCAGTCGAGGCGGATGGTGTGCTCGCCGAAATCGAAGCCGGTCAGCGCCGCGCGGACGCTGCGGCCGATGAGGCGCTGGATCTCGTGCGTGCGGCCGCCGGGCCCCTGCCGCTCGCGCGGCGTGCGCTCGGTGGTCGCGCGGGGCAGCATCGCGTACTCGGCCGTGACCCAGCCCTGGCCGCTGCCCTTGCGCCAGCCGGGCACGCCGGCCTCCACCGACGCGGTGCACAGCACCAGCGTGCCGCCCATCCGCACGAGGCACGAGCCCTCGGCGTACGGGTTGGTGCCGCGCTCCAGCGCCAGCGGCCGCAGGTCGGCCGCGCCGCGCCCGTCAGGCCGCGCCACCGCGCATCCTCGCGATCAGGCCGGTGGTCGAGAAGCCGGGCTCGAGCGGTACGCGCACCACGCGGCCGCCGCGCGCGGTCACCACGTCGGCGCCGACGATCTCGTCCGGCGCGTAGTCGGCGCCCTTGACCAGCACGTCGGGCTCGAGCGCGGCGACGAGCGCCGCCGGCGTGTCCTCGCCGAACAGCACCACCGCGTCCACGCACGCGAGCGCGCCGAGCACGTAGGCGCGGTCGCGCTCCGCGTTGAGCGGCCGCTGGGGGCCCTTGATGCGCCGCACCGACGCGTCGCTGTTGAGGCCGACGACGAGGGCGGCGCCCTCGGCGCGGGCCGCCACGAGGAGCGCCACGTGCCCGCGGTGCAGCACGTCGAACACGCCGTTGGTGAAGACCACCGGGCCGCGCACGCCGCGCCGCCAGGCCTGCGCCGCGCCGAGGGCCAGCAGCTTCGCCGCCGGGTCGCCGCCCACCGCCGCGCCCGCCGTCAGAGGTCCGCCCGCGCGTGCGGGTGGAAGTGGAAGTAGAACACCTTGCGCCAGTGCAGGACCTGGAACGCCACGGAGTCGTCGTAGGCGGCGGTGATGGAGATCTGCTTGGGCGCCCGCGTCGTGCGCACGATCTGCCAGGCGTCCGCCCCGAGCGGCAGCCCGAGCGTGTCGGCCTGGGCGACGAGCCGCTCGAGGATCGTCTTGTCCGTCAGGCTGGGCGCGAAGGCGGCCTCCGACTTCACCTCGTCCTGCATCTGGTAGTAGCGCCAGTACACGGTGCCGACGTCCTTGCCCACGTACACGCCCAGGGCGAGGATCGCCACCACGATCACGCATCCGAGCTTGCCCTTCCCTGCCTCGCTCGACGGAGGCGCTACCATTGGGACTGCGCTCCTTCCACCACCTGGGTGACGAGCTTGGCGAGCGCGAGCTTCTGGCCCGCGGCTTCGTTCTCGCCCGGAGGATTGTACTCACCGTCCACGGACAGGCCGTTCTGCTGCCACAGCGGCTTGCCCGACTTCTGGTCGAACAGCTCGACGTTCAAGGTGATCTGCACGCGGCGGCGCGTGACGTCCACGGTACCCGTCTGGCCCGCCTGGTACGACAGCGGGATGTCCGGCTGGTAGTTGGTGATCTCCCCGCGCACCAGCACGTCGGCCTGCGCCTCGTTGACCTGGCGCAGCCCCAGCCGGCTCGTCACGTCCTGCATCGAGGTGAAGACGAGCTGCGTCAGCTCCGGCTCGCCCGTCCGGTTGTCGAACGGGAGGACCGCCACCGTCTTCACGTCGGCCGGCAGGCCGCCGCCGTGGAAGCTGTAGAGGCAGCCGCCGGCGGCGAGGACCAGCGCCAGCGCGCCGGCGCTACGGACGACGCCAGATGTCACTCGGGAACGCCCCTCCCGTCTCGCGGTGATCCACGTTCAGCGTGAACCGCGCGCCGTGCTCGACGTCGGTGGCCACCGCGCGCACGATGGCGCCGGAGGCGTCGCGCGTCAGGTCCAGGCGCCCGACGGCGCGGTCGCCGCGCGACTCGGTGGCGTCGAGCAGCGTGTCGCCCTTGAGCTCCAGCGTGGTGACGATGCCGTCCGCGCCCGCGACGCGCCAGGTCCGGTGGTCGGTTTCCTGGTCCCGCTCCACGCTCACCAGGCTGTCGGGCGGCCACACCACGCCGAACATGGCCCACAGCACCGAGCGGCTCGGCAGCACCTGCCGCACGAGGCTCCCCGGCTTCGACCACGCGGAGTCGCCGGCCAGCACGAGCGTCGCGCGGCCGACGACGGGGACGCCCACGTCGAGGCGCAGCGAGTCGGGCGGCGCCAGCCGCACGGCGCCCCGGCCCGAGATCGGCGCGTCGCCGTCGTCGTACAGCCAGTGGATGGCGAGGAGCGTCGCGGCCGCGGGCACGGTGCGCGCCGCCGCCGCGCGGAACTCGCCCGGGCTCGCCGGCACGAACACGCCGGCGGGCGCCACCGGCGCCGGCGCCCGCGCGCAGGCCGCCGCGAGGAGGAGGGCGAGGAGCGGGATCCGGGGCACGGGGACCGGGGTCCGCAGTCGCCGGGCACCTGACACCCGGCACCCGACACCGGCCTCAGTAGTCATAGCCGAACCACAGCGCCGCGAAGCCGCGCCCCGGCCCGCGCACCGGGTAGTTCGCCGGCAGCAGGTACGCGTCCGCGTTGCCGATCGCGTAGCGCCACCCCGTGTCGAGCCGCAGGACCACGATGTCGAACAGGCTCATCCGGAACCCCACGCCGTAGGCGCCGAGCCATCCGGGCGCGACGGACCGCTCCGACCAGGCGCGGCCGATGTCGCCGAACAGCGCCGCCTGCACGCCCGGGAAGCGAATCTCGCCGAGGGGGGACCCCAGGGACAAGTAGCTCAAGAGCGGGAAACGCCACTCGACGTTGGCCATCAGGGCGCGGTCGCCGGCGACGTAGGAGTACTCCGGGTAGCCGCGCAGCCCCCAGGAGCCGCCGAGCGTGACGCGCTCGGGCCGCTCGCCGCCCGCGTAGTACGCGAAGGCGCGCACCGCGATCGCCGTCCGCAGCGACGTGCGCAGGTAGCGCCGCAGGTCGGCCGCCACGAGCCAGCTGTCCAGCCGCGCGTTCTGCAGGTCGTTCACCTCGCCGGCCGTGAGCTGCGAGTAGCCGCCGTCGATCGGCCCCGTGTCGAGCCACAGCGAGTTGTCGTGGACGAGCGAGAGGTAGTTGCTGCTCACGAGACCGCGGCGGTGCGGGAAGCCGGGCGTGAACGGGTCGCTCGGCTCGGTGAAGTCCGTGCGGTCGGACCACGCGAGCTGCCCCTGCGCCTCGATCCGGGAGAAGCGCGACAGCGGGTAGCGCAGCTGCAGGAGCCCGCCGTAGGCCGACTCCTGGTAGACGGTGTTGAAGTCGGCGGTGTAGAACAGGCCCCGCGTGCGGAACAGCCCGAGGCCCCAGTTGAGCCGCCGGGTCTGGTTGATGTAGACGGCCGTCGCGTTGATGTCGTCCACGAGGCTCCCCAGGCCGCTCCCCTCCTGGAACGAGTAGACGCTGAGGTACACCTCGTGGTCGCCGAGCATGTCCGAGAGGAAGAACGTCGCGCCCTGGGCCGACAGGTAGCCGGGCGAGTAGGCGGCGCCGCCCGCGGCGAAGTCGAGCGTGTAGTGCTGCCGGTAGCGCGCGGCCTCGACCTCGGAGGCGGAGCTGTCGGCGAGCTCGCTCCAGCGCCAGGTGTCGGGGGCCGGGTTCGCCGCGAGGGTCACGGTATCGGCGGCGTCGCCGCCCGGCTGCGGCGCCACCGAGTAGACGCCGAACGTGAGGTGCTCGAAGCCGGCCACCACGTAGCGCCCGGCCGAGGGGACCCACTCCGCGTCGAACGCGCCGCCGGGCACCGACGTCTCGCGCCGGCCCGCGCCGGTGGTGTCCACCGCGTAGACGTCGAAGGTGCCGAGGCGGTCCGACGTGAACGTGATCCGGCCGTCGGCCGCCGACCAGCGCGGCGACTCGTCGCGCCAGTCGCCGTACGTCAGGTAGCGGACCGAGCGCGTGGCCAGGTCCATCACGAACAGGTTGAGCGCGCCGCCGGCGCCGAACGCCGTGCGGTCGGACGAGAACACGATGCGGCTCCCGTCCGGGGAGAACGAGGGATCGAGGTCCTGGTAGCGGTCGGCCGTCAGCCGCTCGAGCGCGCCCGTGTCGAGGTGCAGCAGGTAGAGGTCGGAGTAGCCGCTCATCGAGAGGCCCGAGAACACCACGCTCTTCCCGTCCGGCGCCCAGCTCGGCGAGAGGATCGAGACCAGGCCCGGGAACTGGTAGCGGCCGACGGTCTTCCCCTGCCGCAGGTCCCAGAAGAACAGCGCGTCGCGGTCGCCGAACTTGCTCGCGAAGACCACGACGCCCGCGGGCGAGACGTCCAGGCGGGACTCGAAGGGGTGGAACGACTCGAACTCGGCCGTGCGCTCGCCCTTGACCACCGCGCGCTCCCGGCCGCCCCGGAGCGGCACCTCGTAGATGTCCGTGTACCCGTCGCGCGGCGAGATGTAGAGCACGTGCGGGAGCGAGTCGATCGGGTCGGTCCACACGACGGGCTTGATCGCGAGCGACGCGACGCGGCGGGCGTCCAGCTCCAGCGGCCGCTGCGCGGTGACCGTCGGGTAGTAGCGGCGGCGCATCTCGTACTGCCACGCGACCGTCAGCTGCTCCTCGGTGCGCCCGAACACGCCCTTCAGCAGGTCCGCGAAGCTCGAGTACTTCCACACGTCGTCGTACATCTGGACGATGCGCCACTCGCCGTAGCGCGTGGCGAGGAAGCGCACCAGCGTGCCGCCGAGCGGGTAGACGATGCTCCCCGAGACCTGGTCCAGCTCCGCGATGGTGGGCAGCCGCGACTCGACGGTGAGGTCGCGCAGGATCATGTCGTCGCGGGTGTCCTCGCCCGCCGACCAGTACTCGGCCAGGCCCTCGTCCCACCACAGCGGCAGGTCGAGCGTGTGCATCCGCGGGTAGAGGGTGTAGGCGAGCGCGAGCTTCGAGAGCTGAAAGACGTGCACCAGCTCGTGGCGGATCGTGTGGCGGAAGTCGGCGTAGTTGCCGGTGAACGGCAGCGTGACGCGGTCCTTGAGGAACTCGGTGACGCCCAGCAGCCCCTCCGGCGGCACGAACGGCAGCACGTTGGTCTGCTCGAAGTCCTCGTGCGACGCGTAGACGATGAGCGGGATGCGCGCCGAGATGCTGGCGCGGAACCGGCCGGCGAGGACCCGGTAGCTCTCCTCCGCGTAGGACAGCGCCACGCGGGCGAGCTCCTCCTCCTCGGGATAGTAGTAGAGGTCCACGTGCGCGCCGCGCAGCACGTGCCAGTCGAAGTTCCGGTACTGGACCTTGTTCTGGCCGAACTCGCCGTACTGCTGCGCCCGCGCGGCCGCCGGCGGCGCGACGGCGGCGAGCGCCGCGAGCAGGACCAGCCGGTGCGCCGCGCGCACGGCTACCGGGAGATGCGGTGGATGCGGTCTCCCTGCACGATCCGGCCCAGTACGTCGTCGCCCTGGGTGAGCTGCCCGAAGACCGTGTAGACGCCGTCGAGGTGCGGCTGCGGCGAGTGGGTGACGAAGAACTGCGAGCCGCCCGTGTCGGGGCCCGACAGCGCCATGCCCAGCGTGCCGCGGCGGTACCGCCGGACGTTGATCTCGTCGCGGATCGCCCAGCCGGGGCCGCCGTTGCCGTCGCCGCGCGGGTCGCCGTCCTGGATCACGAAGTCGGGCACGACGCGGTGCCAGCGCCCGCCGTCGAAGTACCGGCGGGCCACTAGGCGCAGGAAGTTCTCCACGGTGAGCGGCGCGTCGGCGGCGAACAGCTGGAAGACCATGCTGCCCTTGTCGGTCTCGATCGTCACTTGCGGCAGCGGCCCGCCCTGCAGCGCCGGCAGCCACAGGCGCGTGGTCAGGTCGCGGTAGTCCGCGATGCTGCGGCCGGTCTCCACCGGGTAGACGTCGCCCCAGAACTGCTGCGCCGTGGCGGCGCCGAAGCCGTCGGCCACGGCGCGCCGCACCAGGTAGTCCGGGCTCCGGGGCACGACGGCGAGGAAGGTCTGCGCGACGGTGGCCCGAGTCGCGGCGTCGCCCGCGGCGAGGCCGGCCAGCGCGTGGACCGCCGAGAGCCGCGCGTCGCTCGCGTCGTCGCGCGCGGCCGCGCGGTAGGCGGCCACGAAGTCCGGCGCGAGCGCGGGATCGGCCTCGCGGTCGAGCAGGTCGAGCGCCGCGGACCGCACGAACACGTCGGCGCTCGCGAGCCGTGCGCGCGCCAGCGCCCGCAGGGCGGGGTCGCCCTTCGGCACGGCCTCGCCGAGGGCCCCGAGCGCCGCGGCCACGACCCGCGGGTCGGCGTCGGCCGCGAGCGCCGTGAGCGCGACCCGCGCGGAATCGCCGCCGGCCGTGCCGAGCGCGCCGGCGAGGGCGGCCCGGAGCCGCCAGTCGGCGTCGCTGCGCCAGGCGCCGCCCACGGCCAGCACCCGCGCGGGCGCCGCCTGCGCGAGCGCCTGCAGCGCCGCGGTGCGCGCGGCGAAGCTCGCGCCCGCCACGGCGAACCGCTCCTCGAGCGCCTGGGTGGCGCGCGCGCCGCCGAGCGCGCCGAGCGTGGCCTCGGCCTGGATCGCGACGTTGGGATCGGGGTCCGCGAGGCGCGACTGCGCGGCGCCCGCCAGCGTCGAATCGCGGAACGTGGCGAGCGAGCGGAGCGCGGCGACGCGCACCGGGGCCGACGAGTCGCCGAGCAGCGTGCGCAGCTCCCCCTCGAAGGCCGCGGGTGCCAGGTGCGCCGAATCGGCCTCCGCCGCCGTCAGGCCGCGCGCCGCGTACGCGCGGGTGAGCGAGTCGGCGTCGAGGGCGGCCTCGAGAAAGGCGTCGGCCGCCGCCGCGAGGTGGAGGCGCGCGGCGCTGTAGGTCGCGTTGCGGCGCCAGGCGCCCGTCGCCGAGTGCACGAACTCCACCAGCCGGGCCGCCGGCGCGCGGCGCCCCAGGCGCCACGCCTGGAGCAGCGCGACGGAGGTGGCCGGGTCCCCGTTCCCGGAGGCCGGCGGATGGCGCTGCAGCAGCCCGTCCAGGGCCTCGGCCGCGTCGGGGCCGCCGATCCGCGCCAGGGCGGCGACCATCTCGATCTGGTCGCGGCCGGAGACGACGGCCGGGAACGCCTGGATGCGCCGCGCCAGCTCCGCGCCGCCCGCGCTGTCGCGCAGCAGCCCGATGGCGAAGACGGCGTTCGTCCGGGCGGTCGAGTCCGGATCGTTGAGCAGCGTCAGCAAGAGCGGCATGCCGGCCGGATCGCCGATGCGCCCGATGGCGACGGCCGCCTGCTCCCGGAGCAGCGAGTCAGGATTCTCGGCCGCGCGCTGCAGCGCGCCCAGGTCGAACTCGCGGCGATCCTCGAGGCGCAGCAGCTGCGCCAGGTCGCTGGCCTCGCCGAGATCCTGCGCCGCCGCCGGCGCCGCCAGCGCCGCGGCCAGCAGCGCACCCACGAGGCCGCGCGTCAGGCTACCGCTCATGACATCAGCTCCTCGAGGTGGCCGAGCACGTCGGCGGGCAACCGGGCCGGGCGGCCGCTCGCGTCGAGCGAGACGAGCGCCGTCTCGGCCGTCGCGAGGACCGCGCCGTCGTCCAGCCGCTCGACGCGATAGGCGAACGTGAGCTGCCGCGACCCCACGGCCGAGAGCCACGCCCACACCCGCAGATGATCGTCGTAGCGCGCCGAGCGCGCAAAGCGCACGTGCGCGTCCGACACCGCCAGCCGGACGCCGCGATCCTCCAGATCACGGTACCGGACCCCGAGGCGGCGCATATGTTCCGTGCGCGCCATCTCGCACCACGCCAGGTAGTGCGCGTGGTACGCGACGCCCATCTGATCGGTTTCGGAGTAGCGGACCCGGAGCTCGACCGAAGACTCGCGCCGCTCGCTCACGTCTCGCGCCAGATGCCGAGCGCCTTGGCGCGGTCGCGCGCGGCCGGCGTGAGCAGGTAGGGCCCGCCGGCCGCGAGGGTCTCCCCGCGCGCCGCCAGCACCGCCACGTCCCGCTCGACGAGGAGCGGCCGCCGCCGGCCCGACGGCTTCGCGCCGCGCGACGCCGCCAGGATCCGCGCCGCGTCCCCCGTCCTGACCTGCGCGGCGTTGGCCTCGTCGGTGTCGAGGTGCAGCTCGGTGGCGTGCGTGGGCCCCATCCGCACGACCACGTCGTGCAGCGTGACGCGGCGGCCGGCGGGCCCGCACTCGACCGCCACGACGTCGCCGTCGGCGAGGCCGAGCTTCTTGGCGTCGGCGCTCGCCACGTGCAGGTGCCGCTGCGCCACGATCACGCCGGACTCGAGCGCGACCTTGCCCGCGGGACCCTCGAGCGTCACGCCGCCGGCGGAGCCTTCGAGCCGGCCCGACACCGCGGTCGGCGCGGTGACGCCGAGCGCGCGGCAGTCGGCCGGGGAGAGCTCGAGCTGCGTCCGCCCGCGGGCGGGCCCCACGATCCGCACGCCCTCGATCCGTCCGCCGGGGCCCGCCACGGTGACCGTCTCGGCCGCCGCGAACTGCCCGGGCTGCGTGATGGTGCGCTGCGGCGTGGGCGCCTTCCCCGCCCCGAACAGCGCCGCGAAGTCGCGCTCCGACACGTGCAGGTGGCGGTTGGAGACGCCGATGGGCACCTCGCGCGGCGTGCGCGCCGTCGCCGGCCGCGCCGCGCCCGCCTGCGATCCGGACGGCAGCGGCGACGCCCCGCGCCCCGCCGCGGCCTGCCGCTCGGCCACCACCATCGCCGGGTAGTCGGCGCGGTTGCGCGGGTGGCCCGCCGAGCGCCGCACGGGCGCCACGTCGGGCAGGGTTTGCGCCGCCCCCGCCCACGCGGGGAGCGCGCCCGGCGTCGGCCGGCCCGGCGGCTCGGGCCGCACCGGCCCCGGCAGCCACGCCCGCGCCCCCGCCGCGGCGAGCTGGTTCGCGATCTTCTCCGACAGTCCCTGCAGGTCGTCCGTGTTCATCCCTGGCCTCGCCGCGAGGAGTGGCCTGCGAGAAACTGCTCGACGATCGCCCGCACGTCGTCGGGAGTGAGCGGCGGCGCGGCGGCGCGCTTCGGGGCCGCGTCGGGTGCCTTTTCCGGCTTGCCGTCCACCGCCGACTGTGCGACCACCGGCAACTTGGCGTCTGGCAACTCACCTGAGAACTGTCTGATCTCTCTCGCCAATCTCTTGATGTTGATCAGGTGCATCGGACTGATGTTGTCGCTCGTGCTGCTGCCGCCCAGCGTCCCCGGCCCGAGCGTCATCGCGGGCGCGAGCCCGGTGGTGTACCCCGTGGCCCCCATCGCGGCCATCGTGTTCACGAGGATGCGGAACGCCGGCTTCTCCTCGAAGAAGCGCCGGATCACCTGCTCGTCGCGGCAGTGGATCGCGAGCGAGTGCCCCACGCCGCCGTAGGTCAGGAGCTCGATGCTGCGCTCGCAGCACCGCTCCCAGCCGTCCTCGACGTAGTAGGCCAGCACGGGCGAGAGCTTCTCGCGCGAGAAGAACTCGCCGCGTCCCACTTCGGCGCACTCGACCACGAGCGCCCGCGTGCCCGGGGGCACGCGGATGCCCGCGCGCTCGGCGATGGCGGCCGCCGCCTGTCCGACGATGGCGTGGTCGATGCCGCCGGTGCGCGCGTCCTGCATCGCGCGCTGCAGGCGGGCGCGGTCGTCCCCCGCCACGAAGTGCGCGCCCGCTCGCGCCAGCTCGCGGCGCGTCTCGCCGTCCACCGGCGCGTCGCAGACGACCGAGTTCTCGGCCGAACAGAGCACGCCGTTGTCGAACACCTTGCCGTTGACGATGTCCCGCGCCGCCTTGGCGACGTCCGCCGTGCGCTCGACGATGGCCGGCACGTTGCCCGGCCCCACGCCGAAGGCGGGCTTCCCCGAGCTGTAGGCCGCCCGCACCATGTCCGAGCCGCCGGTGGCGAGGATCACCGCCGTCTTCTTGTGGTGCATCAGCTCGCGCGTGCCCTCGAGCGTGGGGTCCGTCATCGCCAGCACGAGGTTCTGCGGCGCGCCCGCGCGCACCGCCGCCTCCGCCATCACGCGCACCGCCTCGCCGATGCACTTCACCGCCCGCGGGTGCGGCGACATCACGACGGCGTTCCGCGCCTTGACGCCGATCAGCGCCTTGTAGATCGCGGTCGAGGTCGGATTGGTCGTGGGGATCAGCGCCGCCACTACGCCCATCGGGACCGCCAGCTCCGTGACCCCGATCTCGGGCAGGTCGCGGATCACGCCGCAGGTCTTCAGGGGCAGGATGTAGCGCAGCACGTCGTCGGCCGCGAAGCGGTTCTTGAGAACCTTGTCCTCGTAGCGGCCCATGCCGGTCTCGTCCACCGCAAGGCGCGCCAGCCGCTCCGCCTCCGCCGAGGCGGCGCAGCCCATCGCCTCCACCACCCGGTCGGTCTCGGCCTGGGTGGCGCGGGCGAAGGCCCGTTGGGCCTCGTCGGCCAGGCCGACGAGGTCGCGGGCTTCCTGGACGGACGCGAGATCGCGGTCCATCGGTGGCCCTCAGTGGCCCTAGGTGGCGTGCCCCAGCCGGCGGAACAGCGCCAGCAGCTCGTCGCGGTTGGCGCGCGACAGCTCGCGGCCCTTCAGCGGGAAGTCGGGGGTCTGGCGGGCGCGGTGGCGCAGCTCGACGACCTTCATGTCCGCGAGCCGCTGCGGGGCGTGCCGCGAAGCCGGCGCGCCGCCGTCCTCCGCGTCGTGCTCCAGGGCATCGAGCTGGGGGTCGGGCCGCGGGATGACGTGGACGCTCACCAGCTCGCCCACGCGCTCGGCCGCCGCCGCGCCGGCGTCGGTCGCGGCCTTCACCGAGGCGGTGTCGCCGGCGAAGAGCACGGTGACGAGCGCCGCATCCACGCGCTCCGTCCCCAGCAGCTCGACCGGCGCCGCCTTCAGGCCGGCGTCGGCGGCCTCGATGGCCCCGACCAACCCCCTGGTCTCGATCAGGCCGAGGGCCTGCTCGGTCCAGGACACGGGCCTACTCCGCAGCGCCCTTCGGGAGGATCAGCTCGATGTCCGCGTGCGGCCGCGGGATCACGTGCACGCTCACCAGCTCGCCGACGCGCTCGGCCGCCGCGGCGCCCGCGTCGGTCGCGGCCTTCACCGCCCCGACGTCGCCGCGCACCATCACGGTCACGTAGCCGCCGCCCACCTTTTCCTTGCCGATGAGCTTGACGTTGGCGGCCTTGACCATGGCGTCCGCCGCCTCGATCGAGCCGACGAGGCCCTTGGTCTCAATGAGCCCAAGTGCTTCCAGTGGCATGGCTCCTCCGGGATGTGGCACGGATGGGGAACGTCCCGTGCTACGATAGGTGCTCCCAGGCCAAAAGTCAAATGGGGCAAACGCTTGCGCCCCCTCCGGAGGGGGCCCATCTTAGCGCTTCCGTGGACGCGGAACGCGTCGTCGTCGTCGGGGATTCCCACCTCGGATCGGCCGATCCGGGGGACGAGCGCGCGTTCCACGACCTCCTCGCCGCCGTCCCCGCGATGGCCCGCCGCCTCGTCATCATGGGCGACCTGTTCGACTTCTGGTTCGAGTACAAGTACGTCGTGCCCCGCCGGGCCTTTCACACCCTGGCGCGGATCGCGGCGCTGCGCGAGGCCGGGGTGGTGATCGAGGCGTTCGGCGGCAACCACGACCGCTGGGGCGGCTCGTTCTGGCGGCGCGACCTGGGGATCCCGTTCCACCGCGGGGACGCGGAGATGGTGCTGGCCGGCCGGAGCGCCTGGGTGACGCACGGCGACGGCCTCACCGAGACCAAGCTCGGCGGGCGCATCATCCACCGCGTCACCCGGCACCCCATCACCGTCGGCACGTTCCGGCTCCTGCACCCCGACGTGGGCTTCTGGCTGGCGGCGCGGCTGTCGGGCGGGCTGGCGGAGGCGAACCGGAGCGACGAGGCGATGGACCGCGCGGCCGCGGCCCAGGAGCGCTACGCCCGCGCGCTGCTCGACCGGCGGCCGGAGCTGGGGCTGGTGCTGATGGCGCACACGCACCGCCCGCGCCTCGTGGAGCACCGGCCGGGCCGGTTTTATCTCAATGCCGGCCAGTGGGTCAAAGACCGGTCGTACGCGGTGGTGGATGCGGATCGGATACGGCTGCTGAGTTGGCCGGAGAGACCGTGACGGGGAGGTGATGAAGTGATGAGGTGAGCAAGTGAGGCGTGCCTGTCTCACCTCCTCACACCATCACCTCCCCGTGGTTTCACCAAGCGGTACCATCTCGACGTCCTGCACCCGCTCGCCAAGAAACATCTTCCCGACTTTGACGAACCGCTTGACGTCGTCACTCACCACGAAGTGCACGTGCCCCGTCCGGGTCGCCGGCGCGTGGAGCGTCGAGCGCGCCAGCTCGCGCGCGACGGCCGCCGCCGTCTGCTCCGCGCTGTCGATGAGCGATATGGAGGGTCCGAGCAGCGACGCCAGCAGCGGCTTCAGGAGCGGGTAGTGCGTGCAGCCGAGCACCAAGGTGTCGATGTCGCGCGCGAGGAGCGGCGCGAGGTACTCCTCGGCGATGAGCCGCGTGGCCGGCCGGTCGAGCCACCCTTCCTCGACCAGCGGGACGAACAGCGGGCACGGGGCGGCCGTCACCTCGACGTCGCCGGCGGCGGCCTCGATGGCGCGCACGTACGCGCCGCTCGCGATGGTGCCGGCGGTGCCCACGACGCCAATGCGCTTGCTCCGGGTCGCGGCCACCGCGGCCCGGGCGCCCGGCTCGATCACGCCCTCCACCGTCACGGGCGCGGCGCGCCGCAGGTCCTCGAGCGCGTGGGCGCTCGCCGTGTTGCACGCCACCACTACCAGCTTCACGTCGCGCGAGAGCAGGAAGGCGAGGATCTCGCGGCTGTAGCGCCGCACCGTCTCCGGCGACTTGTTGCCGTACGGCACGCGCGCCGTGTCGCCGAAGTAGACCAGCGACTCGTGCGGGAGCTGGCGCATCAGCTCGCGCACCACCGTCAGACCCCCGATGCCCGAGTCGAACACGCCGATGGGGCGGCGGTTCACGGGATCGGCACCTCGAGGCCGACGCCCGTGGAGCCGTCCGGCAGCTGCCGCACCTTCAGGGACGCCGGGAAGTCGTACAGGTTGGCCGAGACGTACGCCTCGGCGCCCGCGAGGAGGTGGTTGAAGACGAGGAGCACGATCCAGTCCTCGCGCTCCTGCACGTGCGAGGCCACGAACTTGTTCCGCGCCCGCGCGTAGTCGAGCTGCCACACGGTCTTCCACACCATCGCGGCGCAGACGCCCTCCCACGTCAGGAACAGGCCGCCCACCACGTTGCGCTGCAGCCGCGCCTGGCCCCAGCCGGGGATGATGAGCGAGCGCAGGAAAGCGCCGCCGGGCGTGATCGGCGGCACCGGGCGCACCGAGTCGCCCTTGATCTGCCGCGGGCGGGTCGTGTCCCCGGTGTCGGCCGCGGCCGGCCGGAGCGTGTCGGGCGCCTGGGCCGGCGGTGGCGCGGGCGTCGGGTTCTGGGCCGCGAGGGGCGCCGCCAGGGCCAGCAGTCCCGCCAGCAGGACCGGCGCGAGGCGCCGGCCCGCGGCGGCGCGCGCCGGCCGGGGCGAGGTCACGCCCCTGCCCCGGGCGCCACGAGCACCCGCAACCGCTTCGGCTCGAGCGTGATGTCGATCGCGCGCGGCTCCGGAGTCCGGAGCTCGCCGTCGAGGTGCAGGAGCAGCGGGGCGTCGGGCGAGCGGATGGTGAGCGTCGGCGTCTTGAGCATCGCGACTTCGGCGAGGCCGGTGTGGTCGCCGTGGATCACCAGCGGCACGTAGCGGAGGAACTTGAGCAGGCCGACCTTGCGGATGAGGCACACGTCGAGCAGGCCGTCGGACGGGTCGGCCTGGGGCGTCAGGTAGAAGCCGCCGCCGGCGCACACGCCGATGGAGCACTCCAGCATCATCATCGGGCCCGTCTCGTGGTGGACGGGCGCCTCGACTTCCAGGACCGGCGCGCGGAAGGTCACGAAGGTCTTGTACACCGCGACCACGTAGACGGCGAAGCCGCGCAGGTGGGTGAGGCGGAGTGCGTGGCGCACCACTTCCGCGTCGAACCCGATGCCGAGCGAGTTGGTGAAGTACTCCCCGATCACGCGGCCCACGTCGTAGCGGTGCGGCGTGGCCGCGGCCATGCGCGCCGCCGCCGTCTCGGGCGGCTCCTTGAACACGCCGATCAGTTTGGCGAAATCGTTCCCCGTGCCGATGGGGATGACGCCCAGGGCGGGGCCCGTCGCGCCGTCCGCCGCGGGCGGCACCTGCAGCAGGCCGTTGGCCGTCTCGTGGATCGTGCCGTCGCCCCCGGCGCAGAGCACCCGGGCGACACCCGCGGCCGCGGCCTCCTTCGCCAGCGTGACCGCGTGACCGGGCGCGGTGGTCTCGACCAGGTCGAACGAGATGCCCGCGTCGCGCAATCCGCGCTCGATGCGCGGCCGGAGCTTGCGGCCGAGTCCGCGGCCCGATTCGGGATTGAGGATCAGCAGAGTCGTCGTCACGGTGGCCCCGAACCTAGCACCCGCCTGCCCCGCGGGAAAGCGCGGCGCCGCGCGCTCCCGTCCCCCGGGCGGTCAGTACTCCAGGGTGAGGCCCGCGGGCAAGACCGCGACCCGCAGCTCGGCGAGCGCGCCGAGCCGCGCGTCGGCGGCCGCGAGCTGCCCGGCCGCGTGCGTCGTGAGGACGGCGACCACGCGCATCCCGGCTGCCTTCCCCGCCGCCACGCCCGGCGGCGAGTCCTCGATCACGACGCAGTCGGCGGGCTGGACGCCCAGGCGCGAGGCCGCGAGCAGGTAGGGATCGGGCTGCGGCTTGCCGCGCGCGACGTCGCCCGACGTGATGAA
>DATKNX010000104.1:0-9086 GCA_035541085.1 Gemmatimonadales bacterium | reverse complement strand
GTGCGCGGGTTGCGGCCCTTGCGCGCGCCGCGCTTGCGGGTCTCGAAGTTCCCGAAGCCGGTGATCTGCACCTTGGCGCCCTTCTTCAGCTCGGCGGCGATCACGCCGTTGGGGGCGAAGAGTGCCTCGACCGTGCGGCCTGCCTCGGCCTTCGACATCTTCGTCTTGCCTGCCAGGCTGCTCACGAGATCGGACTTGTTCACCGGAGGACTCCTTCGCGATGGGGGGTTGGCGTAGCGGGGACGGAGCCCCGATATGCCCGAAAACCTAGGTATTTCCTTGCTTCTTCGCAATAGGGAATATCCCGCTTGACCCCCTTCGCTCCGGCTTTCATACTTTCGCACCCCAACCCCCCACCGGGGACGGCGCAGATGTTTCACGGCACGAAGCCCGGCTGGATCGAAGTGATCAGCGGCGTGATGTTCAGCGGCAAGAGCGAGGAGCTGATCCGCCGCGTGCGGCGGGCGGTGATCGCGAAGAACAAGGTGCAGGTCTTCAAGTCCCACCTCGACTCGCGCTACGCCGGCATCTACACGGTCTCGAGCCACGACGGCGCGATCGCCGAGGCGGAGCCGATCAACGCGGCGCGCGAGATCATGGCGCACCTCCGGCCCGACACGCAGGTGGTGGCCGTGGACGAGGCGCAGTTCCTCGACGCCGGCATCGTGGAGGTCGCGAACGCGCTGGCGGACCGCGGCGTGCGCGTGATCCTGGCCGGCATCGACTCCGACTTCCGCGCCGAGCCCTTCGGCGCGATGCCGGCGCTGATGGCGGCGGCGGAGATCGTGGACAAGCTCCACGCGATCTGCGTGGTGTGCGGCGGGCCCGCGACGCGCAACCAGCGGCTGGTGAACGGGAAGCCCGCGCCGTACGACTCGCCGCAGATCATGGTCGGCGGGCGCGAGTCGTACGAGGCGCGCTGCCGCCACTGCCACGAGGTGCCGCGCAAGGACGAGCTGCAGCGCCGTCTGTTCGAGGCGGCCGCGAAGGGCTGATGCTCTCCGTCGCGCTCACGGGCAACGTCGCCGCCGGGAAGAGCACGGTGCTGGCGCTGTTCGCCCGCTGGGGCGCCACGGTCGTGGACGTGGACGAGCTGGCGCGGGTGGTGGTGGAGCCCGGCAAGCCGGCGCTGGCCTCGATCTTCGCGCGCTTCGGCCCCGACCTCCGGCGCGCCGACGGCACGCTCGACCGCGCGCTCCTCAGGCGCCGCGTGATGGGCGACGACGAGCGGCGCGCCGTCCTCAACGCGATCGTCCACCCGGAAGTGATGCGGCTCCACGCCGAGCGCCTCGAGATCGCGCGTCGCGCGGGCGCCGCCATCGTCGTCTCCGACATCCCGCTGCTGTTCGAGGTCCTGGACCCGGCCGCCTGGGACGTGGTGGTGCTGGTGGACGCGCCGGAGGAGACGCGGCGGCGCCGCCTGGTGGAGGTGCGCGGCTACACGGACGAGGAGGCGCGCGACGTGATGGACGCGCAGCTCCCCAGCCGCCTCAAGCGCCCGCGCAGCCACATCGTGATCGACAACGACGGCTCCATCGAGGCCCTGGAGGCGAACGCGCAGGCCGCCTGGACGGCGCTCGAGGCGGAGCTGGCGCGGCGCCGCAGCGCGCGCCGCTAGCGCCCGGCCGCGCGCGGCGCGGCGGCGCGCTTTTCGCTTGACACTGGCCGGAGCCCGGAATACCCTTCCGCGGCCGGTCAGAACCCTCGTAGCACGTGGAGCTCCGATGTCGAAGATCCCGGATGACCTCGTCTACACCGAAGAGCACGAATACGTCCACAAGACCTCCGCGCCGGGGGTCGTCGAAGTGGGCATCACCGACTACGCGCAGGGCGAGCTGGGCGACGTCGTCTATGTCGAGCTCCCCAAGGCCGGCGCCAAGTTCGGCCGGATGGAGCCGTTCGGCACCATCGAGGCCGTGAAGGCCGTCTCCGAGCTGTTCTGCCCCGTGGCGGGCGAGGTGGTGGAGGTGAACGCCGCCATCGAGGGCGACCCCAGCGTGATCAACAAGGACCCGTACGGCGCCGGCTGGATGATCCGCCTGCGCGTCGGCAACCCCGCGGAGCTGGAGGAGCTGCTGGGCCCCGCGGAATACGCGGCCCACATCGGCCAGTAGCCACGACGCCCCGGGCCGCGATCCCGGGGCGCTGCACGTTCACACCGACCTCGACGTCCCATGTCCTACGTACCGCACAGTCCGGCCGACGTCCGCGCGATGCTGCAGACGGTCGGCGCCGCGTCCCTCGACGACCTGTTCGCGGCGATCCCCGCGGCGCTGCGCTCCAGGCGCCCGCTCGCCGTGCCCGAGGCGCTCTCCGAGTGGGACACCGTCCGCGCCGTGAGCGCGGTGGCCGCCGCCGACCCGCCGCTCGTGTGCTTCGCCGGCGCCGGCATGTACGACCACTGGATCCCCTCGATCGTGGACCACGTGCTGCGCCGCTCCGAGTTCTACACGGCCTACACGCCCTACCAGCCCGAGGTCTCGCAGGGTACGCTGCAGGTGATCTACGAGTTCCAGACGCTGATGTGCGAGCTGTCGGGGATGGACGTGGCCAACGCCTCGATGTACGACGGCGCGAGCGCCTGCGCGGAGGCCGCCATCCTGGCCGGGAGCGTGAAGAAGGACCGGCGCACGGTGGTGATGGCGCACACGGTGCACCCGCACTACCGCCGCGTCACCCAGACGTACATCGGCGCGACCGGGCGCACCATCGCGGAGGCGCCGCGCAAGGCCGACGGCACGCTCGACCTCGCCGCCGCGGGCAAGCTGCTCGGCGACGCGTCGTGCCTCGTCGTGCAGCAGCCGAACTTCCTCGGCGTCATCGAGGACCTCGACGCGGCCGCCGCCGCCGCGCACGCCGCCGGTGCCCTGCTCGTCGTGGTGTTCAATCCCGTCGCCGCGGCGCTGCTCAAGAGCCCCGGCGCCTGCGGCGCCGACGTCGCCGTCGCCGAGGGCCAGCCGCTCGGCATCCCGATGAGCTACGGCGGGCCGGTGCTCGGCATTTTCGCGGCGAAGAACGAGTACATCCGGCACATGCCGGGGCGGATCGTGGGCGTCGCCACCGACCACGACGGCCGACGCGGCTTCGTGCTCACGCTCCAGACGCGCGAGCAGCACATCCGCCGCGAGAAGGCGACCAGCAACATCTGCACGAACCAGGGCCTGCTCGCGCTCGCCGCCACCGTCTACCTCGCCACGGTCGGCCTCGAGGGCCTCAAGGGCGTCGCCGAGGCCTCGTGCGTGAACGCGCACGTCGCGTTCGACGCCGTCACGAAGCTCAAGGGCTACGCGCCCCTCTGCCCGGGCGGCGCGTTCTTCCACGAGTTCGCGGTGAAGACGCCGAAGCCGGCGGCCGAGATCGTCCACCGCGCCGCCGAGCTGGGCGTGCTGCCCGGCGTGGCGCTCGACCGCTTCGCCTCCCCGATGGAGGACGGCCACGCGCTGCTGATCGCGGCGACCGAGAAGCGCACGGCCGAGGACGTGGACCGGCTGGTGGACGTCCTGCAGCGGGTCTGAGGAAGGTCCCGTGCCCCGGCTCACCTTCCACGGCCATTCGTGCTTCGTGCTGGAGCACGGCGGGCGGCGCATCGTCTTCGACCCGTTCCTCACCGGCAACCCGAAGGCCGACGTCGAGGCCGCGGCGCTGCCCAGGCTCGACGCGATCCTGCTCACGCACGGCCACGGCGACCACCTC
Organism: Gemmatimonadales bacterium; assembly: GCA_035541085.1. GTDB lineage: Bacteria > Gemmatimonadota > Gemmatimonadetes > Gemmatimonadales > JACORV01 > Fen-1245. Next base: position 5,393 of record DATKNX010000104.1, on the reverse strand, counting down.
GGCGACGCGGTCCCGCTGGCCAAGCTCCACAAGGCCACGCTCGTGGCGCCCTACGAGCTGGCGAACTGGTGCGCCGAGGCGGGCGCGCCGAACGTGCACCCGATGCACATCGGCGGCGCCCACGAGTTCCCGTTCGGGAAGGTGAAGCTGGTGGTGGCCTTCCACGGCGGCGGCGTCGAGGGCGACGACGGCGGCCGGTACACCACGTTCCCGTGCGGCTACGTCGTGACCGTCGGCGGCCGGAGCGTCTACCACACCGGCGACACGGCCCTCACGCTCGAGATGCAGCTGCTCGAGGGGCGCGTGGACGTGATGCTCGTCCCGATCGGCGACAACTTCACGATGGGGATCGAGGACGCCGCGCGCGCCGTCGCGTTCGTCAAGCCGAAGGTCGCGATCCCGATGCACTGGGGCACCTTCCCCGTGCTCGAAGGCGACCCGCAGGCCTTCGTGAAGGCCGTCGGCACGCTGGCGCAGGTGGCCGTGCTCCAGCCCGGCCAGTCCTACGACTTCTAGAGGATGCCCATGCAGCCCTTCCCGCTGAGTCCCGTCCCCACGCCCCTGATCTTCGAGCGCTCGCGGAGCGGGCGCGGCGGCACGCGCGTGCCCAGGCCCATCGCGCCGAAGCGCGCGGCCGACGTGCTGCCCGCCGCGGCGCTGCGCCGGGACCCGCCGCGCCTGCCCGAGGTGCCCGAGCACGAGGTGATGCGCCACTTCGTGGAGCTGTCGCTCAAGAACCACCACGTGGACCGCGCGCTGTACCCGCTCGGCTCGTGCACGATGAAGTACAACCCGAAGGTGAACGAGGACATGGCGCGGCTGCCGGGCTTCGCGGCGCTGCACCCCTTCGCGCCCGACGCGGCGTGCCAGGGCGCGCTCGGCCTGATCCACACGCTCGGCGAGTGGCTCAAGGACGTCAGCGGGATGGACGCCATCACGCTGCAGCCCGCGGCCGGCGCGCAGGGCGAGATGACGGGCATCTTCCTCATCGCGGCCTACCACCGCGCCCGGAAGGACGCGGCGCGCAAGACCGTCATCATCCCCGACAGCGCGCACGGCACCAACCCCGCGACGGCGGCGCTCGCCGGCTTCACGGTGAAGGCGATCAAGTCGGACGCGCGCGGCCAGATGGACCTCGCCACGCTCCAGGCGGCGCTCGGCCCCGACACCGCGGCGTTGATGCTGACGCTCCCCAACACGGTGGGGCGGTTCGAGACCGAGGTCGCGGAGATCGCGAAGCTGGTCCACGCGGCGGGCGCGCTGCTCTACATCGACGGCGCCAACATGAACGCGCTGATGGGCGTGGTCCGCCCCGGCGACTGCGGCGCGGACGCGATGCACTTCAACCTCCACAAGACCTTCTCGACGCCGCACGGCGGCGGCGGCCCGGGCGCCGGCCCCGTGGCGGTGAAGAAGCACCTCGAGCCCTTCCTCCCGGTGCCCGTGGTCGCGAAGGACGGCGACCGCTACGTGCGCCTGTGGGACCGGCCGCAGTCGATCGGCAAGCTCCACGGCTACCTCGGCAACTTCGGGATGATGGTGCGCGCGTACACCTACATCTCGATGCTGGGGCGCGAGGGCATCCGCGAGACCGCGCAGGCCGCGGTGCTGAACGCCAACTACGTGGCGGCGCGGATCGAGCCCAAGTACCCGATGCCGTTCGGGCGCGGGCTGCACGAGTGCGTCGCCACCGGCACGCCCTTCAAGGACCGGTACGGCGTGAAGACGCTCGACATCGCCAAGCGGCTCCTCGACTACGGGTTCCACGCGCCGACGATCTACTTCCCGCTGATCGTGCCGGAGGCGCTGATGATCGAGCCGACGGAGACGGCCACGAAGGACGAGCTGGACCGCTTCGCCGACACGATGCTCCAGATCGCGAAGGAGGCGGAGGAGCAGCCGGAGCTCCTGACCGGCGCGCCGCGCCTGACGCCGGTGAGCCGCTTCGACGAGGCGGCGGCGGCCCGGAACCCGAACGTGCGGTACCCCTTCCCGGGCTGACCGGGGCGCGCGATCAGGCCGTCGGCGCTGCTCTTCGTCGCCGCCGCCTCGGTCGCGGCCGGGTTCGCGATCGCGGCCCTCGCGCGCGGCGACCGCCCCGGCTTCGTCTTCTTCAAGCCCCTGACGACCCTCGTCATCCTCTTCGGCGCGGCCTTCCTGGTGCAGCCGGGCGGCCAGCCGTACCGCGGCCTCGTCGTGCTCGCGCTCGCCGCCTCGCTCGCGGGCGACGTCCTGCTGGTCCTGCCCGGCGACCGGTTCGCCGCCGGGCTCGGCGCGTTCCTGCTCGCGCACGTGGTCTACATCGCGGCCTTCACCCTCGGCGTCCCGTTCGCGCCGCCGCAGCTCGTCGCGCTCGTCCCGTGGATCCTCGTCTGCGGCGGCGCCACGGCGTTCGCGTGGCGCGGCCTCGGCCGCCATCGCGCGGCCGTGGCGTGCTACACGGCCGTCATCGCGGCGATGGGCTGGCGGGCCGCGATGCGCGGCCAGTCGCTCGCGGTGCCGCGCGCGAGCTTCCTGCTCGCCCTCGCCGGCGCCTCCCTGTTCGTCGTCTCCGACGTCGTGCTGGCGATCCGCCGCTTCCGCTTCGCGTTCCGCGGCGCGCACGAGCTGGAGCTCGCCGCCTACTGGGCGGCGCAGCTCTTGATCGCGCTGTCCATCCGGACCTGAGCGCGCGAGGGCGCGGGGCGGCGCCGCGCCCTTGGTGTTCTGGCCCGCAGTTTGCTAGTCTTCTTGCCGCGAACGACCGGTTGCCCACCCGAACGTCCGGGGTCTTCCCGTGCCTGCTAAGTCCAAGCGTGCCAAGAAGGTAGCCCCGGCCAAGCGGGCTCCCTTCCATCTCACCTACGCCACCATGTTCGACCCGCCGGAGGAGCTGCACCGGAGCTTCGAGACCGCGCTCGCCAAGGTGAAGGCGGGCCTCGGGCGCGAGTACCCGATGTACGTCAACGGCGCCGAGGTCACGGTCGCGGAGAAGTTCGACGACCGGAGCCCCATCGACACCGACTGGCTGCTGGGCCGCTTCCAGAAGGGCGGCGCGGAGGACGCGAAGGCGGCGATCGCCGCGGCGCGCGCCGCGTTCCCGGCGTGGAGCGCGCTGCCCTGGCAGCGGCGCGTGCGCTACCTGCGCGCCGCCTCCGCCCTGATCGGCCGGCGGGTGTTCGAGTTCGCGGCGCTCACCGCGCTCGAGGTCGGCAAGAACCGGATGGAGGCCCTGGGCGACGTGCAGGAGGCGGCGGACCTGATCGCCTACTACTGCGACCAGATGGAGGAGCACGACGGCTACGTCACGCCGATGGGGCGCGATCCGCTCAAGGGGTTCACGGCGTCCAACACCAGCGTGCTGCGGCCCTACGGCGTGTGGGTGGTGATCTCGCCGTGGAACTTCCCCGTCGCGCTCGCGGGCGGCCCGTCCGGCGCCGCGCTCCTGGCCGGCAACACGCTGGTGATGAAGCCGGCGACCGACACGCCGTGGGTCGGGCAGTTCCTCGCGCGCTGCTTCCTCGACGCGGGCCTCCCCAAGGGCGTGGTGAACTTCGTGACCGGCCCCGGGAGCACGCTGGGCGAGGAGCTGATCACGAATCCGGGCGTGGACGGGATCACGTTCACGGGCTCGTTCGACGTCGGGATGCACATCATCCGCGGGTTCGCGGGCGGCAAGTGGCCGCGGCCGTGCATCGCGGAGATGGGCGGCAAGAACGCCGTCCTCGTCTCGCGGCACGCGGACCTCGACCAGGCGGCGCTCGGCTGCTACCGCTCCGCCTTCGGCCTGCAGGGGCAGAAGTGCTCGGCGGCCTCGCGCATCTTCGTGGAGCGGGCGGTCAAGGACCAGCTCGTCGCGCGGATGCTGGCGCTGCTCGAGCGCACCAACATCGGCGACCCGACGATCCGGGAGAACTGGCTCGGGCCGGTGGCGAACGCCGCGGGCGCGCGGAGCTACGAGAGCTACTGCGCCGAGCTGCGGCAGGCCGGCACGATCCTGTTCGGCGGCCGGCGCCTGACGCAGGGCGCGCTGGCGAAGGGCTACTTCTGCGCGCCGACGCTGGTGGACAACGTGCCGGCCGCGCACCGGCTGTGGCGCGAGGAGATGTTCCTCCCGATCACGATGATCGCGGCCGTGGACTCGCTCGAGGACGGGATGCGCCGCGCCAACGACGCGGACTACGGCCTCACCGGCGGTTTCTACGGGAACCGGCGCGAGGCGGAGTGGTTCTTCGACCACGTCGAGGCCGGGACCGTGTACGCCAACCGGCCGCAGGGCGCGACGACGGGCGCGTGGCCGGGCCTCCAGCCCTTCGGCGGGTGGAAGGGCTCGGGCTCGACGGGCAAGTCGGCGGGCGGGCTGTTCTACCTGCCGCAGTTCATGCGCGAGCAGAGCAGGACGCTGATAAGTGAGAAGTGACGGGGAGGTGATGGAGTGACGCAGGTGATGGGGTGATGAAGTGATGATGGGCCGTCTGCAGTCTGCGGACCGCAGACCGGAGACGGTAGACTGCAGACCCGCCCTCATCACATCATCACCTGCATCCCTTCATCACCTCAATCACCTCCCCGCAGGAGTTTCTGTGGGCGATTGGCTGGTCCTGATTGATGGTGCGGCGTCGGGGGCGTGGAACATGGCCCTCGACGCCGCGCTGCTCGCGGCCGCCGAGCGAGACGGCACCCGCGCGCTGCGGCTCTACGCGTGGGATCCCCCGACCCTCTCCTTCGGACGCAACGAGCCGGCGGCGAAGCGCTACGACCGCGGGCGCATCGCCGCGCGCGGCCTCGCCGTCGTCCGGCGGCCCACGGGCGGCCGGGCCGTGTGGCACGACCGCGAGGTCACCTACGCGGTCGCCGCGCCGGCCGACACGTTCGGATCGCTGCGCGCGACCTACCGCGAGATCCACGCGATGCTCGCGGCGGCGCTCGGCTCGCTGGGCGCGCGCGTGCTCCTGGCCGGCGACCGGCCGGCCGACGGCGTGGGGTTCGGCGCCTGCTTCGCGAGCGCGGCCGGCGGCGAGGTGATGGCGGCGACCGGCGGGAAGGTCGTCGGCAGCGCGCAGGTCAGGGGCGACGGCGCGTTCCTGCAGCACGGCTCGATCCTGCTCTCGGCCGAGCAGGACGTGGTCGCCGCGGTGACGGCCGGCGAGGCGGCCGCTCCTGCCGCCGCCGGCCTCGACGAGCTGCTCCCGCCGGAGCGCGCGACGCGGGACGCCGTGAGCGCCGCCATCCACCGCACGGCGGCGGCGCGCTGGGGCGCGCCGGCCGGCGCCGCGACGCTCCCGCCGGCCGTCCGCCGGGACGCCGAGCGGCTCGTCGCAACGTACGAGGACCCCGCCTGGACCTGGCGGCGCTGACGCGTCGCGCGCGCCCTCGCGCCGCAGCACGCCGCTCCACCGACCGCCGTTCGCCCG
>DATKNX010000103.1:0-4873 GCA_035541085.1 Gemmatimonadales bacterium | reverse complement strand
CCGCCTGCCGGCGATTCGAGGCGGCGCTCAACGCCGGACTGAACGCGCTCCGGTCCCTGCCGCGCCTCGGCGTCTCTCACGGCTTCGGCGCACGGTTGCGCCACCGTCTGCGCGGGGAGCTCGCCGTGCGGGTTCCCGTCGCCGCGCGCTGGTCGAGCGCCGTGGGGACGCTGCTGTTGGTCGCGGCGGTGGGCTACATCCGATGGGACCTGCGCGAGAGCCGCGAGATGCGGCGCGAACAGATGGCGCGGTCGGCGAGCGGGTGGCACCCGGCGCCTCTCCCGCTGGCGGCAAACGCGCCGCTCCCCGTTCCCTCCGCCTCGCACGTCCGCGTCGTTCGCGCTTCTTTCGAGCCCTTCCACCCCCTGAATTCCATCCTCCTCGTCGCGCAGTCCGCGCCCATCGCGATGGGCGGTCCGCAGCGCCTCGACTTGCCCGCCGTATGGGGAGGCCCGTAGCAGCCGACAGGCTGTTGCGACACCCGCTTTCGGGCTAAGTTGCGCCCGATGCCGGGCCGGTCGTTCGATGCATTGCAGCGCGCCCTCGCCAAGGGCGAGATCCAGCCCGTCTACTACCTCTTCGGTGACGAAGAGCTGCTGAAGGACGACGCGGTGCGCCGCATCCAGGCGCTCGCGGTGGACGCCGCCGCGCGCGACTTCAACCTGGACCGCCGGCGCGCCCCGGAGGTGTCGGCCGACCAGTTCCGTTCGCTGGTGGAAACCCCGCCGATGCTGTCGGCGCGGCGCTGCGTCGTGCTCACCGAAGTGGAGTGCCTGCAGCAGAAGCGGCCGCGGCAGCAGCTGCTGCGCTCGGCGGTGACCGAGTACCTCGCGCGCCCGTCGCCGGAAACGGTCCTCGTGCTGGTGCAGTCGGCGGGGGAGAAGCCCGATCCGGGGCTCGAGCGCGGCGCCACGGCGGTGGACTTCGAGCTCCTGGAGCCCGCGCGGGTGTTCCGGTGGATCCACCATCGGGCCGGCGAGACGGGCCTCAAGCTCGACGACGATGCGGCGCGCCTGCTGCAGGACGCGGTGGGCGACGACCTGCCGCAGCTCGCGGCCGAGATCGTGAAGCTGGCGGCCGCGGTGCAGGGCAGGCCCGTGTCGGCCGCCGACGTGGCCGAGATGGTGGGCGTGCGTCACGGCGAGACGCCGGGAGACTTCGTGGACGCCGTGACGGGCCGGCGCTTCGCGGTCGCGGCGGCGATGGTGCCGCGCCTCCTCGCGGGGCCGGGCACGTCGGGCGTGCGGCTGATCACCGCGCTCGGCACGGCGCTCTTGGGCGTCGCGCTGGCGCGCGCGCACCTCGACGACGGCGATTCGCGCTCGGCCGCGCGCGAGAGGGTGCTGCGGACGATCCAGGCCGTGCGGCCGCCGGGCCTGAGGAACTGGGGCGACGAAGCCGCGCGCTGGGTGGACGATGCGGCGCACTGGAGCAGCGCCGAGCTGAACGACGGACTGGCCGCCCTGCTCAGGGCCGACACGCGGCTCAAGAGCACGGCCGTTTCGGGGGAGGGCGAGATCGTCGCGGAAGCGGTGTTGTCGCTCGGCGCCGTCGAGAGGACGGCCGCGTGAGGCTGGGGGCACGGAGGCACCCGGGCACGGGGGCACGGGAGTGGCTCGTGGCCCTGTTCGCCGTGCCCGTGTGCGCCTGTGCCGCCGCGCCCGCCGCGCTCGCCCAGGACAACCCGGCGCTGCGCAACGCCGTGGCCCTGGCGGCCGAGGGGCTCGGCGACTCCGCGCGGCGCATCGTCGCGACCGAGCTGGCCAAGGCGAAGCCCGGCGATCCCGCGTACATCGAGGCGCTCTACTGGCGCGGCCGGTTGGCCACGTCCGGCGACAGCGCCGAGCGGGACTTGAGGCGCGTGGCGATCGAGTACTCGACGTCCCGCTGGGCGGACCAGGCCCTGCTGCAACTGGCCCAGCTCGCGATGGCCGCCGGGAACGGCGCCGGCGCCCTGCAGTTGGCCGAGCGCCTGCGCAGCGACTACCCGACGAGCCTCCTGCGCGCGCGGGCGGCGCTGTGGGCGGGCCGCGCCGCATTCGATCTCGGCGATCCGGCGACCGCCTGCGCCATGCTCGACTCCGCGAGCGCGGAGGCGGCGGGCGACGTCGAGTTCCAGAACCAGGTCGCGTACTACCACGGCCGCTGCGCCGCGCTGCCCCCGCCCGCGCCGGCCGACACCACGCATCCCGCCCAGCCGCCCGCGGCGGACACGTCGCACGCCGCGCCCGGCGCCCCGGCCGCGAAACCGAGCGCGCCCGACACGGCGCGGCCTCCGGCGCCGCGGCCCGCGTCGCAGTTCGACGTCCAGGTCGAGGCCACGCACACGAACCGGGCGGCGCAGGCGGTCCTGGCCCGCGTGACCCGCGCGGGCGAGCGCGCGCGGGTCGTGAGGGGTGCGGACGGCTTCTACCGGGTGCGCGCCGGCCCGTACGCCACCGAGCGGGCCGCGACGGCCGCGGCCGCGAAGCTCAAGAAGGCGCTGGGAGGCCACCCCTTCGTCGTACCCGCCTCGTGACGTTCCCCGGTCTCGACGTCTCGACGCCCCTGATGCAGCAGTACCGCGAGATCAAGGCGCGGCACCGCGACGCGATCCTGCTGTTCCGGATGGGCGACTTCTACGAGATGTTCGAGGACGACGCCGAGGTCGGCGCGCGCACGCTCGGCCTCACGCTGACCTCGCGCAACAACGGCGCGGCGGCCGAGACTCCGCTCGCCGGCGTTCCGGCCAAGGCGGTCTCGGTCTACGTGAAGCGCCTGGTCGAGCGCGGCTTCCGCGTCGCCATCTGCGATCAGGTCGAAGACCCGAAGCTCGCCAAGGGCATCGTGCGCCGCGAGGTCACGGAGGTCGTGACGCCGGGCGCCGCGATGGCCGACGACCTGCTCGAGGAACGCCGCAACACCTTCCTCGTCGCCCTCGCGACCGACGCCGCGCGCGCCGGCTTCGCCGCCGCGGACCTCTCCACCGGCGAGTTCGTCCTCGAGAACGTGCCTGCCGCCGCGCTCGAGGCCGCGCTCCAGCGCTACGGGCCCTCGGAGGTCGTGGTGGCCGAAGGCGCGGCCGCCCTCGCGCCCGCCGGCGTCCTGGTCACGCGGCGCGAGCCGTGGGAGTTCGATCCCGCGCTCGCCGCCGAGGACATCGCGCGCCGCTTCGACCTGGCGTCCCTCGACGGCCTGGGCATCGGTCCGGACGATGCGCTCGCCGTCGGCGCTGCCGGCGCGCTGCTCCGCTACCTCTCGGACCTGCAGCCGGGCGGGCTGCCGCAGCTCCGGCGCCCGGTGGCACGCCGCGCGTCGGGCCGGCTGTACCTCGACGCGATGACGCGGCGCAACCTCGAGCTGGTGGAGCCGCTCCGGCCGGGTTCCGAGGACACGACGCTGCTCGCCGTCCTGGACCACACGCGCACGCCGATGGGCGCCCGCCTCCTGCGCGACTGGCTGCTGGCTCCACTGACGGATCCGGCGGCGATCGCCGCGCGGCACGACGCCGTGGGCGCGCTGGTCGCGGACGAGCCGCGGCGCGCGGCGCTTCGGGAGGCGCTGGACGGCGTGCGCGACCTCGAGCGTCTCGGCGCCAAGGCCGCCGCGCGGCGCGCGACGCCGCGCGACCTGGGCGGCATGCGGGACTCCGTCGAGCGGTTGCCGCAGGTGCTCGCGACCATGGGCAGCCTCTACGGCCTCGACGACGGCTTCGACGCGCTGCGGGACGTGGCGGCGGCCCTCGCCGCGGCCCTGGTGGACCGCCCGCCCGCCACCCTCGGTGACGGCGACGTCGTCCGCCCGGGCCACGCGCCGGCGCTCGACGAGCTGCGGGGCCTGCGCGACGGCGGGCGCTCGTACATCGCCGGGCTGCAGTCGCGCGAGCGGGCCCGCACCGGCATCGCGTCGCTCAAGGTCGGCTTCAACAAGGTGTTCGGCTACTACATCGAGGTCACGCACGCCAACCGGGACGCGGTGCCCGCCGACTACGAGCGCCGCCAGACCCTCACCGGTGCCGAGCGGTACGTGACGCCGGAGCTCAAGGCCTACGAGGCCAAGGTGCTCGGCGCCGAGGAGGAGATCGCCCGCCTCGAGGAGCGGCTGTTCGGGGAGCTGCGCGACGCGGTCGGCGCCGAGATCCGCCGCATCCAGGACGTGGCGGCCCGCGTCGCGGCCGCGGACGTGCTGGCGTCGCTGGCGGAGGCCGCGGCACGCCACGGCTACGCGCGGCCCGAGGTGGCCGACGACTTCGTGCTCGACATCGAGGCGGGCCGGCACCCGGTGGTCGAGCGCGTGATGCCGCGCGAGGCCTTCATCCCCAACGACGTGCGGCTCGACGCCGAGCACCAGATCATGATCGTCACCGGTCCCAACATGGCCGGCAAGAGCACGGTGCTGCGCCAGGTGGCGCTGCTCGTGCTGCTCGCCCAGGCCGGCTCCTTCGTGCCCGCCAGGCGGGCGCGAGTCGGCGTGGTGGACCGGCTGTTCACGCGCGTCGGCGCCAGCGACGACCTGGCGCGCGGCCAGAGCACGTTCCTCGTGGAGATGAGCGAGACCGCCTCGATCCTCCACAACGCGTCGCGCCGCAGTCTCGTGCTGCTCGACGAGATCGGCCGGGGGACCTCGACCTACGACGGCGTCGCGATCGCCTGGGCGGTGGCCGAGTACCTGCACGAGCGCGTCGGTTGCAAGGCGGTGTTCGCGACCCACTACCACGAGCTGACCCAGTTGGCCGACCGGTTCGCGCGGATCGTGAATTTCAACGTGGCGGTGCACGAGTCCGGCGACCAGGTGATCTTCCTGCACCGCCTCCGCCCGGGTGGGGCCGACCGCTCGTACGGCATTCACGTCGGACGGCTGGCCGGGCTTCCGGACGAGGTGATCGAGCGCGCCA
>DATKNX010000102.1:0-2781 GCA_035541085.1 Gemmatimonadales bacterium | reverse complement strand
TGAGGAGCCGGATCAGCTCCTTGAGAACGTCGTCCTTGGTGCGGCCGGCGAGCGCGAGGTCGATCGCGTCGTCGCGCAGGAATTCGCGTAGCAGCATGGGTCAAAAGCTACAAACCGTGGTACGGGCGGTCAAACGGCCGTTGCCTCCCTCCGGAGCGCTTCGTAGCTTGCGCCCCATGGCTTTCCCGTTCCCGGTGCCCGTCGCGGTACCCCTGTTCCTCGCCCCCATGGCGGGCGTCTCGGAGGCGCCGTTCCGGCAGTTGTGCCGCCGGTTCGGGGCCGACGTGGTGGTGTCGGAGTTCCTCTCCTCGGAGGGGCTCCGCCGGGGCAGCGAGCGCACCCTGCGGATGGCCGGCTTCGCGGCGGCCGAGCGGCCGATCGGGATCCAGATCTTCGGCGCGGAGCCTGCCGCAATGGCGGAGGCGGCGGCGCTGGTCTCCGACGTGTTCGCGCCGGAGTACCTGGACATCAACTTCGGATGCCCGGTCAAGAAGGTCGTCAAGCGCAACGGCGGCTCGGGCTGCCTCAAGGACCTCGACCTCGTGCAGCGCATCATCCGCGCGGTGGCGGCGGCCACGCCGCTGCCGGTGACGGTCAAGATCCGCTCGGGCTGGGACGAGACGCTGCGCGACCCGGTGGGCATCGCGCTCCGCTGCCAGGAGGCCGGCGCGCGGGCCCTGACGCTGCACGCCCGCACGCGCACGCAGATGTTCACCGGCTCGGCGCGCTGGGAGGAGATCGCGGCGGTCGTCGAGGCGCTCGAGATCCCCGTCATCGGCAACGGCGACGTCACCACTGCCGAGGACGTGCTCCGGATGCGGAGCCAGACCGGATGCGCGGGCGTGATGATCGCGCGTGGCTCGTTCGGGAACCCCTGGATCTTCCGGGACGCCCGGGCGCTCCTCGACGGGCGGCCGCTGCCGCCGCCTCCCGGGGCCGAGGAGCGGTTCCGCACCGCACTGGACCACGCCCGCCTCACCCTCGCCCTCGAGGGCGACACGCCCAAGACCGTGCTGGAGTTCCGCAAGCACCTCGGCTGGTACGCCCGGGGGCTCCCGGGTGCCGCCGCGCTGCGCGAGCGGCTGCATCGCGTCGCGAGCCTCGCCGAAGTCGAGCAGATCTTCTCCGAGTACCTGGCGAGCGGCGAAGTCCTGGCCACGGCGTGACCAGCTTTGTTGCCTTGCTCGCCGGCCTGGCGGCGGGGGCCGCGGGCGGCTGGTATGCCCGCGCCCGAGCCGCACGGGGGGTGCCGGCCGCGCCGAGCCCGGCGCGACCGTGGGTGCGGGCGGCGGACGCCGCGGCGGGTCTGCCGGTGGACGCCACCCTCGAGCACCTGTGCCGCGTCCTGGCCGACGTCGCCAGGGAGGCGGTCGGCATGCCGTGCGCGGTCGTGCTGCGCGACAACGACGGCGGGCCGCTCAAGATCACGACGATCTCGAGCGGCGACGACCGGCGCCTCGAGGGCGTCGCGGTGGACCTCGACTCCCCGGCCGGACGCGCCATCACGGAGGCGACGCCGACCGTGGCCCTGGCGACGGAGGCGGTGGTGCACGCGGGGCCGCGGGACCGGCGCCGGCCGCTCCGGGGCGGCGTGGCGGTGCCGCTGCTCTTCGGCTCGCGCGTCGGCGGCGCGGTGCTGGCCCTGGGCGAGCCGCCGATGGCGCCGGCCGCCGTCGTGGACGAGCTGGAGAAGCTGGCGCGGCGCTTCGGGCCGGTCCTGGGGCCCGCGCAGGCCGTCGAGATCGCCAAGCGGCAGGCGGACACGGACGAGCTGACGGGCCTGGCGAACCGGCGGGCGCTCAAGCGGGTCATGGCGTCGGCCGACGCGGCCCGCTCGGCGCTCGTGATGCTGGACCTCGACTACTTCAAGCGGATCAACGACACGCTGGGCCACGCCGCCGGCGACGCGGCCCTGAAGCACGTCGGCAGCCTGCTCAAGACGGCGCTGCGCGGCGCCGACGTGGCCGCGCGCATCGGCGGCGAGGAATTCGCGGTGTGGCTGCCGGGCGGCGACATCGGCCACGGCATGGAGGTGGCCGAGCGACTTCGCAAACTCCTGGCGGAGCGCCCGTTCCGTTTCGGGGGCCAGGAGCACCCGATGACCCTCTCCTGCGGCGTCTCGGCCTCGCCCATCCCGATCCCCAGCCCCGAGAACCTGATGGCCACGGCCGACAGCGCCCTCTACCGCGCCAAGCGCGAGGGCCGGGACCGCTGCGTGGCGACCAAAGGGAAGGGCGACTAAGTTTCACTGATCGCCCGGGGGCGACAGGTTTCGACGGGTGTCGTGGGGCGGTGGCAGCGTGCCGAGGTTCCTGGATCCTCGTTAATCCTCTGGGAAACGTTCAAATGCCAACGCGAACCTTGCGATGGCCGCGTAAGGCTTAACCGCCTTATGCACCTGCCCGAGAGGGAGCCCGCCTGAGGCGACGCTCGGGTATCGAAAAGTCAGGCTGGTCGTGCGTGGCGTCCCGGCGCGCGCGGCGAGATGTCACCGGGGCGGGGTCGCAGGCAGGCTGCTCGTGAGCCGGCCCGTGATCGCGGCCTGAATCGCGAGCTACGCACGTAGAAGCTGCTGCGGATCGCTGCTCGGACCGGGGTTCGATTCCCCGCGCCTCCACTCGACGGATTCGATTCGGGCTCGCTCACCGGAAGCGCCGGCGGACGTCCTGGGGACCGGCGCCACCGCGCCGAGCGTGGGCCTGCAGAGGAGCGTTCGCGGCTTGGCGCAGGACGGGGCGGCGGGGACGAGCGAGGGGCGCGCTACGGCGCGATGGGAAGCGG
>DATKNX010000101.1:0-4361 GCA_035541085.1 Gemmatimonadales bacterium | reverse complement strand
CCGACATCCCGTGGAACAACGAGACGGCGCCGGGGATCCTGGTGCGCGCGGTGGCGGACCGGGTGCCGCGGCCGAGGCGCGTGATCGAGCTGGGGTGCGGCGCGGGCAACAACGTGATGGCGCTGGCGCGGCTCGGCTTCGACGTGACGGGCGTGGACATCGCGGAGGCCGCGGTCGAGATGGGGCGGCGCGCGGCCGCGAAGGCGGGCCTAGCGTGCCGGTTCGTGGCGGCGGACGTCGTGGCCGAGCTGCCGTTCCCGGAAGGTGCGTTCGACTTCGCATACGACTGGGAGCTGCTGCACCACATCTTCCCGGAGGACCGGCCGAGCCACGTGCGGAACGTGGCGGGGCTGCTCGCGCCGGGCGGCACGTATCTGTCGGTGTGCTTCAGCGAGCAGGATCCCCAGTTCGGCGGCCGAGGGAAGTACCGGAAGACGGGGCTGGGGACGGAGCTGTACTTCTCGAGCGAGGACGAGATCAGGGCGTTACTGGCGGAGCACTTCGCGATCGAGGAGCTGAAGACGGTTGACGTCCGTGGCAAGCGCGGGAGCCACCGGGCGCTGTGGGCGGTGGGGAGGAAGAAACAGCCCCCCGAAGTCACGCCCACCTGACGCTTGGCCCGTGTATCGCCGGCGCGCGCCCCGCTACGCCTCCGTCGGCAGGTGCACGTACATCGACTGGATCGCGAGCCGGCCGGGGCCGTGGAAGCGGTTCCAGAACAGCATCCCGCTGCTGCCGAGGAGCCCCGTCGTCAGGCGCTGCGTCTGGGTCTCCATCTGCACCGTCGGGTCCTTGTAGACCCAGCCGCCGGGCTCCACGTCGATCATCTCGCCCGCCTTCAGCACGACCTCGAACACGTTGCCGTAGCCGTGCAGCCAGACGAGGCCCTCGCCGCCGCGGCACGCGAAGCTGTCGATGAAGAAGCCGGTGCCGCCGAAGAGCATGTTCGCGACGCCCTTCACGCGCTGGAACGTGTAGTCGACGTTGTCGGTGGCGGCGAGGAACTGGTGCTCGCGCACGTCCACCGCCTGGCCGTCCTTGAGCGGCACGGCGAAGATGTGGCCGGCGCCGTCGCGGCTGAAGGCGATGTGGCCCACGCCCTTGGTCTGCGTGAGGAAGACCGGCATCCCCGCCATCACGCGCTTGAACGCGCCCTTCAGGGGCTTGATCCCCACCTCCACGCCCGGGCTCTTCCACAGCAGGATGTGGTGCTCGAAGAAGACGCTCGTGTGCGTCAGCTCGAGGTGCAGGACGGGCACCAGCTCGCCTTCGATGTGGTAGGTGACGCCGGCGCCGGTGACGTCGCGCGCGGCGGTCGGGAGTTGCACGGGGACGACCATCGGGGGCTCCTCGCGGGGGGTGGATCGGCTCGTCGAGCGGGACGCCGAAAGCTCGAAAAGCCCCGCCGGGACGGCAAGGCGCGGCGGCCGGACGGCGATTCGGTCTTGCCTGCCACCGGCATCATAATAGACTGTAGTGCCAGCGCCTTACGGGCCCCGGCGAAGCCCCCCGCGCGGGGGGGCGCCGGACCCGTGATCGCGGCGCACACCTCCGGGGGCGCTATCCCCGGCAACGAGACGACGCCATGAGCATCTGCCCCAAGTGCGGAGCGCCCCTGAAGCCCGGCGCCCGCGAGTGCGAGAACTGCCGGGCGGAGGTCACCGCCCTCGGCGCCCAGGCCGTGGCCAGCGCCACCGCCGCGCCGGGTGGCGATCCCGCCGAGCCCGACGATCCCGCACTGATCGGGCTGCAGAAGTCGCTCGGCTCCCTCTTCAAGATCGAGCGCCGGCTGAGCCGCGGCGGCATGGCCGACGTGTACCAGGCGATGGAGATCAACCCGCCGCGCCCCGTCGCGCTGAAGGTCCTCCCGCCCGGCCTCGGCGTGGGCGAGGCGGCCGCGCGCTTCAAGCGCGAGGCGCAGCTGGCGATGGCGCTGAACCACCCGAACATCGTCCCGGTCTACCGCGTCGGCCTGAGGCCCGCGGGCTGCTTCTTCGCGATGAAGCTGATCGAGGGCCGCGACCTCGCGCAGATCGTCCGCGCGCAGGGCGCGCTCCCGCTGCCCGCGTCGCTGGTGGTGCTCCGCGCCGCCACCGCCGCTCTCGCCTACGCGCACGGCCGCGGCACGCTGCACGGCGACCTCGAGGGCGCGAACATCCTCGTGGACCACGACGGGCGGGTGATGGTCTCCGACTTCGGCATCGCGCGCGCGGTGGGCGACCAGCGCCCCGCGTCCGCGGGCCCGCAGCGTTTCGTGAGCCCCGAGCAGACGGCCGGCAACCCGCCGGGCCCGCCGAGCGACCAGTACTGCCTCGGGATGGTGGCGCTGCTGATGCTCACCGGCTCGGCGCCCTCCGACGCCGGCGCCGCGGCGAACGTGCGCAACCTGCTGGCGGCGCGCGAAGGCCTGCCGGGCGGCCTGGTGCACATCGTCCAGACGGCGCTGGCGCAGGATCCGGCGCAGCGCTACGCCGGCACGGCCGACATGCTCGCGGCCATCAAGACGATCCCGTTCAGCGACACCGACCGGCAGGAGGCGTACGCGGTCCTCGGCCAGCTCGCCCGCGGCGAGGCGGTGCCGAAGATCCGCGTGGCCGCGCCGCCCCAGGCGCCGGCCGCGCGCGCCGCGGCGCCGCGCACGCCCACGGCCCCGCCCGCGCCGAAGCCGGCGCCGCCGCCGGCCCCGAAGCCCGCGGCGGTCACCGAGGTCGCGCCCGCGGTGCAGGTGCCCTCGCCCGCGCCGGCCGCCCCGGCGGCCAAGGCGCCACCGCCCGCGCCGCCCGCGCGCGCGACGCCGGTCCCGCCGCCGCTGGAGCGGGCGGTGCCGCCGACGCGCGCCGTGCCGATGATGGAGGTCGAGCCCGAGCCGGAGCCCGCTCCGCCGCCGCCTCCGCCGCGCCAGCGCGTGGTGCCGCCGACGCGCGTGGAGCCCGCGCTGCCCGAGATGGAGCCCGCCGCGCCCGAGCCCGAAGCGGCTCCGCCGGCGCGGAAGTCCGGCGCGGCGCCGCCGCGCAAGTCGGGCCCCGGCAAGGCCCCGTGGCTCGAGTCCGCCGCGGGTGAAGCCGAGCCCGCCGCCGGCGCCTCCGCCTCCTCCTCGGGCGCCTCCGCCGCCGCCCGGGCCTCGGGTCCGATGCGCCGGCCGCGCAGCGCGCCGGCGATGTCCATCGAGCACGGCCTCCTGGGCGTCGCGGAGAAAAAGCGCTCGCCGCTCGTGCCGATCCTCGCGGCCGTCGTGGTGCTCGCCGCCATCGGCGGCGGCGCCTACTGGTACCTGGTGCTCCGGCCCAAGGCCGCACAGCCCTTCGTGCAGGCGCCGGCGCCGACCGTGCCGGCCAAGCCCGCCGCACCGGCGCCCGCGGCCGCCGAGAGCGCGCGCGCCGACACGTCGAAGAAGCCCGCCACGCCGGCGACCACGGCCGCGAAGCCGGCCGCCGACACGTCGGGCGGCGGCGAGACGACGGGCCAGCTGCTGATGAGCGTGGTGCCCGCCGTCGCCGACATCCGGATCGACGGCAACTCGACCGGCGCCAGCGGCTTCCTCGACACGGAGATGACGCCGGGGCAGCACTACGTGCAGATCAGCTACCCGGGCTACGAGACGCTCGACACGATGATCAACGTGCGGATCGGCCGCACGCTGGACCTCGGCCGGCTCTCGCTCCAGTCGTCGAGCGAGGCGCCCGCCGGGGGCACGGGCAAGCTGCGGCTCCGCACCGTGCCGGCCACCGCCCAGATCTTCGTGGACGGCCAGGCCGTCGGCGTGGGCACGCTGCTCGACTACGAGGTCGCGGCCGGCCAGCGGCAGATCAAGGTCAGCGCGCCCGGCTACGCCGACCTCGACACCACGATCACGGTCGCGGCCGGTGCGACCGTGCGCCTGGGTGAGCTCGCGCTGAAGAGCAGCCCGTGAGGCCCCGACCGTCGGTGCTGGCGGCGGCGCTCGTCGCCGCCCTGGCGGGGCCCGTGGCGGCGCAGGACAGCGCCGACGCCGTGCTGCAGCGCGCCGTCGCCCGCTACGACCAGATGGAGATCGAGGACGCGGCGACGCTGTTCACGGGGCTCGTCGCGCCGCCGCCCGGCCTCACGGTCAGCGTGGCGCAGCAGGCGCGGGCCTACAAGTACCTGGGCGCGATCTTCGCGCTCGAGTCGGGCCCCGGCAAGCGCGACTCGGCCATCGCCTTCTTCGACGCGGCCATCGCGCGCGATCCCCTGACCGACCTCGACGCGCAGCGCTTCACGCCCGTGCAGGTCGCGGTCTTCACCGAGGCGCGGAGCCGCATCTTCGCCGTCGCCCTGCGCCCGCTCCAGGCCGACACGCTCGACTCCACGTCGTCGCTCACGTTCCAGTGCCTGTCCTCGCA
>DATKNX010000100.1:0-3448 GCA_035541085.1 Gemmatimonadales bacterium | reverse complement strand
ACTCTCACCGAGACGAAGCACGTCGAGGTGCAGATCATGATGCGTCGCGCGTTCGTACTCGCGGTCATATTCGTCGCCGGCGGCGTCCTGGCGCCGCTCAGCGCGCAGAAGGTTCCGCCCACTTCCACACAACGTCCGGCGGCCCAGCCCGCGGCCGCACCTGCGAGCGGCAAGCAGCCGCCGGGCCAGACGGCGCCGCGCCAGGCGTTGCCCGCGCCCGCGCCGGCGCCGGCCACGCCGCAGCCTGCCGCACCCGTGCCGACCGCGCCGCAGCCGCAGGTGGCGCAGCCATCGGCGACGCCGTCGACGACTACGCCGGCCGCGCCGGCGCCAGCCGTCACGCCGCAGGCTTCGCATCCGCAGCCCGCGAACACGGGGGCGTACACGACGGGGCTGGCGATGCCGCCCTTCGCCGGTGGAACGACGGAGGAGGCCTGGGAGTACGCCGCGCGCCTGGGCCGGATGCTCGACTCGGCGATCGTCACGCTCGTCGCGACGTTTCAGAACGCGTCGGGGCAGCCCGTGATCGGCGCGACCGGCCCGACGATGCTGTCGCACCGGGAACAGGATCGCTGGACGCACTGCCGGGACCTCTACTGGGACCTGACGACGTACGCCGAGGCGGTGAGCTCGCTGCGCGCCACGCTGGGGACGGACGCCGCGCTGCAGCGTGCGGCAGCCGATCTCGACTCCGCCTTCAGCCGCAGCGTGGCCACGGCGGAGTGCGACAACGTGGCGAGCATGATCGCGGCCCCGGCCCGCTTCCTCACGCCTCCGTGGCAGGATCAGTACGAGAGTGCCGCGCGCCACTTCTACCGCGACTTCTACAGTCAGATTCTCGACGTACACGACAAGGACCGCGCGCTGATGGTGGAGCTGAACCGCGTGCTTCCGGCTGCCCACCGGGTGCCGACGCCGCCGGGGCTGCCGCGCAATCCACCTTACGCGGGGGCGGCGCCGAACTGACTCGGGCGTGAGATGGCGGCGGCGGGCACGGGCCGGCTCGCCGCCGCGCCGCGATTCCACAGTTCTTCCCAATCCACATGTAGACATGATGGGGAAATCGCACGGAAGCCCTTGGCTTCCGCGTGGTTGGCATCCACATCGCGCGCACATCGTGAATGTGTAACCCGAAGCAACTCCGGCACTTGCGGGACATCGGCGCCGGCCTATATTCGCGGCGTCGTCAGTGGGGAAGGGATCGGGCCCTGCCCGATCTACGCCTGCTGATGGGCCTGAGCGGCAGCTTGGGGGAGGGCGCCGATGCAAACAAGGGCACAGGCGCCCGTCGATCCCGGGGCACCCGCCGACTCGGGCAGGTAAGGCCAATCGCGCGCCTTACCCACCTCGCCGTGGCGCAGCGGGGTGCACTTCGAGAGGCCGGTACGCGATCCGGCCGGACTCGAAGCGCTCGGAACGGCGAACCAGGCGGCGCGGCCACGCTGCGTGGGGATCGAAGCCGGAGCTTCTGACGGCCCTACCGGGACCCTGACAACAGACAACCGGTGGCCGTGGGAAGAAAAACGAGGGAGTGATCCTTCGGCTCCGGGTAGCCGCTTCGGCGACGGCCCGACTGGGGAGACCCAGGCGGGCCGTCGTGTTTTCCCCCCGCGGGCCGCGAGCGTGCGGCCCCGCGACCGCTAGTCTTCTCTCGAGGTGCCCAGCTCGACGTAGGCCCAGCCGCGCGACTGGCGTCCGGCGATCGTCGTGGGAGGAAACAGGAAGCCCGCGCTCGTCGTGGCGAACCAGCCGGCGTGCAGGTGATCGGCGCCCTCGGGCACCGGACCCTGGAAGAGCGCGAGCAGCCAGCGCCGCACGTACTCGAGCTCGGGGGCGCGCTGGGCGAACAGGGCGATCAGGGCGCCGCGGCCCTGCGACGTCACGAGGAAGTGCGCGATGGCGTTCCAGCGCTCCGTGAACTCGTAGCCGAGCACGAAGGCCTCGTCCACCACCGGCGTGCCGTCCACGGGCGGCTTCTGCGGGGCCTCGATGCGCGGCCCCAGGAACCGGTAGACGGGCTTGTCGTCCACCACCCGCTCGATCACGGCGACGCCCGTCTCGGCGGCGAACCACGCGGCGTGCAGCCGGTCGGTCGGCAGGAAGAGCCCGGTCTCTCCCGCCCACTGCAGCGCGGCCAGGGCGTTGTAGAGCGGGCAGCCGGCGCTGTCGTCCACGGTGAGGAGCCGCGGCGCCTGCCCCGCCGCCTTGAGGAAGGTGGCGAGCGCGTCGGAGCGCTCGGCGAACTCCTGCGTGGCGCGGTGGTCGGAGGCCGGCGGCATCGCTAGCTCCGCCCCGCCCGCGCGCGAGCGGCCCGGGGGATGCGGCGCGTCACGGCTGACCCCGGAAGACGCGGCGCCGGTCGAGCGACCAGATGGGCTTCGAGACCGTGTCGCCCTCGCCGAAATTCCCGGATTCCCGGAGCGCCGCGGCGAAGTTCGTCGTGGCGGCCGACGCGCTGTCGGCGAAGTGCAGGACCTCGGCCTCCAGCGTCATGGGCCGCACCGGACTGCCGAACTCCAGCTCGCCGTGGTGCGAGAGCACGAGGTGCTGCAAGAGCAGCCGCTCGCGCTCGTCCACGACCGGCTGTTCGGCCTCGTCCAGGCGCCGGTCGAGCATCAGCGCGCCCAGCGCGACATGGCCCAGCAGGCTGCCCGCCTCGCTCATCTCGAAGAGACCGTCCCAGCGGTAGGCCTCGAGCTTCCCGATGTCGTGCAGCAGCACGCCGGCGAGCACGGCGTCCCAGGCCGCGCCGCAGGTCTTGGCGATCTGCCGCGCGATGACGCCCACCTCCACCGTGTGCTTGAGCAGGCCGCCCAGCTCGGCGTGGTGGTTGTTCAGCGAGGCGGGGCAGCGCTCGTACTGCGCGCGGAAGTCGGGGTCGTCGTAGAACAGCGCGATGGCGCGCCGGTAGGGCCCCTCCGGCAGCTCGCCGCGCCATTCCTCCACCTTCTTCCACCACGGCGCCACGTCGCCCACCGACGGCAGGAGCCGCGCCCAGTCCACCAGCTCGCGCGGCACGGGCCTGAGGCTCGTGACCTTCAGCTGGCGGTCGGTCTTGTAGAGACCGATCTCGCCGATCACGCTGACCACGGCGCCTTTCTGCAGGCCTTCGATCTTGTGGATGTCGGAGGACCAGAAGGGCGCCGTCTTCACCCGGCCGGTGCTGTTGGCCAGCGTCAGGATGGCGAACGGGCTGCCGTCGCTCTGAGTGCGCTGCTCGATCTCCCACACGAGCAGCGGCTCCTCGACGCGAGCGCCGACGGTGAGTTCGGGAAGGGAGGTGGGCGCGGGCATGGGGAGAATAATGCGGTGTCGGGTGTCGGGTGTCAGGTGTCGGCGATGCAGCGCGCTTCCGGGCACCCGGCCTCCGGCACCCGACACCCTCCTACCGTCCCGGCTCGTTCAGCCGGTGCAACGACTCGTCCCGGTCGGCGGCCGGCGTCATGCG
>DATKNX010000099.1:0-2613 GCA_035541085.1 Gemmatimonadales bacterium | reverse complement strand
GCGGCAACGCGCACCGTCTCGCTGGGGTCGCTGCGGAGGACCCGCGCCAGCGTCTCGGCCGCGGCCGTGTCGTCCGGCTGGCCGAGCGACTGCACCGCCGCGGCGCGGACCGCCGGCTTGGCGTCGCGCAGCCCCGCCATGACCACCCTGGTGGTCTCGTGCCGCTCGGAGTGTACGTGCTCACCCGTCACCTGGCGCGTCTCGGTGCGAGACGCACCGCTCCGCGCCGCCGGCGCGGCAACAGGGGCCGGCGCCTTGGCATCCTCCGCCGGCGCGCGCACCATGCCCATCGCCGCGAGCGGCAGCAGCACCGCGAGCCCGAGCGCGGCGAGCAGCCCCGCCTGCCGGGCCGACGCCGCTCCGCGGCGGGCGTCCTTTTCCAGGATGGCCAGCATCCGCCCCTCGAACTCGCGCCGCTCGGCCATCGGCAGCGCGACGGCCGGCGAGCGCATCCGCCCCGCGCCGCACGCGATCTGCAGCAGGTGGTCCGCGTACTCGGAAGGCCGCGTCCCGACGCCCAGCACGAGGTCGTCGCACGCGCGCTCGCTCTCGAGGCGCAGCCTGCGGGCCGCGACCCACACGAGCGGGTGGAACCAGTACATCGCGCAGCCGATCCGGCTCAGCAGCGTGAGGCCCAGGTCGTTCCGGCGCACGTGCCCCAGCTCGTGGCAGAGCACCGCCCGGCGCCGCCGCTCCGTCCACTCGCTCGCGCCCACCGGCAGCACGACGCAGACGTTCACCACGCCGCACACGATCGGCATCATCACGTCGTCGCTCGCCAGGAGCCGCGGCTCCTTCGGGAGCCCGAGGCGATCGGCCGCCTCGACGAGGGGCCGCGTCCAGTCCGGCGACTCCAGGCGCGAAGCGCGGCGCACGACGCGACGCACCAGCCACGCGCCGCGCCCCAGGCGGAGCAGCACCACGAGGGCGCCGCCGAGCCACACGATCACCAGCCACTGGCCGAGGGAGAAGCTCGGCAGGGACCACCGCCCGGCCGCCGGGGCGGGCGACGCTCCGGCCGCCCCGGGGCTGGGCGCCGCGACGCCGGCCGCACCCGCCGGGAGCGCGGCGCCGGCCGGTGCCGCGGGCACGCGAGGAGCCGCCGCCGGAGCCGGCGCGGGCAGCCGTACGACGGGCAGCCGCCACGGCATCACGAGCGACACGACCGGGAGCGCCACGACCGCCGCGATGCCGGCGCTCCACACGAGGTGCCTCAGGCTCGCCGAGGCCCGGTGCAGCGCCGCCACCACCAGGAACAGGCCCAGCAGCAGCAGCGTGCACTTCACCAGCATGCCGAGCGCCCACGCGGCGCTGACGGCTCCGAGGACCCCGGCCAGGCTCGCGGCGCTCATCGTCCCTCCTCGCCGGCCTTCCGGATCTCCCGGGCCAGCCGCTGGATCTGCTTCTCCGTCAGCTCGAGGTCCGAACGCCGCAGCAGCGCGACCAGCGCGTGGTCGGACGACCCGTCGAAGAACGTGTCCACCACGTGGTTCAGGGCGGCGCGCTGCGCCTGCTCGCGCCCCACCGCGGGCACGTACACGTAGCGCGGGCCGTCCTCGCGGTGGCCGGCGTGCCCCTTCCCCTCCAGGATCCGGAGGGTCGAGCGCACGGCCGAGTACGTCGGCGGATCGACCAGCTCCGCCATCACCTCCGCGACCGTGCCCTCCCCGATGCGGTAGAGCACGTCCATCACCTCGCGTTCACGGCGGCTCATCGGCGGCTTCGGGGTGCTCATGGCGGCGGCCTCGTTGATGCTGAAATTTCAGCAGAAGCTAGGCCGCCCGCCGACCGGTGTCAAGCCGGGCCGCGAATCCGACGAAAGCGGTCGGATCTCCCGCCGGGGCTGGCGCATGCCGCCCTGACGGCGAGATGACGGTTCGCCGTAGAATGGTCGGCGAGGCATCTACTTCGCCGGGAGGCGTCACGTGACCAGCAGGTTCGCGATGGTGATCGTCGGCGCCGCACTCGCGTGCACCGCGACGGAGACGGGGTTCGCCCAGGCCAAGGCTCACCTGAAGGACGTCGAGGTGGGGCCCGTGGGCGGCGTCAACATCTTCAGGTTCGGAGGCTCGGACGCTTCGGGATTCGCGTCGCGCACGTCGTTCTACGCGGGCGTGGCCGTGACCGTGCCACTGGGCCGGAGCGCGTTCCTGGAGCCCGAGGTCCTGTACTCCGAGGAGGGAGCCAAGGCGACGTTCGTCGACTCGACCGTGGGGACGATCGAGGGGACGTACGAGCTCGCCTACGCGGCGGTGCCCGTGCTGTTCGGTGTGCGCTTCGAGGGCGGCGGGACCGTCGACCCGCGCGTCTTCGCAGGCCCCGTGTTCAGCTTCAACCTGAGCTGCCAGCTGAAGGCGAGCGCCGCGGGGATGTCGGCCACGGGCACGTGCTCCGACAACGGGATCGACGCAACCTCGCTCAGCGTCGGGGCCACCTTCGGCGGGGCCGTGGCGGTCCGCACGGGGTGGGGCGCGCTCGAGCTGGGCCTGCGCTACACCTACGACTTCAGCCACGCCTTCAAGGAGTCGAACGCGAGGAACGAGGGGCTCAGCGTCGGGGCCGGCCTCTCCATCCCGCTGCCGAAGTAGCGCGCCGGCCCGGACGGGGGCGCGC
>DATKNX010000098.1:0-6126 GCA_035541085.1 Gemmatimonadales bacterium | reverse complement strand
AGGGCCTGCGCCACCGCGGCCTCCCCGTCGGTGGCGACCTCCACCTCGTGGCCCCACGCGGTGAGCGTGGCCCGCATGTAGTGGAGGATGTGGGGCTCGTCGTCCACCAGCAGGATGCGGCCCGTGGCGCCGCTCGGCGCGGCGGGCGCCCGCGCGGCGGGGGGCGCGACGTGCGACGCCGGCAGCTCGACGGTGAACGTGGCGCCCTGTCCCGGGACGGACTGCAGGGTGAGGCGGCCGCCGTGCTCCTTCACGATGCCCTGGCAGATCGAGAGTCCGAGCCCGGTGCCCTCGCCCTCCGGCTTGGTCGTGAAGAACGGCTCGAACACGCGCTGCTGCAGGGCCTCCGGGATGCCCGGGCCGTCGTCGCTGACGTCCACGGCGACGCCGTCGAGGCGGTGGCGGGCGTGGACCCGCACCAGGCCGGGGCGCCCCGCCGACGCGATGGCCTGCGCGGCGTTGTTCGCGAGGTTGAGGAACACCTGCTGCAGCTGGTTCAGGTTGCCGTCGATCTCGGGCAGGCCGGCGTCCACCTCGAGCGCGATCTCCACGTGCAGCCCGAGCAGCTGGTTGCGGAGCAGGGCGATGGTGCGCTCGAGCACGGAGCCGATGGCGAGCTGCCGGCGGTCGCGCTCCTGGCGCCGGGCGAACGTGAGCAGGTTGCGCACGATGACGGCGGCGCGCTGCGCCTCCTGCTGGATCACCCGCAGCGGCTCGGCGAGGTGCGCGGGCACGTCGCCGCTCTCCACCAGGTAGTCGGCGAAGCCGAGCACCGAGGCCAACGGGTTGTTCAGCTCGTGGGCGACGCCCGCGATCAGCTGCCCGATCGCGGAGAGCTTCTCCGACTGGATGAGGTGCTCCTGGAGCCGGCGCGTCTCGGTGTGGTCCTCGATGATCACCACGGCCGACTCGTCGTCCTCGCCCTTGAGGGCCAGCGCGCTGACCGAGTAGATGCTGCGGTGCTGGCGGAGCTCGGTGGCACCGGCGATGCCGGGCCGGGCGATGGCCGCGCGGATGGCGTCGAGCCACGGCGCCGGCAACAGGTCGGACCAGGGCCGCCCCGGGAGCGCCGTGACGGGGGTCCCGACCAGCGCGGCGAACGAGCGGTTCGCCCGCCGGACGAGCCCGCGGCCGTCCACGATGCAGATGGCGTGGCCGATCGCGTCCGCCATCTCCTCCCACTCGCGCTTGCCGGCCGAGAGGAGCGAGAAGAGCTGCGTGTTCTGGAGGGCAAGGGTGACCTGCGCGGCGGCGGCGGCGAGGAGCGGCTCCGCCGCGGCGCCGAAGGCGCGCGGGCGTTTGCCCCACAGCACGAGGCAACCCAGCGAGTGGCCGGCCGCCTCGAGCGGTGCGCCCAGGCGCGCCGGGCTCGCCGTGCGGACGACCTCGCCGGCGTGCTGGACCTTCTCGACGAACGGGTCGAACGGGGCGGGCGGCGGGTCGCCGCGCGCGGCCGCCGGGACCTGGCGCGTGGGATCGTCGGCGGCCGGGAACATCACGAGCACCGCGGCCGGGTCGAACAGGCGCTCCAGCAGGTCCGCGGCGCGCTCGGCAACCGACTCCCGCCGCGCCGCCCCGCTCAGGCTGCGCGCGAAGCGCGTCAGCTCGTCCAGCACCGGCATCGTGTCCGTCAGGGTGCGGGCCTCCAAGGTTCGCGATGCTGCCGCGCTGCTAAGTACGCGACCGGCCCGTGCCGGCGCAACGGCCGCGCGGCGCGGACGCCCGGCGCGCGGGCCCGGCCGCGCTCACTCGTCCACCGCCACGGTGAGCGAGTACGTGCGCGGCGGCTCCAGCGTCCGGGGCACGAGCGTGTAGATGTAGTTCAGCGCGTTCTCCACCTTGGCGATCGTCGTGACGCCGCCCCGGCGCCACGCCACGCGCAGGTCCAGCGTGCGCGCCGCCACGCGCCGGTCGTCCTCGTAGATCTCCACCCGCTCGGGCCGCGCGATGAGCCGGGCGTCGACGCCCAGGGTCACGGTGCCGGCGCCCCCGAGCGCGCTGCGCCAGTCCGCGCTCAGCGTCGCGAGGTCGCGCGGGCGGAAGGCCAGCGGCTGGTCCGCCGTCAGGTCGCGGGCGTCCAGCCAGGTCCACGCCAGGCTCGCCGAGAGGTGCCCGTGCACGAGATCGGCGGCGCGCGCCGCGAGGTCGAGGCCCCGCACGCGCGCCCGCGTCACGTTGGTGAACTGGATCTGCGTGCCGCCCGTGACGAGCTCCGGCTCGATCAGGTCCTGGTACTCGCTCCAGAACAGCGCCGCGTCGAGCGCGAGATGGCGTCCGGCGGGCGCCGTCGCCCCGATCTCGCCCGACCACGACGTCTCGTCCTGGAGGTTCGGGTTGGGGATCACCTGGATGCCCTGCGCCGCGGTGGACGTGAACCGCTCGGCCAGCGAGGGCGCGCGGAAGCCCCGGCCCACGCTGGCCCTGAGACGCACCGGCCACCACGCCCACGTCACCGCCAGGCGCGGGCTCGCCACCGCGTTCCAGGCCACGCCGTCCACCGCGATCGCGTCCACCCGGGCGCCCAGCGTGAGCCGGCCCGTCTCGCCGAACGACGACTCGTCCTCGGCGTACCACGCCAGCTCCGTCTGGCTGTGGTCGCCGAACAGGTCGCTCGTGACCGTCGCGTACGTGCCCTCGGTGCCGGCGTCGATCACGCGGCCCTCGCGCGGGTGCCACTCGGCGCCCAGCTCGCCGCCCAGCCGGTCGCTCGTCGAGTGGTCCGACCCGGTGCGGTAGGCGTCGTCGAAGCTCGTGCGGTACCAGGACACGCGCCCGCGCAGCGCGAGGTCCGCGGCGAGCGTTTGCCGCGCCGCGGCCTGCACCAGGTACTTGGTCGAGCGGGTCTGGTTGCCGAGGGTCGTGGAGTCCACGCGGAAGGGCTGGTAGTCCTGGCCGGAGTCGGCGCACTGGCCCTGCACGCACCACTGCAGGACCTGCCCGTAGCGCTCGTCGGCGGCCGCCGCCACCAGCTCGGCCTGGAGCGCCGGGCTCGAGACGAGGACCAGCTTCGCCAGGCCGTGCGCCCGCCGGTCCTCGTTGTTCTGGCGATAGCCGTCGTTCCTGAGGCCGCCGCCCGCGAGCAGGAGCTTCACCGGCCCCAGGCGCCGCGACACCCCGACGTCGGCGCCGCCGAACAAGGCGGGCGTCGTCCGCCAGCGCCAGACCTCGTACGGCGGGGCGGCGTAGGCGCCGGCCACGAGGCTCACGCGCAGGTCGAGCGAGTCCGGGATCTCCCGCGTGAGGACGTTCACGACGCCGCCGAGCGCGTCGGAGCCGTAGAGCGCGCTGGCGGTGCCCTTCACGACCTCCACCCGCTCGACCTCGGAGGCGGGCAGGAGGTCCCAGTCGATCCCGTCGCGGTCGGCCTCGTTCACCGGCACGCCGTCCACCAGCAGGAGCACGCGGCTGCCGAGGCCCTTGGCGTAGCCGGACGAGCCGCGGATCCCGATCTGGCCGTCCTGGATCTCGACGCCCGGCACGCGGGCGATGGCCTCGTCGAGGCCGATGGTCGCGTGCTGCTCGAGGTCGGTGGCGGTGGCGATCGCGACCGAGACCGGCGTCTCCTCGGCGAGGTGCGCCTCGCGGCTCGCGGTCACGACGACGGGCGAGATCTCCACGGGGTTCGGCGGCAGCACGATCACGACGGCCGTGTCGTCGCCCGGCCCCGAGGGCAGGGAGAGGATCTCCGGCTCGTAGCCGATCCGGGCGGCGAGGAGGTCGAGCATGTCCACGGGCGCGCGCGGGAACGCGAACCGGCCGCCGGCGTCGGTGGTCATCCGCAGCGTGGTGCCGATGATCGCGACGCTGGCGCCGGCCACGGGCACGCTGTCGGTGGCGCTCACGACGGTGCCCGCCACGCGGCGCAGCGCGGGCGCCTGGGCGGCGGCCGGCGCGGTTCGCGCCGCCGCGAGCGCGACGAGCGCCGCGAGGGCCGGGCGCCTCATCGCCGCGCCGCCGCGGGCGGGAAGAAGGCGCTGATGCTCTGCATCCGGCCGAAATCGGCGACGATGTCCACGCCGCCGGCGCCGCCGCCCGGGGGCACCGTCACGGCGCCGAGCCGGCCGGTGTCGGCCGGGTCGAGGTAGGACCCGGCGGCCATCAGCAGCGACGGCGCGGTGTTGACGGTCAGCGTCCCCACCTTCTTCCACACCACGAGCACCCAGGCGTAGCTGCCCGGCGCCAGCGGCGTGATGCAGCAGGTGTAGCGCGCGGTGTCGGGCCCGAGCGGGAGCGGGTCGGAGAAGCCGGCGAACCCGATGACCTGGTCGAGGCTCTCGGGCACGGTCTGGTAGACCACGACGCGGACGTAGTCGGTGGAGTCGGGCACGGCGCCGCGGAAGCGCACCAGGCCGCAGATGCCGCTCGGACAGCTGGTCGCCGGGCTCTCGGGGCGGAGGCCGCCGTCGCAGCCCAGGACGAGGAGGAGCGGCACGGCCGCGACGGCGCAAAAGCGCATGGCCGGTAGTCTTGCCCCCGTCCGGCGCGCGCGTCAATATCCATTCGCGCTCGAGGAGGTCGGCGCGATGCCCACGTACGAATACGGCTGCGAGAAGTGCGGCAAGCGGTTCTCGGTGATCCAGCGGATCAGCGAGCACACGGGCCGGCCGCCGGCGTGCCCCAAGTGCCGGTCGCGGAGCACGCGGCAGCGGCCCGCCGCCTTCTACGCGAAGACGGTCAAGAAGAGCTGACCGCGCGCGCGGCGTTCCGTGTTTAAGCGCCTGCGCGAGGCGCTCGAGGCGGCGCTGGCGTCGGCGACGCCGCCGGCGGACCTGTACGACCTGGCGGGGCGGATGCGCGAGGCGCTGATCGAGGCGAAGGCGGGCCTCGGCACGATGCGCGACGCGCTGGCGGCGACCGAGCGCGACCGGGAGCTGATGGCGCGGGAGATCGACACGGCGCAGCGCCGCCGGGACCTCGCCGCCGGCATCGCCGACCAGGAGACCGTGACGGTCGCCGACCGCTTCCTCGCCAAGCACCGGGAGCACCTCGCGGTGCTCGAGAAGAAGGCCGCCGCTCAGCGCGAGGAGGTCGCGCTGGCCGAGCGCGACGTGGCGGAGATGGCCGCGCAGCTCGAGGAAGTCACCAAGCGCAAGGGCGGCATCGAGAGCGAGCGCTCGTCGCAGGCGGCGTGGGCCGCGCTGGGCCGCGCCGGAATGGATCGTCCGGAGCTGGACGCGGAGCAGGAGGCGCTGAAGGCGCGGATGGACCGCGCCGCGCGCGAGGCGGACGCCGACGCGAAGCTGGAGGAGCTGAAGCGCCGCATGGGCAAGAGCTGACGCCCACCCTCTCGCAGGAGCCCGACATGGCGATGGACATCAAGACCGGCCGGATGGTGTACCTCGGCTACGGCAAGTACTGGCGGTCCGACGACATCGTCGGCCTGCACCCGATCGAGGAGGGCCGGGGGCCCGGGCGGCGGACCGAGGTGTACGTCGCCGGCAAGCCGGAGGCGTTCATCGCGTCGCGCTCCGAGCGCGCCATCCTGCAGGAGATGGTCACGGCACCCGACGAGATTTTCCGGATGGAGGAGGCGCGCAGCGTGGTGGGCGACCTGCTCGACGCGCTGCAGGATCTCTCGCCGCTGCTCCGGCGGGTGCTGTCGAACGAGGGACGGTTCGAGGTCGAGAAGTGGGAGGAGCGGCTGCGCGCCCTGCTCTCGCCGCCCGTCGAGGAAGAAGCCAGGAACCAGTCGGACCTCTTCACCTGATGCCCCCGCGCGCCGCGCTCGCCGCGGCGCTCGCGGCCCTCGGCGCCTTCGCGTCCCCCCTCGCCGCGCAGGGGGCGTGCGACGGGCAGCCCATCCGCGCCATCCGGATCGACGCCCGCAACATCTTCGGCCGGGACGACAGCCTCATCCCGGGCTTCGTCCGCGGCGTCGGCAACGCGCTCCACGTCCAGACGCGCGAGGACGTGGTGCGCCTCGACCTGCTCTTCCGCGAGGGCGACGCGTGCGACCCGCGGCGCCTGCAGGAGAGCGAGCGGCTGCTCCGCGCGCGGCCGTACATCCGGAGCGCCGCGGTGATCGCCGTGCCCACGGGCGACGGCGGCGTCGCGGTCCTCGTCCAGACGCGGGACGAGCTCTCGCTCGAGGGCCGGCTCGCGGTGAGCACCGCCGGCGGCTACCTG
>DATKNX010000097.1:0-12214 GCA_035541085.1 Gemmatimonadales bacterium | reverse complement strand
CGCCGAGGCCGACGCGCTGCGCAAGATGCTGCGCGACATGGTGCTGATCCGCCGCTTCGAGGAGAAGGCCGCGGAGGCGTACGCGCACGGCAAGATCGGCGGCTTCTGCCACCTCTACATCGGCCAGGAAGCCGTGGCGGTGGGCACGATGGCCGCGCTCCGTCCCGACGACACCATCATGACGAGCTACCGCGAGCACGGGCAGGCGCTCGCGCGCGGCGTGTCGGCGCGGGCCGTGATGGCCGAGCTGTTCGGCAAGGCGACGGGCAGCTCCGGCGGCAAGGGCGGGTCGATGCACATCTTCGACGCCGCGACCAACTTCCTCGGCGGGCACGCCATCGTCGGCGGCCACATTCCGCTGGTGACGGGCGTGGCCTTCGCCATCAAGTACCGCGAGGGCGACCAGGTCTCGGTGGGGTTCTTCGGCGAGGCCGCCGTCAACAATGGCGCCTTCCACGAGGCCCTGAACATGGCGGCCGTGTGGCGGCTGCCGGCCATCTACATCTGCGAGAACAACCGTTACGGGATGGGCACCGCCTTGGAGCGCGCGTCCGCGATCTACGACGTCGCGCAGCGCGCCTGCTCGTACGACATGCCGGCCGAGGTGGTGGACGGGATGGACGTGCTGAAGGTGCGGGACGCGGTGGCGCGCGCCGCGCAGCGCGCCCGCGACCGCTACATGCCCACCCTGCTCGAGATCCGCACGTACCGCTTCATGGGCCACTCGATGTCGGATCCGATCCACGGCCACTACCGCACCAAGGACGAGGTCGAGGAGGCGAAGGCGAAGGACCCGATCCACACCTTCGCGGAGCGGCTCAGGGCCGACGGCCTGCTCGACGACGAGCGCTGGCAGACGATGGAGGCCGAGGTGGCGGACGAGGTGGAGGACGCCATCCGCTTCGCCGACGAGAGCCCCGACCCGGCGCCGGAAGCGCTGTACGCCGACGTCTACCGCGAGGGGAGCTCCTGATGCCGGTCCTCACCTACCGCGACGCCCTGAACCAGGCGCTCCGCGAGGAGATGGCGCGGGATCCGAGCGTCTTCCTGATGGGCGAGGAAGTCGGCGTCTACCAGGGCGCCTACAAGGTGAGCCGCGGCCTGCTCGAGGAGTTCGGGCCGATGCGCGTGGTGGACACGCCCATCACCGAGTTGGGCTTCGCCGGCGTGGGCGTCGGCGCCGCGATGGCCGGCCTCAGGCCGGTGATCGAGTTCATGACCTGGAACTTCGCGCTGCTCGCCATCGACCAGATCGTCAACTCGGCCGCGAAGATGCTCTACATGTCCGGCGGCCAGGTGCCGATCCCGATCGTGTTCCGCGGCCCCGGCGGCGCCGCGCTGATGCTCGCCGCGCAGCACTCCCAGTCGTTCGAGGCGTGGTACGCCCACGTGCCGGGCCTCAAGGTCGTGACGCCCGCGACGCCGGCCGACGCCAAGGGGCTCCTGAAGAGCGCGATCCGCGACAACAACCCGGTCGTGTTCATCGAAGGCGAGATGATGTACAACCAGAAGGGCGAGGTGCCCGAGGGCGAGCACGTCGTCCCCCTGGGCGTGGCCGAGGTCAAGCGGGAGGGCAAGGACGTGACCATCGTCGCGCACGCCAAGATGGTCGCCGTCGCGCTCAAGGCCGCCGAGGAGCTGGCGAAGGACGGGATCGGCGCCGAGGTGGTGGACCCGCGGACCCTGCGGCCGCTGGACCTGCCCACGATCGTCGCGTCGGTCCGCAAGACCAACCGCTGCGTGATCGTCGAGGAGGGATGGCCGTTCGCGGGCATCGGCGCGGAAGTCGTGGACGGCATCCAGCGCGAAGCGTTCGACGACCTCGACGCCCCGGTGCTCCGGGTCACGGGTGCCGACGTTCCGATGCCGTACAACCGCCAGCTCGAGAAACTCGCCAAGCCTGACGCCGCGAAGGTCGTGGCGGCCGCCAGGAAAGTCCTCTACCAGGGCTGACGACGTGGCCACCAAGATCGTGATGGAGGCGCTCTCGCCCACCATGGAGGAGGGCCGGCTCGTCGCGTGGAAGAAGCGCGAGGGCGAGGCCGTCAAGAGCGGCGAGACGCTGGCCGAGGTCGAGACCGACAAGGCCGTGATGGAGCTGGTGGCGCGCGAGGACGGCGTGCTGCGGAAGGTGGTGTTGCCGGAAGGCAGCACCGTGCCCGTCGGCGGCTTGGTGGCGATCGTGGGGAGCAAGGACGAGGACATCAGCAGGCTGGTGGGTGTCCCCGCCTCGGCCGCCCCGCCGCCCCAGGGTGCAGGGGGTAGGGTGTCGGGGGTCGCAACTCCAGCCGCGACTGCGACGCCGAAGGTCGCGGCCACCGCGGTTCCGGCGCCCCAGGCAGCTCTCCTACACGCTACACCCGGCTCTTCACGCGTCCGCTCCTCGCCCCTCGCCCGCCGTCTGGCCGCGGAAAGAGGTCTGGACCTCGCACTCCTCACCGGCACCGGCCCCGCGGGTCGGGTCGTGCGGCGGGACGTGGAGGCGGCGGGAGCAATGGCCGCGGGCACGGCGGCACAGGGGCACGGGGGCGCGGGACTCGCCGCCGCGGCCTTGCCTGCCCGCGCCCCCGCTGCCCCCGTGCCCCAGCTGCCCGCCGGGTTCCAGGACGTGCCGCTCAGCACGATGCGGAAGACGATCGCGCGCCGCCTCAGCGAGTCGCTGGGCCCGGTGCCGCACTTCTTCCTCACGACCGAGATCGAGATGGAGCGCGCCTGGGAGGCTCGGCAGCACCTGGCCGGTCTCGGCGACGCGACCAAGGTCTCCTTCAACGACCTGATCGTGAAGGCGGTGGCCCTGGCGCTGCGCCAGCACCCGGCCGTGAACGCCTGGTTCCTCGACGACCGCATCCGCTACCACGGCGACGTGCACGTCGGCATGGCGGTCGCCGTCGAGGACGGGCTCATCACGCCGGTGATCCGCCACGCGGACCGGAAGGGGCTGCGCGAGATCGCGGCGGAGACGAAGGCCCTGGCCGAGCGCGCCCGCGCGCGCCGGCTCACGCCCGAGGACTACACCGGCGCGACGTTCAGCGTCTCGAACCTCGGCATGCTCGACATCGACGAGTTCACCGCCGTGATCAACCCGCCCGAGGCCGGGATCCTGGCCGTGGGCAGGATCGCCCAGCGGGCCGTGGTGGCGGACGGCGCCGTGGCGGTGCGGCGCACGATGCGGGTGACGATGTCGTGCGACCACCGCGTCGTGGACGGCGCCACCGGCGCGACGTTCCTCCAGACCGTGAAGCTGATGCTGGAAAACCCCCTCGCGATGCTGCTCTAGGAGAGCTCGTGGCGACGACGTTCGACGTCATCTACATCGGGGCCGGGCCCGGCGGCTACGTCTCGGCGATCCGCGCCGCCCAACTCGGCCTCACGGTCGGCGTGGTGGAGAAGGACCGGCTCGGCGGCGTGTGCGTGAACATCGGCTGCATCCCGACCAAGGCGCTGCTGCACTCGGCCGAGGTCGCGAACCTGCTGCGCCACGCCAAGGACCTCGGCATCACGACCGGCGAGGTCTCGACCGACTACGGCGTGGCGATGAAGCGGTCCCGCCGGGTCGCCGAGCAGAACTCCAGGGGCGTCGAGTTCCTCTTCAAGAAGCACAAGATCGAGCTGGTGAAGGGCACCGGGAAGCTGCTGCCGGGCCGGAAGGTCGCGGTCGCCAGGGCGGAGGGCGGCACCGTGGAGCTCGCGGCGAACAAGGCCGTGGTGATCGCCACCGGCTCGCGGCCCAAGGACCTCCCGCAGATCGGCCTCAAGCTCGACCGGACGACCATGATCTCGAGCGACGAGGCGCTGGTCCTCGAGGCGGCGCCGAAGACGCTCGCCATCGTGGGCGCAGGCGCCGTGGGCTCCGAGTTCGCCGACGTGTTCAACGCGTTCGGCAGCCAGGTCACGCTGCTCGAGGTGCTCCCCCGCATCCTGCCGGTCGAGGACGCCGAGATGTCGGACGTCGTGGCCAAGGCATTCAAGAAGCGCGGCATCGCGGTCCACGCCGGCGCGCAGATCCAGAAGGTCGAGACGGGCAAGGACGGCGTCACGATCACGTTCGCCGCAGGCGGCAAGACGCAGGCGGTGACGGCGGAGAAGGTGCTGCTGGCCACGGGCCGGGCGCCCATCACGGAAAACCTCGGCCTCGAGGCGGCGGGCGTGAAGCTCACCGACCGCGGCTTCATCAAGGTGGACGGCGCGCTGCAGACCACGGCGCCCGGCGTCTACGCCATCGGCGACGTGGCCGGCCCGCCGCTCCTGGCGCACAAGGGCAGCCGGGAGGGCGTCGTCGCGGCCGAGGCCATCGCGGGGCTGAAGCCGCACGCCATCGACTACAGCGGCGTGCCCGGCGCCACGTACTGCCACCCCGAAGTGGCCAGCGTCGGCCTCACCGAGGAGCAGTGCAAGGAGCGCAAGCTCGAGTACGTGGTGGGCCGGTTCCCCTTCAGCGCCAACGGCCGGGCCCGCACCGCGGGCGAGACCGACGGGCTGGTGAAGATCATCCGCGGCAAGAAGTACGGCGAGATCCTCGGCGCGCACATCGCCGGCGCCCACGCTACCGAGCTGATCCACGAGCTGGTCGTGGCGCGCGCCAACGAGTACACGGTCGAAGAGGTCGAGCTCGCGATTCACGCGCATCCCACCTTGTCCGAGGCCGTCGCCGAGGCGTCGCTCGACGCGATGGGCCGGGTCCTCAACATCTGAAGCGGGCGTCGCCCGTCGCGAGCGCGCTGGCCGGCGTGGTGGTGGGGTCGGCGGCCGGCGGCGCGGTGGTGGCGCTGGTGCTGTTCGTGATGAGCGGCTACGCCCTCGCGACCCCCTCGGCGAGCGGCTCCCCGCTGATGCCCGCGTTCGGCCCCTCGCTCGCCGGCGCCGGCGGCGTGGCGGCGGGCGCCGTGGTGGCCTGGGCCCTCTCCAAGCCGCTGCGCAACCTGTTCCGCCGCGCGGCGCTGGCGATGATGGCGGTGATGGGCACCGCCCTGGTGGCCGGCGCCACGCTGCCGGCGCACCAGCTGGCCGGCCGCGCGGGCCTCGCGGCCATCGCCGCGCTGTGCCTCGCCGTCATCGTCGTGGCGTGGCGCCTGCTCCTCGCCGGGGACTGATCCGGTGAGCGCGGGCCGCCTCGCCGTCGGCCGCCTGGGCCGCGTGCCGTACGCCGACGCGCTCGCGCGGCAGCGCGCCCTCGCCGAGGACCGGATCGCCGGCCGCCTCGCGACCGACGTGCTGCTGCTGCTCGAGCACCCGCCGGTGGTGACGCTGGGCCGGGGCACCCGCGCCACCAGCCTGCCCGTCGCGCCGGACGCGCTGCGGCGCCGCGGCATCGAGGTGCACGAGATCGAGCGCGGCGGCGACGTCACCTATCACGGGCCGGGCCAGCTCGTGGGCTACCCGATCTTCGACCTCGCCGCGCACCGCAAGGACCTCCACTGGTTCCTGCGGCAGGTGGAGCAGGCGCTGATCCTCGCGCTGGCGCACTTCAGCATCGTGGGCGAGCGGCGCGAGGGCTACACCGGCGTCTGGACCGGTGGCCGGAAGATCGCGAGCATCGGCATCCACGTCCGGCAGTGGGTCACGTGGCACGGTTTCGCGCTCAACGTCACCACGGACCTCTCGCCGTTCGAGCTCATCGTGCCGTGCGGCATTCCCGACGTGGTGATGACCAGCGTGGCCAAGGAGCTGGAGGCACAGGGGCACGGGGGCACGGAGGCACGGGAGCCGGACGCCCAGGCCCGCGGGCGCACGGACGCACCGCCGTCGGCCGATCTGATGGAGCCGGTGCGCGAGGCCGTCGTCGCGGCGTTCGCCGAGGTGTTCGCGTTCGAGGGCATCGAGACGTTCGCCGGAGCGGGGACGCCGGCGGGAAGATGAGGCGCGAGTGGGGCAACGGCTGGTTAGGGTCGGGGCCCCACTCGCGGTACTGCAGGATCGTCGGCGCCCGCGGCTGCGAGACGCTGGCGCGACGTGAGGGACCTACACCCTATAGGACGCGCCAGGGGGCCAAAAGGTTACATCCGCCTCAGCGCGTGAGTCCGATCAGGGTGAGCAGGGTCACGAGCAGCCAGCCGGCCATCGCGCCCGGCGAGGCCCAGGGATCCAGCACGCTCCAGGCCGCCAGCGACGCCAGCGCCGGGTAGCCGGCGACCGCGCGGACGAGATGGCGCCGGAACGACAGGCCGTCCACCCGCATCCACCCCCGCCCCGCTTCCACCGCCACGCGCGCCACCAGCCAGGCGGCGCCCGCCAGCGCCAGCAGCGCGAGGAGCGCGACCGACCAGCGCCCCGCCTGCGGCTCGCCGAGCCGCCGGTACAGCTCGTCCACCGGCCCGCGGCCCCCGGGCATCACGCCGGCGACGAGCAGCGCGGGCAGGCGCAGCGTCGCGAACGCGACCCACTCGAGGGCGAGCACCCGCAGCCACGCCGCGCTCCGCACCAGCGCGAGGCCCAGGTGCAGCGCCAGGCCCAGCAGCGCCGCGACCACCGGGCCGGCGAGCAGCACCAGTGCCCACACGCCCGGCGGGTGGCTCCCGGTCGAGTCGCGCAGGGTCACGAGCACGAAACGGGGCGAGACCGCGACCCCGTGCCACGGGAAGCCGGCCAGCCATCCGATCGCGCCCGTCGCCACCGCTTCGGCGGCGAGCGCGAGCCAGGCGGCCGGGACGGCGGCGAGCACGCACGCGGCCGTGAGGAGCGGCGGCGAGAGCGGGGAGCGCTGGGGCACGAGCGAATCTAGCACACGGTGGCGAAGATGCACGGCGCCCCTGCTATCTTGGAGGCCGTGCCCGACCCTCTCGACATCCGCACCCGGGGCCGTCCCCGGCTGCCGCCCGGCCAGATCGAGACCGCGAAATGGCCCGTGCTCCACTACGGCCGCGTGCCGCGCGCCGACCTCGCGCGCTGGACGTTCCGGGTCTTCGGCGAGGTGGAGCGTCCCTTCGAGATCGGCTGGGAGGAATTCGCGGCCCTGCCGCGCCGCGACGTGCTGTGCGACATCCACTGCGTCACCACCTGGTCGCGCTACGACAACACGTTCTCCGGGGTGCCGGTGACGCTGCTGCTCGAGCGGGCGGGCGTCCGTCCCGCGGCGACCCACGTGCTCGTGCACGCGGAGGAGGACTACACGACCAACCTCCCGCTCGCCGACCTCGC
This sequence comes from Gemmatimonadales bacterium, assembly GCA_035541085.1. GTDB lineage: Bacteria > Gemmatimonadota > Gemmatimonadetes > Gemmatimonadales > JACORV01 > Fen-1245. The sequence goes on along the minus strand of DATKNX010000097.1, from coordinate 5,080 downwards.
GCGCGACGCCAACCTCGTCGCGACGCACCACGACGGCGAGCCGCTCTCGCCCGAGCACGGCGGCCCCGCGCGCCTCGTGGTGCCGCACCTGTACTTCTGGAAGTCGGCGAAGTGGGTGCGCGGTCTCGAGCTGATGGACGGCGATTGGCCCGGCTTCTGGGAGCAGAACGGCTACCACATGCGCGGCGACCCGTGGACGGAAGAGCGGTACGGGAGGCCGGATCCGGCGAGGATGCGGCGCGGGCCGCGGAAGTAGGGAGTGATCAGGAGGTCAGTGGTCAGAGTAGTTCCCAGACGCCAAGTTGCCAGTGGTTCCCAGTTGCAAGCTGAGAGGGGCCAGTCCAGTGGCAAGTACTGACAACTGGTCTGGCCCCTGATCACTTGCGTCTTGGAACCACTGGCAACTTGCCGTCTGGCAACTCAACTGCCCACCGAACACCGTCTCCTACTTGTCTTCCGCCATCATCTCGAAGAACCGCCCGAACAGCACGATCCCTTTCCATATCTGATCGAGCGTGATCTTCTCGTTGGGCGCGTGGAGCCGGTCGTCCGGCAGGCCCACGCCGCAGACCAGCACTGCGTCGCTCCGCTGCTGCAGCAGCGGCACGATGGGGATCGACCCGCCGTCGCGGATCGGCGCGATGCCCCGTTCCCACACTTCGCGGAACGCGCGGTCCAGCACCCGGTAGGCGCGCGAGTCCAGCGACGTCTGCGCCGGGTCGGCCGTGGAATGCACGGTGACGGTGACGTCGGCGTACTTCGGCGCGGCCCGCTTGACCGCCTTGACGAAGAGCGCGGCGACCTCGCGGCCGCGCTGGTCCGGCACCAGGCGGAGCGACACCTTGGCCGTCGCTTCGGCCGGGATGACCGACTTGCTGCCGGGTCCCGCGTAGCCGCCGACGATCCCGTGCACCTCGAAGGTGGGGCGCGACCACACCCGCTCGAGGAAGCCGAACTTCTTCTCGCCCACGAGGGCCTTCGCGCCGCACTCCTCCCGGAAGCCCTTCTCCCGGACCGGGAGCGCGCGCCAGGCCTTCAGCTCGGCCGCCGTCGGGCGCTTCACGCGGTCGTACAGGCCCGGGATGCGGATGCGCCCGTCCTCGCCCTTGAGCCGCTCGAGGATGTGCCAAAGCGTTTCGATGGCGTTCGGCGCGGCGCCCCCGTAGGTACCGCTGTGGAGATCAGCCTTCAGGGTCCGGACGTGGATCTCGGCGTGGACCATGCCGCGCAGCGCCGCGTCCACGCTCGGCCGTCCCGGCGCGACGAAGCTCACGTCGGTCACGAGCACCGCGTCGGCGCGCGTACGCTCGGGCTCGCGCGTGAGCAGCTCCGTGAGCCCCTGGGAGCCGGTCTCCTCCTCGCCCTCGATCAGCAACCGGACGTTGACCGGCAGCCTCCCGCGCGTGGCACGGACCGCCTCCAGCGCGGCCACCACCGTGAACACCTGGCCCTTGTCGTCCGCCGTGCCGCGCGCGAACAGGTCGCCGCCCCGCACCGTGGGCTCGAACGGCGGCGAGACCCACTCGCCCAGCGGATCCGGCGGCTGGACGTCGTAGTGCCCGTAGCACAGCACCGTCGGCGCCCCCGGGACCTCCGGACCGACGCCCCACAGGATCGGGTGCCCGTCCGTCTCGAGCGTCTCGACCCGGATCCCGAGCCGGCCGAGCCGCGCCGCAAGCCAGGCGGCCGCCTTGCGGCAATCCGCGGCGTGCTCGGGCAGCGTGCTGATGCTCGGGATGCGGAGCCACTCGGACAGGTCGGCGAGCAGCCGCGGCCGCTCGCGCTCGGCGAACGTCGCCAGGGAAGAAGTCATGGTGCGCCTAAACTAGCGTCCGCGGCCACGGCCGCGCCAGCACCAAGGCGCCTCGCGCGACTGGCCGTGAGGCCCGCGAGGGGTATCTTCTGCCTTCCGAGCCATGCGCCTCACCTCGTCGTTCGCCGTCTTCCGCTTCCAGCCGGGAGAGGAAGGCCTCGCCAAGGCCCGCTGGTACGGCCGCGAGGGGCAGACCGCCGAGGCGGAGCGCGCGTACCGCGCGGCGATCGCCGCGACCCCCGACCTCCGGTCCGGCTGGCTCGAACTGTTCGAGCTGCTGCGCCGGGACGGGCGCTTCCACGAGGCGCTCGAGCTGGCGATGCGCGCCGAGGACCACTTCGGCCCCGACGTCGCCATGCCGCGGGCGATCAAGGGGGCCGCGCTGGCCGAGCTGGGACGCACGCGCGACGCGGTCGCGGCCCTCGAGGAGGCCATCGAGCGCGACGGCAACCTCGCGCTCGCCTGGCACGAGCTGGCGTACGCCGCGTTTCGCGCCGGCGAGTACGCCCGCGCCCTCCTGGTGCTGGATCGCGCCTTCGCGCTCGAGCCCCACACCGACACGCTGATGCTGCGCGGCCGCATCCTCCGCGCGGCGGGCCAGTACGACGCCGCGGAAGTGGCGTTCGAGGCCGCGCAGCAGTCGGCCGAGCACGACGTGCCGCGGCGCGAGGCCGAGCGGGAGATCGCGGCGACGCGCCGCTCCGCCGCCCTGGGAGGGAAGAAGCCGCGGCACTTCACCGCGCGGGAGCGGGCCTTCGCCGACCTCGGCGCGGTGCTGCTCGACCGCCGCGCCGACGACCCCGCGCCGGCCGCCGCCGACGTTCCGGCGCTGCTCGCCGCCTGCCTCGCGGGCGTGGCCGGCCTCGCGGACGCCCTCGGGTGGCGCCCCGCCGTCTGCAGCGGCGTGACACCCGACGACGAGGCGCTCGCCGCGGCGGTCGCGAGCGCGACCGGCGCGCAGGCGCTGCCCATCGCCGCGCTCGATCCCGCCGACCGGCCGCTGATCGTCACCGCGTGGAACGACGCGAGCCGCGACTGGCGCCACCACCTCGCGCGGCTCGACCGCTGGCGGAGCGGCTGCGCCTTCGCGCTCGCGCAGGCTCCCGGCCTGGTGGATTCGGCCGACGTGATCGGCACCCTGCGCTGCCCCCCGGACGCCGCCGCCTTGCCAAGGCTCGTGGCGCGTGCCCTCGCGCTGCCCGCCCCTCCGCCGGCGGCCGCCGAGCCCGAGATCCTCGCCCTGGCCCGCAGTCCCCTGGCCCGCTGGCGCGCGCGCCAGACGGCATCCGAACAAGCGAACTGAGTCGGGAAGGGTTCTAGCGAGGCGGTGGGCCGGCCAGCGCGGCCCAGGGGTCCGACGCTCCCGCCACCCGCCGGCGCACGTCCGCGATCGTGCGGACGAGGTCGCCGTGCGCCGCGGCCAGCAGGTCCTCGAACACGTTCAGGCGCGTGCGGTACAGCCGGGCCGCGATCACGACCGCGTTGTTGAGCGGCCGGCGCGCGAGCCAGCGCGGATCGATCGTCTCCAGCGTCCGGCCCACCGGGCCCGCGAGCTCCGCCTGGGCGCCGTCGAAGACGAGCGCGCGCCGGGCGCGCAGCTCGCCGGCGGGCAGGCCCAGCGCGTAGAGCCGGTCGAGGCGCGCCGCCAGCGAGTCGTAGAAGTGCTGCAGCCGGATCTCGTCCTCCCACCGCGCCACCGCGAAGGCCGCGCCGCGCGGATCGTGCCGCGACCGGAAGAAGGCCTCCGCGCCGCGGTACCCCACGAAGTCGGCGAGCGATTCGTTGAACGGCACGCTGCCCGGGACCCACACCGTGTTGTGCAGGATCTCGTGGATCACCGTCGCGGCGAGGTCCACCGAGTCGTCCCGCACGATGGTGGAGAGGAGCGGATCGTTGAACCAACCGAGCGTGGAGAACGCGTCGGAGACGCGCAGGTAGGTGTCGAACCCCCGCCGCTCGAGCCGCTGCGCCTCGGCCACGGCCTCGGACCGGGAGAAGAAGCCCTCGTACGGCACCCGGCCGACGACGGGCCACGTCCACGTGACCTCCGCCAGCCGGTCGAAGCGGCTCGCCGTCAGCACCAGCACCAGCGTGTCGCGGTTCACGCGCGAGTAGGTGGTGTAGGTCTGCCGCGCCGCCAGGCCCAGGGAGTCGGCCGCGAAGGCGCGCGCCGCGAGCACCAGCTCGAGCTTGCCGCGCGTCGCGGGATCGGTCGCGGGATCCGCCAGCACGGCGGCGATGGGGCGGCGGCGCGCCAGGATGCGGGCCTCCTCGACGCCCGCCCGCACGAGGTAGCGCACGTCGCGGCTGAGGAGCCAGGCGAGCGCCGCACCGATCGCGACCAGCCCGAGCAGCGCCGCGAGCGCGCGCCGCACCGTCCGCCAGCGGGTCGCTACGGCGCCCACCTCAGGCCGATGCGCGACGTCCCGCCGCCCAGGGCGTTGAAGCCCTCGTAGCCGTAGTCGAGCTGCACGCTGTGGAAGACGATCGTCCCGCCGAAGACGAGCGACCGCTGGTCGGTGGGCGCCTGGCCGGTCGCGACCCCGAGGCGCCCCAGCACGCCCACGCCGTCCGTCACGATGCCGCCTTCGACGCCGAACACCCAGTAGTCGCGCGCCGCGCGTGGCGCGACGAAGTCGCCGACGACGAGGAGCCGCGGCGTGCCCTGGGGATCCACGATGTTGAGCGAGAACCCGGCGCGCACCGTCCGCGGCAGCGGGGCCTTCGTGCCCGTGCTGGTGCTGAGGTCGCCACCGAGGTTCTGCACGGTGACGCCGAGCGCGGCGATGTCGAAGAACGCGAGCGCCGCCCCCGCGTCGAAGGCGACGCCGCTCGCGCTGTAGAGCGTCGTGTCGGGGATGGAGAGGTGGTCGCCGAGGTACTTCGCGCTCGCGCCCACCGAGAACATGCCGAAGCGGTAGACCGCCGAGCCGACCGCCTCGAAGCTGTACGCGCCGGCCGTGGCCCCGTTCGGGTCCGCGATGCCGCGGTCCCCGCCGTACGCCGGATCCGGACGGTAGACCGTGTCCGATCCGTAGTTCATCAGGTTGAGGCCGAGGCCCAGGTCGAAGCGCCCCACGCGCACCGCGCCGTCGGCGCTGACCAGGTAGGAATCCAGGACGTAGCGCTGGTAGCTGGTCTCGAGCGCCACGCTGCGGATTGCCGCCAGGCCCGCCGGGTTCACGAACACGCTGCCGGCGTCGCCGACGACGCCGGCGTACGCGCCGTCGAAGCCGAGTGCGCGGGTCGTGGCCGGGATCGCGAGCA
>DATKNX010000096.1:0-22618 GCA_035541085.1 Gemmatimonadales bacterium | reverse complement strand
GCGGCGAAGATGTCCTCGGGCAGCGGCTCCGGCTCGGCCGGCGGCGGCGCGGCGGCCGCTTCGCTTCCGGACACCTGATCCCCGACACCGGACGCCGCCTCGCGCTTCCGCAGCACCCCCAGCGGATTCCAGCCGACCGTGACGACCGTCAGCGCACTGAAGGCGCCGAGCGCGAGCAGGCCCTCGCCCACCGGACCGATGAAGCCCAGCGTGTAGGCGAGGAAGGCGCCGACGATGCCGACGAGCGCGGGATAGCCGGAGCCCGCCTCGTACGCCGCGCGCGTCGTGGCGCTGAAGGTCTGGTAGCCGACGCCCAGGGCGAAGGGCACGGTGAGGCCGAGTCCCGAGAGCAGCACGGTGGTGCGGCGGCCCCAGGAGCGCTCGAAGTGACCGAACAGCGCGACGGCCCAGCACAGGGGGATCAGCGGGACGGCGGCGGCGCCGAGGCCGAAGATGCTGCGGAGCGCGCCGCCGAGGGCTATGCCGGCGCTGCCGGTGAGCGAGACCCCGGGGATGGTCGCGAGCGCGAGGAACGCGCCGGCGAGCAGGGCCCCGATGGCCCAGAGGTCATCCTTCGTTCGCGGGTCGATAGGCCGTGATTCTCCGGTCGGCGTAGATGGGGAGGACGGGGTACGTGTCCTGCGCGGCGCACGCCTCGAGGTCGGCGCGGAAGCCCAGCTCCAGCAGCTCGCGGCCGTGCGCGCTGGCCCGGAGCGCCCGCAGCCAGCGCTCGCCGTAGTGGCGCGCCAGCTCGAGCGCGGCCACCGCGCCGTCGTTCACCGTCACCTGCTTGAGCCCGCCGTCGGGCAGCAGCGCCTTGGTGAGCCGGCCCGCCGCGAACGCGTCCTCGAGGGCGTACTGCCGCTCGCCGCCCGCGCACAGGATCAGCACGTCGCCGTGCTCGGCCAGGGCCGCGCGGGCGCGGGCGACCACCGCGCCGAAGTTCACCGCGGCGCCCGCGATCACCTCGCGGGCGCCCGTGGCGGCGATGAGGGCGGCGGTGCCGTTGCTGGTGGTCATCACGACGGTCTTGCCGCCGACGGCGTCGGCGCCGAACTCGGCGGGCGAGTTGCCCAGCGCGAAGCCGGGGATGCGGACCGACTTGCGCTCGCCCGCGAGCACCACGGCGTCGCGCTCCAGGTTCTGCGCCAGGCGCAGCGCCTCCTCGGTGGACGCGGCCGGCAGCACGGCCTTGGCGCCGTTCACGAGGGCCACGGCGATGGTGGTGGTGGCGCGCAGCACGTCCACGACCACCACGGTGCGGCCCGCCAGGTCGGCCGGCGTCACGGCGCTCGGGGTGTAGACGACGTCGATCCTCACGACTCGGCACTCCCCAGCAGCTGGCTCTCCCGCTCGAGGAACTTGGTGTCCACGTCGCCGGACTGGAACGCCGGGTGGCGGATCACGCGGCCCAGGAAGGGGATGGTGGTCGTGATGCCCTCGATGATGAAGCCCTCGAGCGCCTGGTGCATCCGCGCCAGCGCCTCGGCGCGGTCGTTGCCGTGCACGATCACCTTGGCCAGCAGGGAATCGTAGTACGGCGGCACCGTGTAGCCGGCGTAGAGGTGCGTGTCCACGCGCACGCCCGGCCCGCCCGGCGGGTGGAACGTGGTGACGACCCCCGGACAGGGCTGGAAATTCCGCGCCGGATCCTCGGCGTTCACGCGGCACTCGATCGCGTGGCCGCGCAACTGGTGCCGGCTGTCGGGCACGGACAGCGGCTCGCCCGCGGCGATCTTGATCTGCTCCTTCACCAGGTCCAGGCTCGCGGTCATCTCCGTGACGGGGTGCTCGACCTGGATGCGCGTGTTCATCTCCATGAAGTAGTAGGAGCCGTCGGCGTTGAGCAGGAACTCCAGCGTGCCCGCGCCGCGGTAGCCGATGTTCGACGCCAGTTGGACCGCGCTCGCGCCCATCCGCATCCGCAGCTCCGGGGTGAGCGCCGGCGAGGGCGCCTCCTCGATCAGCTTCTGGTGCCGGCGCTGGACCGAGCAGTCCCGCTCGCACAGGTGCACGACCTTCCCGAACGTGTCGCCGAGCACCTGGATCTCCACGTGCCGCGGGCGCTCCAGGTACTTCTCGAGGTAGACGGCGTCGTTGCCGAACGCGGCCAGCGCCTCGCCCCGCGCCAGCTGGAAGTGGCGCCCGAAGTCGTCCTCGTCGGGCGCGACGCGCATCCCCTTGCCGCCGCCGCCCGCCGCCGCCTTGATGATGACCGGGAAGCCGATCTCGCGCGCCGCCGCGAGGCCGGCGTCGGCATCCTCGACCGGGCCGGGGGTGCCGGGCACGATCGGGACGCCCGCCGCCTGGGCGAGGCGCCGCGCCTCCGCCTTGTCGCCCATGCTGCGGATCTGGTCCGGCGTCGGGCCGATGAACGCGATGTTCGAGGCCGCCACGATCTCGGCGAACTCCGCGTTCTCCGCCAGGAAGCCGTAGCCCGGGTGGATCGCGTCGGCGCCCGTGATCTCGGCCGCCGCGATGATCTGCGGGATCTTGAGGTAGCTGTCGCGCGCCGGCGCCGGCCCGATGCACACGTCGTCGTCGGCGAAGCGCACGTGCAGCGACTCGCGGTCCGCCTCGCTGTAGACGGCGACGGTGGCGATGCCGAGCTCGCGGCACGCCCGGATGATGCGCAGGGCGATCTCGCCGCGGTTGGCGATGAGGATCTTCTTGAACATCAGTGCGACATCGGGTCCCTGCTGAGGCCCGGGATGCCGTCCTCCGGCGCGGCGTGGGCCGCGTCCCCCGACCCGCCGGGCTCCAGCGGCGCGGCCGCCTTGGCCCGCGACGCCTTCTTCGCGCCCGGCCCCCCGCCCTTCTCCTCGAAGCCCTCGAAGGTGCGGTCGCTGGCCGCCGCGATGCCCTGGACCGACAGCTGGAATTCGGTGGGGTTGGAGCAGTAGTACAGCGCGTGGTCGAGGTCGATCGCGCCGTTGGTGTACCACTGCATCAGGCTCTGGTCGAACGACTGCATCCCGTACTGGACCGTGCCCTCCTTGATCAGGTCCGGGATCGCGAGCTGCGCCTTCATGTCGCGGATGTTCTCGCGCACCGCCGCCGTGTTGATCAGGATCTCGCACGCCGGCACCCGGCTCGTGCCGTCCGTCGCCGGCACCAGGCGCAGCGAGACCACCGCCTGCAGCGCCGTGGACAGCAGGTGGCGCACCTCCTCGTGCTGGTGCGGCGGGTAGAAGGAGATCACCCGGTTGATGGTCTGCGTGGCGTCGGTGGTGTGCAGCGTCGAGAAGACGAGGTGGCCCGTGTCGGCGGCCTTGATGGCCGTGTCGAGCGTCTCCATGTCGCGGATCTCGCCGACCAGGATGACGTCCGGGTTCTGCCGCAGGATGTGGCGCAGCGCGTTGTGGAAGGAGAGCGTGTCCGCCCCGATCTCGCGCTGGCTGATCATCGAGTTCACGTCGCGGTGCAGGAACTCGATCGGGTCCTCGACGGTGATGATGTTGATCGCGCGGTGCTGGTTGATGTGGTTGATCATCGCCGCCAGCGCGGTGGACTTGCCGCTGCCCGTCACGCCCGTCACCAGCACCAGCCCGCGCGGCTTCAAGGCGATGGCCTCGAGGATCTTGGGCAGCCGGAGCTCGTCGATCGTCTTCACCTCGTAGGGGATCACCCGGAAGGCGAAGGCCAGCGTGCCCCGCTGCCAGTAGATGTTGACCCGGAAGCGGCCCACGCCCGGCACGCCGATGGCGAAGTCCGCCTCCTTGGTCTCCATGAACTCCTTGAGCTGGCGCGGCTGCATCAGGTGCTCGGCGAGCTGCTTGAGGTCCTGCGGCGTCAGGGGCGCCGCGTTCGGCGTCCCCGCCAGCTCGCCGGCCACGCGCACCGTCGGCGGGCGGCCCACCTTGAGCAGCAGGTCGGACCCCTTCTGCTCGACCATCCAGCGGATGGCCGCGGGGAAGAACGGCGGGGCGCCCGACTTGCCCGGGGCGCCGCCGGCGGCCGGCGCGGAGGCGCCGGGCGCGCTGAAGGGCTGGGACACGTGGGGATCAGACACTGGGTTCCACCCGGAAGAGGACCTGGCCGAATTCGACGGGCTGCGCGTCCTCGACGAGGACCTCGCGCACCACGCCCGACACTTCGGACTCCAGCTCGTTCATGATCTTCATCGCTTCGATGATGCACAGCGTCTGGCCGGTGGTCACCCGGCTGCCGGCCTTCACGTACGGCTCCGCGCCCGGCTCCGGCGAGCGGTAGAACGTTCCCACCATCGGCGACTTGACCTCGAGCAGCCGGGACGCGGCCTGCGCGGCCGCGGGAGCCGCCGCCCCCTCGCCCGCGGGCGCCGCCGCGGCCGCGGCCTGCAGCGGCGCCGCGACCGGCGCGGGATACCAGGCCGGCGCGCCGTGGCCCGCCTCCCGGCTCACGCGGTAGGTCGTGAAGCCCCGCCGGATCTCGATCGTGGTGGCGCTCGACGCGTCGAGCAGGGCGAGCAGTTCCTTCAGGAGCGCGAGATCGGTCATCCAAGCACCAGGAGGTCTCGTGGGAATTGGGTGAGGAGGGTGGCGCCCCCGGCGTCGAGCACGACGTCGTCCTCGATCCGGACGCCCCCCCAATCCGAATAATAGATCCCCGGCTCGACCGTGACCACCGCGCCCTCGGGCAGCGGCTGCTCCACGGTGCGCGCCAGGCGCGGGCCCTCGTGCACCTCGAGGCCGAGGCCGTGCCCGAGCGAATGGCCGAACGCGGGCCCGTGGCCCGCCGCCGCGATCACGTCGCGCGCCAGCGCGTCGCCCGCGCGGCCCGTGAGGCCGGCCCGGAGCCCGTCCAGGGCCGCCTGCTGCGCGCGGCGCACGACGCCGTACACCTCGCCCTGCCGCTCGGTCGGCGGCGCGCCCACCACGAACGTGCGCGTCACGTCGGAGGCGTAGCCGTCCACGACGGCGCCGAAGTCCAGCAGGAGGAAGTCGCCGCGCTCCACCGTCCGCGCCGACGTGCGCGCGTGCGGCAGCGCCGAGCGCGGGCCGGCGGCCACGATCGAGGGAAACGGGTAGTCCTCGCTGCCGTGGCGCCGCAGGGCCGACTCGAGCAGCGCCGCGACCTCGAGCTCCGTGAGGCCCGGCCGCACGGCCGCCGTCGCCTCCTCGAGGGCCGCCGTCGCCACGGCGCCCGCCGCGCGGACGGCGTCCACCTCCTCCGGCGCCTTCGCCACCCGCAGCCCCTCGACCACCTCCGTCCGGGGCAGGAAGCGCCACGCGCTCGCGCCCTCGCCGGCGAGCCGCTCCGCCTCGCGCACCGTGACCACGTGCCCCTCGTAGCCCACCGAGCGCACGAGCGGGTACTCGGGCAGGAGCTTGAGGACCCGCTCCCAGTTGCCCGTGCCGTCGATGACGATGCGCGCGAGCGCGCCGACCTCCTCGCGCGACTGCGTCTCGTAGCGGAAGTCCGTGACGAGCAGGACGCCCTGGCGGCACACGAGCAGCAGCCCCGCGCTGCCCGAGAAGCCCGTCAGGTAGCGGATGTTGGGGGGGTGGGAAACGAGCAGCGCGTCGAGCCCCTCGTCCGAGAGGCGGGCGAGGAGGGACTCGATGCGCTCGGCTCTCCTGTCGGTCATCGGCAGTCGGATCTCCGCATTCGCCTCAGTCCCCTGCGCTCTGCTGCGTCTTGAGCCACGCCACGATCCCTTCCAGCCCGAGCAGATACGACTGCGCCCCGAAGCCCGCCACCACGCCGACGGCCAGATCCGCCAGGAGCGACTTCCGCCGCTCCTCTTCCCGGCCCCAGATGTTGGTGAGGTGCACCTCCACGAACGGCACCGCGGCCGCCAGGACCGCGTCGCGGATCGCGATGGACGTGTGCGTGTACGCGGCGGCGTTGACGAGCGCCCCGTCGGCGCGCGCGCGCAGGGCCTGGATGGCCTCGACCAGCTCGCCCTCGTGGTTGGACTGGAGCCACGAGATCTCGGCGCCCAGCTCCCGGGCCCGGGCGCGCACCGACGCCTCGATGGCGTCGAGCGTCAGCTTCCCGTAGCGGCCGGGTTCCCGAACCCCGAGCAGATTGAGGTTCGGCCCGTTGACCACGGCGATGTGCACTAGCGCTTGAGTCCCTGGAGCCAGGCGTTGAAGGCGCTGAGGTCTTCCTCGCCGCCGGGCGCCGGCGCGTCGGGCGAGGCCGGCGCGACGGGACGCACGCTCGACGCCTCCGGCGGCGCGCCGAAGAACTCGTCGAACGAAGCGCCCGGCGCGGGAGGCGCGTCCGGCGGCGGCGCCGCGCTCGCGGGCGCGCTCGGCTGTCCCTCCGCCGGCGAGCCGAAGATCTGATCGAGCGAGAAGGCGTCGGGGGCCGGGTGCGCGGGCTCGCCCGCCGGCTCCGCGGGCGCGGCGAACGCCGCCTCGAGCGGCGAGGGACCGGCCGGCGCCTCCGCGGGCAGCGGCGACGAGGGTCCGGGCAGGCGGGCCGCCGCCACGCGGCTCAGCCACACGCCGACCGATTCGGCACCGAGCGCCGCGGCCGAGAGGTCGGCCGGGGGGCCCTCGACGGAGCGCAGCTTCGCGCGCAGCGCCTCGTCGCCGGGCCGCTGCGACAGCAGGCGGCGGTACACGTCGGCCGCCTCGTTGCGGAAGCCCTGGCGCAGGTACAGGTCGCCCAGCGTCTCCGACAGCATCGGCTGTCCCGCCTCCCCGCCGCGATCCTCCGTCGGCGGCGCGGGCGAGACCATCTGCACGAGTTTGGCCGAGGGGCGCGCCAGCTCGTCGGCCGGCGTGACGTCTTCCGGCAGGATCAGCGGCAGCCCCGACGGGGTCTCGCGTGCGGGCTCGGCCTGCGGCGGCGCCGGGGCCGTCGAATCCGGCATGTCGATGATCGAGTAGGCGCCCGACAAGTCCGCCGGGAGGTACACGTTCTCGGGCTGGGGCGGCGCCGTGGCGTCGCCGAAGTACACCTCGTCCTGGCGCTCGATGGCGAACTCGGACTCCCCGCCCGGCGCCGGGGCCGCGGCCGGCGGCGCCGCCTCGGGCGGCGCCCCCTCGGCGCCGTGCTCGATGCCGGCGAGGAACTCCACCGCGGGCGTCGTGAGCTGGTCGTCGTGCTCGACGGACGCGATGTCCTCGGCGCGGATCGCCCGGGACGACCTCTCGCCCGTGCCCCAGGCCAGCGAGTCGTCGAACGGCATCAGCTCGAGGCCCGAGTCCCCCACCTGCAGCTCCTGCGGCAGCGGATGCCGGTCCGGCGCGGCGGGCGGCTCGCGGGGCGCCTCGGTCGTTGCGGCCTCGCCGATGGGCACGAAGCCCTCGGGGGCGGCCACGGCCTCCGGGACCGGCTCGGGAGCCGGCGCGGCGGGCGGCGGCTCGACCGGAGCGGCCGCGACCGGCTCCGCGACCGGCGGCGCCTCGACGCGCGCGAGGGGCGGCGGCTCCACGGCGGGCATCGGGGGCAGCGCCACGGGGGCCGGGGCCACCGGCGGCAGCGTGGCCATCGGCGCGAAGGCCGGCTCCAAGACCGGCGGCGCCGGAGGAGGCGCGGGCGCGGCCGCCACCGGCTCGCTCACGACCGGCGTGGGCTCCGGCATCGGCTCGGGGGCCGGGGGCGGTGCCATCACCGGGGGCGGTGCCACGACGGTGATCGGCGCGGGCGCAACCACCGGCTCAGGAGCGGGCACCGGCTCCGGCGCCGCGACTACGGGCTCGGGCGCGGCCACGGCCGCCACGACCGGCTCCGGAGCCGGCGGGGCGGGCTCCGGGGCCGCCGCGGCGGCGGGCCCCTCCACCTCGCGCGCCACGTCCGCGAACGACACGTCGGCCGCGCCCTCGGTCCGGACCGGCTCGATCTCCTGGGTGGGCTGCTGCGCGATGACGCCGCCGAGCCGCTGAAGGTCGCCTTCCGCCTCCGCGTTCATCGGGTCCACCACCAGCAGCTTCTGGAGCCACTGCCGGGCCTCGACCGTCCGGCCCGTGCGCTCGCTGATCTCGGCCAGGCTCTTCAGGGCGATGATGTTCTCGGAATCCAGCGACAGGACCGACCGGAACGTGGCCTCGGCCTCGGCGTCCTCGTTCTTGTCGAGGAGGCAGCGGCCCAGGACGATGTGCGCCGACAGGTAGTCCGGGTGCTTCGTGAGGCCGGCACGCACCAACTCCAGGGCGCGAACGAGGTTGCCGGCCTTCCGGTAGGCGTCGGCCAGGGGCGCGAAGAACCGTCCGTCGGGGTTCTCCGCGTAGCGGCGCTCGAGCTTTTCGATCTCGCTGGGTGCGGCCATGAAGCTCCTGGGGGAAGGCGGGGCTTCGGCCGCGATTATATAGCTTTGGGCGGTCTAATGTCAACGGGGAAGTGACTTTAGGGCGGTTGGCTTTGCGCGTTGTAGCGTCTACATTTAGCCCGCGCCCGGGAGCGGGCGGAGGGAGCGAGTGCCATGCTGCGCACGATGCGCGAGAAGACCAAGATCATCATGATCGTCCTGGCCGTGGCCTTCGTCGGCTGGCTGGTGTTCGACGTGGGCATGGGCGTGACGGGCCAGAGGGCGAGCCCGACGAGCCGGGACCTGGGTTCCGTGAACGGTTCGCCGATCCGCTACCAGGACTGGCTGCAGACCTATCAGCTCATCGCCGACCAGCAGCGGGCCCAGAACCCCGGCCAGACCCTCTCCCGCGAGGACCAGAAGGCGCTGGAGGACCAGGCGTTCGAGCAGCTGGTCGAGGACCGCCTGATGCAGGCCGAGGAGAGCAAGCGCGGCATCGCGGTGACGGCGGAGGAGATCCGCAACGCCGCGATCCAGATGCCGCCGCAGGAAATCACGTCCAGCAAGGACTTCCAGACGGGCGGCCGGTTCGACCAGCAGAAGTGGGCGCGGTTCCTCCAGAGCGGGCAGGATCCGGTCTTCCTCGCCCAGCTCGAGGCGCGCTACCGCCAGGAGCTGCCCCGCCTCAAGCTGCTCGAGGACGTGACGTCGGACGTGTTCGTGCCCGACACCAAGCTGTGGAACATCTACCGCGACCAGCACGACTCGGTCACGGTGCGGGCGCTGGTGATCCGTCCGGACGTGGCGGTGGCCGACGCGTCGGTCCGCGTGAGCGACCAGGACCTGCAGACGTACTACGCGGCGCACCAGAGCGAGCTGCGCCGGCCGGCGCGGGCCTACCTGTCGTACGTGGGCATCAGCAAGATGCCGACGACGGTGGACTCCGCCGTCGCGATGAACCACGCCAAGGCGCTGCGCGACTCGCTCGTCCGCGGCCTGGACTTCGCGGCCGCCGCCAAGGCCGAGTCGGTCGATTCCGGCTCGGCGGCGAACGGCGGCCTGCTGCCCACCTTCGGCCACGGCCAGATGACCCCGGCCTTCGAGAAGGCGGCGTTCCGCTCGCCGATCGGGCAGATCAGCGAGCCGGTGCTGACGCCGTTCGGCCTCCACCTCATCAAGGTGGAGAAGCGCACGGCCGACAGCGTGACGGCGCGGCACATCCTGATCCCGGTCGGCCGCGTGGGCGCGCGCCTCGACACGCTCGAGGCGCAGGCCGACTCGCTCGATCGCCTCGCGGCGGAGCAGACCGACCCGACGGCGCTCGATTCGGTCTCGCGCGAGATGGGCCTCAGCATCTACCACACCGGGCCGCTCTTCGAGGGCAACGCGGTCATCCTCGGGCGCTTCCGCATTCCCGACGTGGGCGTGTGGGCGTTCGAGAGCAAGGCGGGCGACCTGAGCACGGTGATCGAGACCTCGGGCGCCTACTACGTGTTCCGCCTCGACAGCGTCTTCAAGGCGGGGGTGCCGCCGCTGGCCCAGGTCGCGCCGGTGGTGCGCTCGCGGGTGATGGGGGAGAAGAAGCGCCAGGCCGCCGAGGCCATCGCGCGCGACGCCGAGCGGCGGCTCGCCTCCGGGCAGACGCTCGACCAGGTGTCCGCGGCGATGCGGCTGCCGATCGAGACGCTGGGCCCGTTCGCCCGGACCTCGACGGTGCCGGTCCTCGGCACCGCGACGGACGCCGTCGGCGAGGCGTTCCGCCTCCGGGTGGGCGAGCGCTCGCCGCTGCTCTCGAGCGACCAGGGGTTCTTCGTCCTCGAGGCGATGCGGCGCATCCGGGCCGACTCGGCGGCGTGGGAGAAGCAGAAGGACTCCGAGCGGGTGAACGTGATCCGCGCGGCGCGCCAGGTGCGGGTGGAGTCGTTCCTCGAGTCGATCCGCCGCCAGGCGAAGGTCGTGGACAACCGGGCGGCGATCCTGCGTCCTGCGGCAAACGCCGAGCAATAGGCGACGGGGAGGTGCTGCGGTGATGAAGTGATGACGTGATGCGGAGGGCGCTGTCTCACCTCCTCACGTCATCACCACATCACCCGTCTCACCTCCCCGTGCTGCTAGTTCCTGCGGGTCTCTCCGGACGGCGGCACCGACGGCTGGGAGGCGGCGGGCGGGACCTGCGGCGGCGGCGGCTCGACGCGACCGGTCGGCGCGTTCACGTCCGTCTGGATGTCCCGCATGCTCTTCTTGAATTCCCCGATGGACTTGCCCAGCGCCCCTCCGATCTCCGGCAGCCGCTTCGCCCCGAACAGCAGCAGCAGGATCACGAGGAACAGCAGGATGTGAGTGAGACTGAGCCCTTCGAACATCGCTCCCTTCCTTCCTAGAAGAGGGACCGCGCCAGCAGGTACGCGAGCACGACCCCGACCACCGCGAGAACCGAGATCCTCAAGCCCACCGGTCCGACGGTGAACCACAGCACCAGCAGGTCCACCGTGAAGGGCCCGACTTTCGGCGTCACGGCCAGCGTCAGCACCTCTTTCGGCGCGCCGGCGGGCAACACCCGCTCGAGCAGCGCCGACAGGAACCCCCCGAGCGCGAAGCCGGCCGACAGCACGCCCAGGTAGAACAGCGGCCGGCGCGGGACGTGGGCCACGGCCTAGCGCCGCCGCTCGACCGCGTACACGATCGCGTCGCGGAGCGCGTCCCGCGCCGCCGAGTCCGGCAGGTCGTCCAGGGCCGCCTCGGCCTCGGCGGCGAAGGCGGCCGCCCGCTCCCGGGCGTAGCCCAGCCCCTCGTACTGCTCGACCAGCTGCACGACGCCCGCCACCTGCTCGTCGCGGGGCGCCGCGGCGGCGAACAGCCCCTCGACCAGCTGCCGCTCGGCCGGCGCGAGCCGGCCCAGCACCGCGATCAGGGGCAGCGTCACCTTGTGCTCGCGGAGGTCGAGGCCGGACGGCTTGCCCGTCACGGCCTCGCCCTCCGTGTAGTCCAGCAGGTCGTCGGTGATCTGGAACGCCATGCCGAGGGCGTCGCCGTAGCGCTGCGCCGCGCGGCGCTGCGCCGGCTCCGCCGTGAGCGCGCCCACCTCGCACGCGGCCGCGAACAGCGACGCCGTCTTCGACCGGCACAGCAGCTCGTACTGCGCCTCGTCGAAGTCGAGGGCGTCGTAGGCCGCCAGCTGCCGCATCTCGCCGACCGTCATCGCGTCGGTGACGCGGGCGAGGACGCGCATCGGCTCCAGGTCGTCCAGCCGCGCCAGCTCGATGATCGCGCGCGAGTACAGGTAGTCGCCCATGATCACCGACACCTGGTGGCTGAACAGCGTGTTCACGGTGGGCATACCCCGGCGCAGGACGGAGTGGTCCACCGAATCGTCGTGCACGAGCGTGGCCAGGTGGATCAGCTCGACGATGGCGCCGAGCGAGACGGCGCGGGCGTCGGCGGCCCCGCACGCCTCGTGCGTCAGCAGGAGCAGCGTGGGGCGGAACAGCTTGCCCTTCATCCGCAGCAGGTGCCGGTTCACGTCCTGCATCAGCGGCAGCTCGGCCGCGATCATCCGGCCCAGCTCGTCGCTCACCGTCTCGAGCCGCTCGGCCACCGGGCGCTGGATGTCCGCGAGGGTGATGCCCGCCGCCTGGCTCTTCACGACCTACGCTCCGGCCCGCGACAGCGACTTCACCCGCTGGCTCACGTCCTGGAAGGTGATGTCCACCGCGAACACGCGGTTGTAGGAGGCCAGCGCGTCCGGGCCCTTGCCCAGCTCCTCCTGCGTGCGGCCCAGCCAGTAGAGCAGGCCCACGCGCTCGGCGTCGCCGTGCGCGGGCAGGTCGAGCGCGCGCCGCAGGATGGTCTCGGCGACGGTGAACTGGCCCTTCTCGAAGAAGCAGAGCCCCAGGGCCTCCGACGACTTGAGCCGCCCGTCGGCGCCGCGCAGCGCCTTCTGGAACTCGGCGATCGCCTCGTCCAGCAGGCCCATCTCCTTGTAGGCGACGCCCAGGTCGTAGTGGCTCTGGAAGTCCTCGTCCTCGACGTTGGCCTCGACGCCCTTCTTGAAGGCGGCGAGCATCGTCTGGAAGTCCTTCTGCTCGTCCCCGGACGGCTCCTCGTCCTCGATGCGCATCCGGGTGTCCTTCGGGTGGTCCTCCTCGAGCAGCATCGCGCCGAAGTCCACGAAGCCGCCCACGGGCGGCGCGGGCTCGGGCGCCGGCCGCGACGGGCGCGACGGGGTCGCCGGCGGCGCGAGCGTCTCGATGGCCGACCTGGCGCGCGCGTTGCCGGGATCGTGCTCCAGCACGCGCTGGTAGACGGCCACCGCCTTCTCGGCCTCGCCCGAGCGCAGCAGCGCGTCCGCCAGCTCGAGGTACGCGCCGGCGAGCCGCATCCGGTCGCCCTGGCGATACGAGAGCTCCACCCGCTTCTGGTGGTAGCGCACGCTGTTCGGGTCGAGGCGCAGCAGCTCCTCGGCGATCCCGTACGCGCCGTCGAGGTCGTCCCCCGCCTCGAGCCCCTCGAGGGCCGTGTCGAACTCGGCGAACGCGCGGTCGCGCTGGCCCGCCTCGATCAGCGCCTCGCCCAGGAGCCGGTGCCCTTCCCAGTCCTTGGCGTTGGCGGCGAGGCGCGCCTCCAGCTCCTCGACCGTCGGTGCGGCGACCAGCGCCTCGCCCACGTCGAGGAACTCCAGATCGGCGGCCGCGACCGCCGCTTCCTCCTCGGGCGGGGCCTCGGCCGGCGCCTCCTCGGCCGGCACCTCCTCGACCGGAGCCTCGGCCGCCGCCTCCGGCTCGGCCGCGGCGGGCTCCTCGAGCTCGCCGAGGTCGAGCATCGGGAGGCCCGCGACCGCGCTCTTGCGGCCGGTCTCCTCCTCGGGCGCCTCGACCGCCTCCGGCACCTCGAGCACCTCGGGCTCCTCGAGGGCGGCGGCCGGCGGCTCCTCGACGGCCTCCTCCGCCTCGGGCGGCGCCTCCGCCGGCATCTCGGCGATCGGCTCCACGAGGTCGGGCAGCTCGTCCTCCGAGGGCGCCGCCGCCGGCGCCGCCTCGAGGTCCTCGGCCACCAGGTCGAGGTCGCCCGCCGCCGGCTCGAGGACTTCCGCCGCCGGCTCCATGAACTCCGCCGCGGGCTCCACGACGTCGGGCGCCGGCGCCACTTCCTCGGCGAGGCTCGTCGGCTCCAGGCCGAGCGACGGCTCGCCCTCGAGCACGGGCTCTTCGGGAACCAGGGACGTGGTCTCGATCTCGAGCACCGGAATGGGCGGAGCCTCGGGCTCCTCCGGGACGGTCGTGGGCTCGATCTCGAGCAGCGGGATGTCGGGCGGCGGCTCGGCCTTCGGCGGCTGGCGGGGCTCCGGCTTCCTCGGCTCGGGCTTCTTCGGCTCCGGCGCCTTCCGGGGCTCGGGCGGCGCGGCGACGGCGCCGCTCTTGCGCGGCGGCCCGATGTCGTCGACGTCGAGGAAGATCAGCTCGCCCTTCTTGACCGGCTTCTCTTCCGGCAGGGCCTCGCCGGTGATCATGTGCCGGCTCATCCGCGACTTGCGCTGGTGCGCGCGGTCCTTCGCCTCGAATTCGCCGAGCAGCTTCTCGACCTGCGCCTTCTGGTCGGGCGTCCTGGCGCTCGCGCGTGCCTGCTCGGCGAGCATCGCCCAGACCTCGTCCTGGCCGGGCGTCATCTCCGCGAACTTCTTCAGCGCCTTGAACGCCTCCTCGAGCTCGCCCGCCTTCTGCATCCGGTCGGCGTACTCGAGCAGGTTCTTCTTCGCCTCGGCGACGATCCCCTTCGAGGCGAACAGCATGCCGAGCTTGAGGTAGACCTGGGCGCGGCCGGGGGCGATGCGGAGGACCTTCTGGCAGAGCGCGATGGCGTTGTTGGCGAGGCCGGTCTCGTGATACTTGTCCACCGCGCGCTCGTAGTACACGATCGCGTTCTGGCCTTCGCCCACCTTCTGGTAGAGATCGCCGACGCGATTATAGATGGAGAGGTCGGCTTCGGCGTCGGGAGCCGCCTCCATCTCTTCGATGGACTTGACGTACTCCTCGATGGCCTTCGCCCACTGCTCCTTCGCCTCGAACTTCCGCGCTCTTTCCTTGTACTTTTCCAGATTCGCCATGCGCCCGGTTGCTCAGGAGAGGAGCGGAGACAGCGGCCTTCCTACGTAACCGCAGGAAGATAGGCCCCGCTCCGGACCGTGACAAGGACGGCCGGAGGCGTAAACCCTCCAGGCAAGCGGCATTCCGTACCAGTACGCCAGCTCCCGGACGTCCCGGCAGTTCCACACCACGAGGTCCGCCGGCAGCCCGACGGCCAGGCGGCCCCGCTCCTGCCCCAGCCCCACGGCGTGGGCGGCGTTCGCGGTGGCGGCGACGAAGGCCTCCTCGGGCTGGAGGCGGCCCTGGCTCACCGCGAGCGCCATCATCAGCGGCAGGTTGCCGCCCGGCGAGGAGCCGGGGTTGAAATCGGTCGCGAGCGCGACGACGGCGCCGGCGTCCACGAGCGCGCGCGCGGGCGCCTGGCGCGCGTGGCCCAGGAAGGTGAGGGTGCCCGGCAGGAGCACGGCCGCCGTCCGGCTCGCGGCCAGGGCCTCGATGCCGGCCGCGGAGACGGCGCCGAGGTGGTCGGCGGAGGCGGCGCCGAGCCGCGCGGCCAGCTCCGCCCCGCCGGAGGGGTCCAGCTCGTCGGCGTGCACCTTGAGCCCGAGGCCGTACGCGCCGGCGACGCCCAGGATGGCCGCGCTTTCCTCGACGCTGAACACGCCCGGCTCGCAGAACACGTCGCAGAAGGCGGCGAGCCCCTCGTGCACCACGGCCGGGAGCATCTCCTCCACGATCAGGCGGACGTAGGCGTCGCGCCGCGCGCGGTACTCCGGCGGGACCTCGTGCGCGCCGAGGAAGGTCGGCACCAGCCGCAAGGGCAGGAGGCGCTGCAGGCGGGCGACGACGCGCAGCGCCTTGAGCTCCGGCTCGAGCGCGAGGCCGTAACCCGACTTGATCTCGACCGACGTGGTGCCCAGCGAGGCGAGCAGCGCCAGGCGCGGCAGCGCGAGCGCCACGAGATCGTCCTCGCCGCGCTCGCGGAAGTCGGCGACGGTCGAGAGGATGCCGCCGCCCGCCGCGGCGATGGCCTTGTAGCTCTCGCCGCGCGCGCGGCGCGCGTGGTCCTCGAGCCGCGGCTTGCCGAACACGGCGTGGGTGTGCGCGTCCACGAGGCCGGCCGTCACCAGGCGCCCCTCGCAGTCCACGACCGAGTCGGGCGTCGGCGTCGCGTGGAACCACTCGCCCACTTCCTCGTCCGACGCGATGAT
Source organism: Gemmatimonadales bacterium (assembly GCA_035541085.1). Taxonomy (GTDB): domain Bacteria; phylum Gemmatimonadota; class Gemmatimonadetes; order Gemmatimonadales; family JACORV01; genus Fen-1245. Next base: position 7,142 of record DATKNX010000096.1, on the reverse strand, counting down.
GGCGATCCGGCCGTCCTCGACGCCCACGCCGACGCCGCGCACGAGCCCCACGTCGTCCCAGGCGGGCCGGCGCACCGGGCCCGGCGCCGCCGGGCCGGTCGCGAGGGCGCCCGCGTTCACGAGCGCGAGCCGGCGGCCGGCCTCAGCCATGCATCGGCAGCGCGAGGTGGTGGCGCCGCGCGGTCTCCACGGCGAGGTCGTAGCCCGCATCGGCGTGGCGCACCACGCCGAGGCCCGGGTCGTTCGTCAGCACGCGCTCGAGGCGCGCCGCCGCGCCCCGGCTCCCCTCGGCCACGATCACCTGGCCGGCGTGCAGCGAGTTGCCGATGCCCACGCCGCCGCCGTGGTGGAAGGAGACCCACGACGCGCCGCTCGCCACGTTGAGCATCGCGTTCAGCACCGGCCAGTCCGCGATGGCGTCGCTGCCGTCCTTCATCCCCTCCGTCTCCCGGAAGGGCGACGCCACCGAGCCCGTGTCGAGGTGGTCGCGGCCGATCACGACCGGGGCCGTGATCTCGCCCTTGGCCACGAGATCGTTCAAGGCGAGGCCGAACTTCGCGCGCTCGCCCTGCCCCAGCCAGCAGATGCGGGCGGGCAGCCCCTGGAACGCGACGCGCTCCTGCGCCAGCCGGATCCAGCGGGCGAGGTGCTCGTTCTCCGGGAACAGCTCGAGCACCAGCGCGTCGGTGCGCGCGAGGTCCTTGGGATCGCCCGACAGGGTGACCCAGCGGAACGGCCCCTTCCCCTCGCAGAACAGCGGTCGCACGTACGCCGGCACGAAGCCGGGGAAGGCGAAGGCGTCCTTCACGCCGGCATCGAGCGCCTGCGTGCGGAGGTTGTTGCCGTAGTCGAACGTCACCGCACCCTGGCGCATCAGGTCGAGCATCGCCGTCACGTGCACCGCCATCGAGTCCATCGCCCGGCGCACGTACGCCTGCGGATCCGCTACCCGCAGCGCCGCGGCGGCCTCCAGCGTCAGCCCCGCGGGCACGTACCCGTTGAGCGCGTCGTGCGCCGACGTCTGGTCGGTCAGCACGTCCGGCACCACGCCACGGCGCACGATCTCGGGCAGCACCTCGGCGCAGTTGCCCACCAGCCCCACGCTCAGTGCCCGCCCGGAGCGCATCGCGTCGTCGCACCACCGCAGCGCCTCGTCGAGCGACGCCGTCTCGCGATCGAGGTACCGCGTCTCGATGCGCCGGTGGATGCGGGCGGGGTCCACCTCCACCCCGAGGAAGACCGCTTCGTTCATCGTCGCGGCCAGCGGCTGCGCCCCGCCCATCCCGCCCAGGCCGCCGGAGAGCACCAGCTTCCCCTTGAGGGAGCCGCCGAAGTGCTGCCGGCCCACCGCGCCGAAAGTCTCGTACGTGCCCTGCAGGATGCCCTGCGTGCCGATGTAGATCCACGAGCCGGCCGTCATCTGGCCGTACATGATCAGGCCCTTCTTCTCCAGCTCGCGGAACACGTCCCACGTGGCCCAGCGGCCCACGAGGTTGGCGTTGGCGATCAGCACCCGCGGCGCGTCGGGGTGCGTCCGGAAGACGCCGACGGGCTTCCCGCTCGCGACGAGCAGCGTCTGGTCGCCCTCGAGAGAACGGAGCGAGGCCACGATCGCGTCGTAGGCGGCCCACGAGCGGGCCGCCTTCCCCGCCCCGCCGTACACCACGAGGTCGGCCGGCCGCTCGGCCACCTCGGGATCGAGGTTGTTCATCAGCATCCGCATCGCGGCTTCCTGGATCCAGCCCTTGCAGCTGAGCGAGGAGCCGCGGGGCGCGCGGACCGTGCGGGGACCCGATGCGGTGTTCATGGCGGGGAAAGTACACCAAAACGGGGAGGTGATGAAGTGATGAAGGTGATGATGTGACGAGGCGATGAGGGGCGGACTTCGGACTGCGGTCCGCAGTCTGGAGTCCGCAGTCTGCAGACGGTCCTCATCACGTCATCACCCCATCACTTCATCACGTCATCACATCCCCGCTATTTCCTGGCGGCCACCCGGATCAGCTCCGGATTCCCGGGATCCGTCTGGTACGACCAGTCGAAGATGACGTAGTTCGGGCCCACCGCGCTCACGCGCAGCGCGCCGTACTGGTAGAACGCCCCGCCGTGGATCTGGAACACGTAGCCCCACTGCGGCACCGCCTCGTACATCGCGTTCGTGTAGCCGCCGGCCGGGGCGACGTCGATCGACGTGAGGTCGGCGATCGGCGCGGAGCCGTAGACCTGCATCGAATCGCTGCCCTGCGGCACGATGTAGGTGCCGCCGGAGGCGTGCACGACCGTGAAGTCCACCGCCGGCGTGCCCGCCGGGTACACCAGCCCGTTGTCGGCGGCGTCGATCCAGAACCGGAACGCGCTCTCGGCCCCGCCGAGCGTGTCGCTGGTGAACACCAGCACGTTGCGGCCGTCCGGGCGCGGCGTGTCGTCGCGGATGGGCGACGGATCGCTCTCGATCCCGTCCAGCGAGACGGCCGTGACCTCGTAGCACTGGGGCACGCCGTTGGCCAGGGCCCCCACCAGGAACTGGAACGAGGCGGTGGTGCCCTCCGTGACCCAGGTCGCGCCGCACAGGTTCTGGTCGAGGTCGTAGGTCGTGCTGTAGACGTGGTAGTAGGCGAAGTCGCTGGGATCCGAGGTGAACGCGTTGTCCGTCCACTGGAGATACACCGCGCTGTCGAGCGAGGTGCTCGTCAGCGACGCTGGCGCCTGCAGCTGGACGCCCGAGGTCCCGGTGGGGCCGCCGTTGTGGTCGTAGCAGGCCCCGAGCAGCAGGACGGCGGCCAGCGGGAGCTGCGTCATGAACCGGCGCATGGGCCACTCCGACTAGGGTCGACCAACATCAATCGCACGTGCCGTGCCCGGTAGCGCCGGGCGTGCAACCGATTGCCGCCGTTACGCATAGGCTCTCCGCGTGATCCCGCGCACACCCCCGACTGTCCTCTCGCTCGGACAGCGCCGCGTGTCGTCATCCGCACGCGCGGTCACTGGAGCGGCAGGCTGCGCTGGTCGTAGTCGAACTTGATCTCCGGCTGGTCGATCAGCGTGATGTTGAAGTTGAAGACCACGTTCCCGTTCGGCGACTGCACGAAGGCGAACGTGGCCCGCCAGTCGTGCAGGTCGCGGTTGAGCGTGAGCACGTGGGACGCGAACTGCCCCTTCTCGATGTCGTAGAGGGTCTCCCACGACACCGACCAGTGCTTGGTCGGGGAGAAGCTGAGGCTGCCGCTGATGGTGCTCTGCGGAAGCACGAACGACACCGGCTGGTGGGTGCGGATCGCCAGGGCGGAATCCACCGGCCGCTGCCGCGAGTAGTCGAACGCGATCGAGGCGTTGAACAACGCGGTGCCGCCCCGCTGCGTCTGGGCGTTCGTCGCCGTCGAGCGCCCGGCCAGTGGGTCCCGCCGGTAGGCGTCCGGGAACGGCATCGGCGTCGCGAGCGTGTCGGGCCCCGTGTGGGTGGTGTCGCGGCGGGCGGCCAGGGTGGCCACGGGCGGCGCGCCCGCCATCCCGAGGAAGGAGCCGATGGCCTGCAGGAAGCTCGCGCCGAGCCCGAAGCGCACCGACACGCTGGTCAGGTACGGGTGGAAGTGCGAGCTGGGCGAGCCGGCGGGGCCGTCGAACAGCGAGTGCGAGGTCGAGAACGAGAAGCCGCTCAGGAGGTCCGTGGCGAACGTGTTCGACAGGGTGCCGGTGGTCCAGCCCGTGAACCCCTTCTTCTTGGCCTGCTCGATGTCCACGCCCACGGCGCTGGTCTGGATCGAGAGCAGCTTGATCTTGCGCGCCTCCGGCGGCGCGGCACCGCTGGTGTCGGAGCCGGGCGGCGCGGGCGGCGGGCGCAGCTTCGCCTCGAAGTTCTGGTTGAGGCCGAGGGTGATGGTCTGGGTGGCGCACGAGCGCAGCGTGCCCGCCCCGCAGCCGTTCGCGAGGCCGGCCGCGGTGGTGACCGGCCCCCCGTTCGCCAGGGCGCGCGCGTAGTCGAGCGGGATGGTCGCCGCCGGCGCGTACGACCAGCTGACGCTCGGCGAGATGGAGTGGCGGATGCGCGCGATGGGGCCGAAGCCCGGGAACAGCCCGAAGAACGTCGGCGCGATGGACAGGGAGTAACCCAGCCGCTTGCCCTGGGTGACGAACGTCCCGTTCGTGAAGCGGTTGCGCAGCATGAACGGGCCGCTGGTGGTGTTCACGATGTTGACCGACGGCTGCAGGTTCCACGAGCCCTGCAGCAGCAGCGGCAGGTTGATCCCGGTGGTCCAGTCGAAGTCCGTCTCGTAGCTCTGGTCGTACGTCCGCACCAGCCGCCGCGCCGTGTCGGCCGGGTCGAGGATGGTGTCCACGACCCGCTGGTTGCTCCACTGGTCGTTCAGCGTGACGGCGTTGCTCCAGTTCCAGCGCCCGATCCTGAGCGGCGTCGAGATCTGCATCTGCGTCTGGCGGCTGTCCGCCGGGCGGACCGTCGTGTCGGTCGCGACGCCCGCGCGCTGGTAGAACGTGTTCGCCGCGACGTTGGTCGACGGGCCGTTCGCGAGCAGCGCGTTGGTGACGCTGAACGAGGGGGTCCAGGTGACGTTGTCCGACACGGCGATCGGGTTCGGCGTGAACGCCACCGTCGGGAAGTTCGTCGATACCTGGGCGTTGTTCAGGTTCTGCGTGCGGTTGCCGCCGACCGAGAGCGAGCCCCAGGGGAATCGCTGCTGGAAGTTGACCTGGCTGTTGATGGTGGAGACCGCGAGCACCGGGTCCACGGTGTTGCGGGAGATGATGCTCGTGCTGCTGGCGTAGTTGATGTTCGCCGTGAGGTGGCTCTCCAGGGAGAAGTCCTGCTGGTGTCCCCACTGGATCTGGTACGACGTGCCGCCGGCGAACTCGTGCAGCTCCTGGAAGGTCACGACGCCCGTCATGAAGCGGTTCAGCCACTTGTACTGGAACTGCCCGCGCAGCGAGAGGTTCTGCTGGGAGTACCAGTCCACCGTCGTCTCGAGGTCGGCGTAGTCGCCGAGCACCCAGTACCAGCCGAGGTTCGTGATGTGCCGCTTGTACGTGGGCGAGTTGCGCACGATGTCGTTGAGGCCGAAGCTCGGCGGGATGAGCCCGGAGCGGCGCCCGTGCCGCATGTCCTGGAAGATGAACGGGAGCCACAGCACCGGGACGTCGGCCACGTAGAGCACCGCGGGGCGCGCCACCATCACGCTCTTGGACACCCACTTCACCTCGCGGGCGGCGAAGTGGTAGTGCGGGTCCGGCAGGTCGCAGCTCGTGATGTTGCCGCCGGCCGCGTAGACGCGGTTCTGCTCGTTGTCCACGGCGAGGTTGCCGCGGATGTACCAGGTGCCGGGGCCTTCCTTCACGTCGGTGGTGGCGGTGCCGATGAGGCCCGCGTGGTTGCACGCGTCGTACAGCATCCCGTGGCCGACGACCACGCCGGTCGCGTCGAACAGCTGCGGCGCGCCGGCCGCGTGGATGGCGCAGTTCTTCTCGGCGTAGTTGATGGTGTCGGCCTGCAGGGTCGAGCCCTCGCGCGCCACCAGGGCCTGGCCGCTCATCCGGATCTCCTTCGGCCCCGGCAGGAACTGCACGGAGTCGGCGGCGTAGCGCGTGATGCGGTAGTTCAGCGAGTCCAGGAGCCCGGCTTCGACGGAGTCCGGCGTCTGGAAGCTGCGGGACGGCGCGCTCGGCAGGCCCGCGCCGCGGCCGACCTTGCCCGTGTCGGAGGCGGTGGAGTCGCGGCGCTGGCCCGTGGTGTCGGCGGGCGGGCGGCCCGGGAGCGGGGGCTTGCCCCGCGGCACCTGGGCCGCCGCCGGCGCCGCCGCCAGCAGGGCGAGCAGCAGCCCCACCGCCCCGGGAACCCTCACCCTAGGCTTCGCCCGCGGCGGCGACCTCGTCCCCGGCGGCCGCCTCGGCGCGCGCGCGGCGGCGCTCCATGATCCGCGCCACGACCACCGTGATCTCGAACAGCAGCTGCACCGGGACCATCATCAGCGTCATCGAGATCAGGTCGGGCGGTGCCAGCACCATCGAGAGGAAGGCGTTGCCCGCGACCGCGAAGCGGCGGTTGCGGCTCAGGAACGCCGCCGAGATGACCCGGAGGTACACCAGGATGAGCAGCACCAGCGGCAGCTCGAAGATGGCGCCGAAGGCGATCACCACCTGCGCGGCGAAGCCGAAGTACTCCCGGGCCGTGACGATGGGCTGCAGGCTCTGCGACTGGAAGGTGAACAGCACCTTGATGGCCATCGGCAGGATCAGCAGGTAGGCCATCGCGGCGCCCGCCACGAAGAGCAGCACCGCCACCATCGCCACCGGCAGCACGATGCGGCGCTCCTTCTCGTAGAGCGCCGGCGAGAGGAAGCGCCACAGCTGCCAAATGACGACCGGCGAGGCGAGCACCACCCCCACGAAGAACGCCAGCTTGAGGGTGATCATGAACGGCTCGATGGGGCTGGTGAAGTAGAGCTTGCCGCCCGCGAGCTCCGGCGTGATGGGGCGCATCAGCAGGCCCATCACGTTCAGCTCGTCCACCAGCACGAAGCCCACCACGAAGCCGATCGTGAGCGCCAGCAGGCTCCAGATCAGGCGCCAGCGCATCTCCTCGAGGTGGTCGAGGAACGGCATCTCGCCGCGCTCGTTGCGCTTGAACCTGGCCACGGCGGCCGCGCCCTTCCGCTAGTGGCGCGGCGGCGCGGGCGCCGCGGCGCCGAGCGTGCGCAGCTGCTCGCGCGCCAGCGCGGCCTCGTCCGACAGCGGGTAGGCGCCCACCAGCTGCGTGAACTGCGCCCGCGCGTCGTCCTTCCGGCCCGCGGCGAGGGCGATGGTGCCAAGCTTGTACAGCGCGCCGGCCACGTGGCCCGACTGCGGGTAGTGCTGCACCACCTGGCGGTAGGCGGCGGCCGCCGAATCGGCGTTCTTCTCAGCCGTCCACGCCTCGCCCGTGAAGAACCACGCGTCGCCGGCGCGCGCGTGCGCCGGGTAGAGCTTGAGGAACTCCCCGAAGGCGCTGCGCGCCGTGGACGGGCTGCCGCGCCTCAGCTGCTGCAGGCCGAGCTCCATCAGCTGGTCGGGCCCGGGGCTCCCCGCCGCGGCCGGCGCCGCGGCGCCCGGGCCGGCGGGAGCGCCGCCCGGCGCGGCCGTGCTGCCGGCCGCGGCCG
>DATKNX010000095.1:0-6021 GCA_035541085.1 Gemmatimonadales bacterium | reverse complement strand
GTGATCTGCAAGCGCTCCCCCAAGCACAAGCAGCGGCAGGGTTAGCGGGTGGCACGCATCGCGGGCGTGGATCTTCCACGCGACAAGCGCGTCGAGGTCGGACTGACGGCCATCTTCGGCGTCGGGCGCTCGACGGCGACGAGCATTCTGGAGCGGACGGGCATCAACCCCGCCACGCGGGTCCGGGACCTGAGCGACGCGGAAGTCTCGCGGCTGCGCCAGGTCATCGAGCGCGACCACAAGGTCGAGGGCGCGCTGCGGACGGAAGTGGCGATGAACATCAAGCGGCTGATGGACATCGGCTGCTACCGCGGCATCCGTCACCGCCGCGGCCTGCCCGTGCGCGGCCAGCGCACGCGGACCAACGCGCGGACCAAGAAGGGGCCGCGCCGGACCATCGCCGGCAAGAAGAAGGCGATCCTCAAGAAATAGCCCATGGCCGATCAGGAACAGCCGAAACCGACTCCGGCGCCCGACGCGCCGCCCGCAGCCGCGGCCCCCGAAGGGGCGGCGGGCGAGGGCGGGGCGGAAGGCGCGCCCAAGAAGGCCGCGCGGAAGGCGAAGAAGGTGGTCGAGTCGGAGGGCGTGGTGCACATCATGGCCACGTTCAACAACACGATCGTCACCGTCGCCGACCTCAACGGCAACGTGGTCGCGTGGGGCACGGCCGGGAAGTCGGGCTTCAAGGGATCCAAGAAGTCCACGCCGTTCGCCGCCACCGTGGCGGCCGAGCAGGCGGGCCGCGAGGCGTTCAACCTCGGCGTGCGGCGGGTGCACGTGCGGGTGCAGGGCCCCGGCGCGGGCCGGGAGTCGGCGATCCAGGCGCTCGCCAACGCCGGCCTGATCGTCAAGTCCATCCGGGACGTCACGCCGATCCCGCACAACGGCTGCCGTCCGCCCAAGAAGCGCAGGGTGTAGTGTCCCGATACATCGAAGCGAACTGCAAGCTGTGCCGCCGCGAGGGCACCAAGCTCTTCCTCAAGGGCTCGCGCTGCCTCACGGAGAAGTGCGCGGTCGAGAAGCGCGCCTACGCCCCGGGCCAGCACGGCCAGGCGTCGGGCCGGCGCCGCAAGGCGTCGCAGTACGCGCGGCAGCTGCGTGAGAAGCAGAAGGTGAAGCGGATCTACGGACTCAGCGAGCAGCAGTTCCGCAACACGTTCGAGCGGATCGTCCACGAGCCGGGCCGCACGGGCGAGAACCTGCTGATCGCACTCGAGTCGCGGCTCGACAACATCGTCTACCGGATGGGGCTGGCGTCGAGCCGCAAGGCGGCCCGGCAGCTGGTGCGTCACCGTCACGTCGAGGTCAACGGCCGCCCCGTCGACGTCCCGTCCTACCTGCTCCGCCCCGGCGACGAGATCCGCGTCGCCAAGGCGAGCCGGGAAATCGATGCCATCGCGGTCTCCCTCGAGCTGGCGTCCAAGGGACAGCCGGTCTCCTGGGTGGCCGTGGATCGCGGCGCCATGACCGGCAAGCTGGTCGAGCGCCCGACCCGAGATGCCATCCCGATCGCGGCCGAGGAACAGTTGATCGTCGAGCTCTACTCCAAGTGAACATGACGATTGATCTCACCGGGCTCGTCCGCCCGCAGCTGGTCGAGATGACCAAGCGGGAGGACAATCCGAACGCCGCCGAGTTCCGGCTGCAGCCGCTGGAGCGCGGGTTCGGGTACACGCTGGGCAACGGTCTCCGGCGCATGCTGCTCTCGTCGCTGCGCGGCTCGGCCGTGTGGGCGTTCCGCATGGACGGCGTCCAGCACGAGCACCAGACCGTGTCCGGCGTCGTCGAGGACGTGCACCAGATCATCCAGCACCTCAAGGCGCTCACGCTGGTGCTCGCGCCCGAGACGGACGAGGCGACGCTGCACATCCGGCGCAGCGCCGCCGGCGCCGTCTACGCCCGCGACATCGAGGCGCACGGCTCGGTCACCATCATCAACCCCGACCACCTGCTGTTCACGCTGCAGGACGACCGCGACGTGACCGTGGACCTGTACGTGAACAAGGGCCGCGGCTACGTCGACGCCGACCTGCACCCGGTGGACCGGGCGATGCCGGTGGACGTGGTGCGGATCGACTCGATCTACAGCCCGGTCAAGCGCGCCAACTTCACGGTCACGGAGACGCGCGTCGGACAGCGCACCGACTTCGACCGCCTGACGCTCAACGTCGAGACCAACGGCTCGATCACGCCCGAGGACGCGGTCGCGTACGCCGCCGCCCTCGCGCAGCACCACTTCGCCTACTTCATCTCGTTCGGCACGGTCCCGATGGTGCCGGCCGAGGTGCCGGCCGAGCCCTCGGGCGACCTGGAGCGGCTGCACGGGCTCCTGAACCGCTCGATCGACGACTGCGGGCTCTCGGTGCGGTCCATCAACTCGCTCAAGAACTCCAACATCCGCACCTTGGGCGACCTCGTGCGCAACACGGAGGAGCAGCTGCTGAAGGTGCGGAACGTCGGCGAGAAGGCCGTGGCCGAGATCGCCGAGCTGCTGCTCAAGGAAGGGCTGGCGTTCGGGATGCAGTGGGAAGAGGCCGAGGGCGGCCTCCGCATCCTGGACCCGGGCACCAAGCCGGTCGTCCGCCCGCTGATCGCCGAGGCGGGCCGGGAGGCCTGATGCGGCACCGCGCCAAGGATCGCCAGCTCTCGCGCACCTCGTCGCATCGCCGGGCGATGCTGTCGAACATGGCGACGGACCTGTTCCGCCACGGCGCCATCGTGACCACGGTGGCCAAGGCCAAGGAGCTGCGGCCCGTGGCCGAGAAGCTCATCACCCTGGCGCGCCGCGGCGACCTGCACGCGCGCCGGCTGGTGGAGCGCCGCATCCGCGACAAGATCGTCACCACGAAGCTGTTCAAGGAGCTCGGTCCGCGCTTCCAGGCCCGGCCCGGCGGCTACACGCGCATTCTCCGCCTCGGCCACCGGATCGGGGACGGCGGTGAGACGGCGAGGATCGAGTTGCTGAAGGAATAGGGTCCGGGGATCGGGATCCGCGGTCCGGGAAGACGATGGCCAAAACAAAGCGGGAGACCGAGTCGGTCCCCCGCTTTTGCTATCCGAACCCCGGACCCCGCCCTACGCCGCCCCAGCCCCCGCCGCCGCGGCCTTCGCTTTCCCCCGCGGCGCCTTCGTGATCCGCCCCGACTTCAGGCACGCCGCGCACACGCGGATGCGCTTCGGCACGCCGTCGACCAGCACGCGCACGGCCTGGAGGTTCGGGTACCAGCGCCGGGTGGTCCGGTTGTTGGCGTTCGAAACGTGGTGCCCGAAGCTCGGGCCCTTGCCGCAGACAGCGCACACGCGCGCCATTGGAAAATCCTCGCTTCAAAAAGTCCGGTGCAGCCGCTAAGTTTAGCCGGCTCTGGCACTTGATTCAAGTGGCCGGGGGCGGGGGTGCGCGGCCGTGCACCCGACACCTGGCACCTAACACCCGTCCTTTCAGGGGTCTACATGCCGACCGCGCTCATCACCGGCGTCACGGGGCAGGACGGCTCCTATCTGGCGGAGCTCCTGCTCGCCAAGGGGTACCGGGTCGTGGGCGTGGTGCGGCGGACTTCCCACGACAGCTACGAGCGCATCCAGCACCTGGTGGGGAAGATGGAGATCGTCCCCGCCGACCTGTTGGACCAGCACTCGCTGCAGGCCGTCGTGCGCGCCGCCCGTCCGGACGAGGTCTACAACCTCGCAGCCCAGTCGTTCGTGCCCACGTCGTGGGCGCAGCCGGTGCTGACCGGGGAGTTCACGGCGCTGGGCGTGACGCGGCTGCTGGACGCCATCCGGCTCGAGAAGCCGGACGCGCGCTTCTACCAGGCCAGCTCGAGCGAGATGTTCGGGAAGGTGCGGGAGACGCCGCAGCAGGAGTCGTCGCCGTTCCACCCGCGCTCGCCCTACGGCGTGGCGAAGGTCTACGGCCACTACCTCACGGTCAACTACCGCGAGTCGTACGGGATGTACGCGGTCAGCGGGATCCTGTTCAACCACGAGAGCCCGCGCCGCGGCCTCGAGTTCGTCACGCGGCGCATCAGCCACGGCGTGGCGCGCATCAAGCTCGGCCAGGCCGCCGAGCTGAAGCTGGGCAACCTCGACGCGCGCCGCGACTGGGGCTTCGCCGGCGACTACGTGGACGCGATGTGGCGCATGCTCCAGCAGGCGGGACCGGACGACTTCGTCGTCGGGACCGGGGTCCAGCACAGCGTGCGGAACTGCTGCGAGGTCGCGTTCGCGCACGTCGGGCTGGAGTGGAGCCGGTACGTGCGGCACGACGCGGCGCTCGACCGGCCGGCGGAAGTCGAGACGCTCCTCGCCGATCCGTCGAAGGCGCGCGCGAAGCTGGGCTGGTGCCCCACGGTGGACTTCGAAGGGCTCATCCGGATGATGGTGGACGCGGACCTCGAACGGTTGAAGCGCGCCGGATGAGGGTGCTGGTCACCGGCGCCGACGGGTTCGCCGGACGGTGGGTGCTCCGCGCCCTGCTCGAGGCGGGCCACGAGGTCGTGGCGGCGGAACAGCCGCTGGCGCATCGCGGCGCGATCCCCGAGGCGGAGCGCGCCGCGGTGCCGTGGATCCCGCTCGAGCTCGGCGACGTGCGCTCCGTGCGGCAGGCCGCGGCGCAGAACCTCGACGCGGTCGTGCACCTGGCGGCGGTGGCCTCGGGCGGCGACGCGCTCCGCGATCCGGGCGTGGCGTGGTCGGTGAACGCCGCCGGCACCGCACGGCTCCTGGGCGAGCTGGGGCGGCGGCGCCTGGGCGGTGAGATCGACCCGCTGGTGCTCGTGGTCTCCACGGCGGAGGTGTACGGCGCGGGCCCGGCGCGGCCGCTCCGCGAGAGCGATCCGGTGGCGCCCCGCTCGCCGTACGCGGCGTCGAAGGCCGGCGCCGAGCTCGCGGCGGGGGAGACACGGCTCCGGACCGGCCTGCGCATCGTGATCGCGCGCGCCTTCCCGCACACGGGCCCGGGCCAGGACGAGCGGTTCGTGGCCCCCGCCTTCGCGCGGCGCCTGAGGGGCGCGCGCCTCGCGGGCGCCCGCGTGGTCAAGGTGGGCAACCTCGATCCGGTGCGCGACTTCCTCGACGTGCGCGACGTGGCGGCCGCCTACGTCGCGCTCCTCGGGCGCGGCGCGCCGGGCGAGATCTACAACGTGGCGTCGGAGCGGGGCGTCGCCCTGCGCGAGCTGTTCGACCGTCTCGCCGCCATCGTCGGCGTGGACGCCATCGCCGAGAGCGACCCGGAGTTCATGCGGCCGGCCGACATCCCGACCCTGGTGGGCGACAGCGGGAAGATCCGCGCCGCCACCGGCTGGGCGCCGGCCATCCCGTTCGACCGGACCCTGCGCGACCTGGTCCATGCCCAAGCGGACTGACCTGCACCGGATCCTCCTCGTCGGCTCCGGCCCGATCGTCATCGGGCAGGCGGCCGAGTTCGACTATTCGGGCACCCAGGCGGTGAAGGCCCTCAAGGAGGAGGGCTACGAGGTCGTGCTGGTGAATTCCAACCCGGCGACCATCATGACCGACCCCGAGCTGGCCGACCGCACCTACGTCGAGCCGGTGACGGCGGAGTGGGTGGAGCGGGTCATCGCGCGCGAGCGGCCGGACGCGCTGCTGCCCACGATGGGCGGGCAGACGGCCCTCAACGTGGCGATGGCGCTGCACCGCGGCGGCGTCCTCGAGCGCTACGGGGTCGAGCTGATCGGCGCGAACGCGCGCGCCATCGAGATGGCCGAGGACCGCGAGGCGTTCGCGGCGGCGATGAAGCGCATCGGCCTCGCGGTGGCGGCCGGCGGCTTCGCCACGACGGTGGAGCAGGCGGCGGCGATCGTCGAGCGCACGGGCTTCCCGGCCATCATCCGGCCCTCCTACACGCTGGGCGGCACGGGCGGAGGCATCGCCTACAACCCGGCGGAGCTGGCGGAGCAGGCGCAGCGCGGCCTCGACGCGTCGCCCGTGCGGCAGGTGCTGGTCGAGCAGAGCGTCGTGGGGTGGAAGGAGTTCGAGCTGGAGGTGATGCGCGACCATCGCGAC
>DATKNX010000094.1:0-6143 GCA_035541085.1 Gemmatimonadales bacterium | reverse complement strand
CGGGCCGCGGCCGGTCCGGGGGGTGGGACGCGGACCGCTGGGAATGTACAATTGTCCGTCCCGTCAAAACGGAGAGCAAGAGATGACACGCCGTTCGTTCCGCGCGGCGGCGCCGGCCCTCGGCCTGGCGCTGGCCGCCACGCTCGCCCTGGCGGCTGCCTCGACCGCCGCCCCGCGGCCGCCGCGCCACCCGGCCCGGCCCGGCAAGATCACCGTCACGTGGCTCGGCCACGCCGCCTTCCTCGTCACCTCGCCGGGCGGCACGCAGCTCCTCGTGGACCCGTTCCTGCGGCAGGATCCGGCCACGCCCGACTCGCTCAAGGACACCTCGCGCTACCACCCGGCGGCCATCATCGTCACGCACTCGCACTCCGACCACACGGCCGATGTGAAGGCCATCGCGCTCGCGAGCGGGGCGAAGGTCGTGGGCGCCTTTGACTGGGCCCAGACCCTCGGCCTGCCCGACTCGCAGCTGGTGGGCGTGAACGTGGGCGGCACCGTGAAGGTCGGCGACGTCACGATCCACGCGGTGCCGGCGATGCACGGCAGCGTGCCCGACGGGCGCCCGCTGGGCTTCGTGCTCGAGTTCAAGGACGGGCGCCGGCTCTACGACACCGGCGACACCTGGATCTTCGGCGACATGTCGCTCATCCAGCAGCTCTACCACCCGAACATCATCCTGCTCTGCGTCGGCGGCGGGCCGTACACGGAGGACCCGCGCACGGCCGCGTTGGCGGTGCGGAAGTTCTTCCGGCCGTCGGTCATCGTGCCGATGCACTACGCGACGTTCCCGGGCCTCGCCACGACGGCCGAGGTGCGCGCGGCGTTCCGCGGCGACCGCCGGCTCCAGGTGATGACGCCCGGCGAGACGCGGCAGTTCTAGCCTGGCGTGGCGGGGCTCCGCGCCGTCCGGCGATGGCCGGGCGGCGCGGCGCCGTTTGGGGAACGCCGGGATAAGAGAGGAACGCTGTCGGGTTTGTGCGGGGCGGGCGCGCGGCCCGCCGGTGGCGGCGGTGCGGCGTGCGGCACACATTCTGCGCGGTCGTCAACCGTCCTCACGAGAGGGTGTCCCGTGCTCCGCAAGCTCACGATGCTCGTCGCCGGCGCCGCGCTCGTCGCCGGCCTGGCCGCCTGCAGCAAGGGCGGCGACCAGTTCCCCACGCTCGCCAACGACTTCGTCTACACCTCGCTCAGCTTCTCGCCGTCGGGCGCGACGCAGGTGGGGCTCCACGTGTTCGTGGACCCGGCGACGCACGACACCCTGCACCTCGACGCGATGCTGGACGACTTCACGCCGGCCGCGCTCGACCACCAGCGCGCGTACTTCCGCGGCTTCGCGACGCGGCTCGCGGCCGTCAAGCGCGACGGCCTCGACCCGCAGACGCAGGCGGACTACGACCTGCTGTCGAACGCGATGAAGTTCGCGGCCTACAGCCTCGACAGCGAACGCTTCTACCAGCGCCGGCCGCAGCTCTACCCGGAGATCCTGGGCAGCGCGCTGTTCGCGAACATCAGCCTCGAGTACGCCGACACGGCGACCCGCGCGCGCGACCTCACGACGCGCGTGGAGAAGATCCCGGCGTGGATCGGCGTGGCGGTGACGAATCTCACCGCCTCCAACGAGGTGTACCGCCGCGTGGCGCTGGGGGAGATGGCGGGCGTGTCGGACCTCATCAAGGGGATGGGGGCGGCCTTCGTGAAGGGCACGCCCTCCGAGGCGCGCTACAAGGCCGCACAGGGACCGGCGCTCGCAGCCATCGCGCACTACAACGCCTTCGTGAAGGACACGCTCCCCAAGCGGGCGGCGTTCGACTGGCGGATGGGGCGCTCGATGTTCGACCAGAAGTGGCGCTACTACCTCCAGGCCTCGGTGACGCCGGAAGAGATGCTGAAGTCGGCCGAGGACAGCATGCGCACGATCCGCCACGAGATGCTGCAGCTGGCCGATCCGCTCTACCCGACATGGTTCCCGGGCAAGCGGCCGACCGGTGACAGCGACGCGGTGCTGAACGCGATCGTGGGCCGGGTGCTGGCGAAGATCGGCGAGGAGCACGCGAACCGCGACTCGCTGGTAGCCGTGGGGCAGCGGACCGTGACCGAGCTCGAGCAGTTCGTGATGGACCACCACGTGCTGTCGCAGACCGACTTCTCGAACCTGAAGGTGATCCCGACGCCGGTCTTCGAGCGCGGGACCTACGGCGTAGGCGGCGCGGTGTTCGCGCCGGCGCTGCAGCCCAACCTCAGCGCCTTCTACTGGGTGACGCCGGTCCCGAAGGAGTGGTCGAACGCGCAGGCCGAGGCCAAGCTGCGCGAGTACAACAAGTACAAGATGCTCTCGCTCACGATTCACGAGGCGATGCCCGGCCACATCGTGCAGGGGGACTACGCGAACCGCGTCACGCCCGAGTGGCGGCGGCTGCTCCGGGCCGTGTACGGCACCAACACGTACATCGAGGGCTGGGCGGTGTACATGGAGCAGGCGATGGAGGCGCTCGGCGAGAACGGCGGCGACGCCGTGAAGGCGCACCTCGTGGCGCTGAAGGCCGACCTGCGGATGTACGCCAACGTCATCATCGACGTCCGGATGCACACGCTCGGCATGGACAGCGCCAGCGCGGTGAACCTGATGGTGCGCGACGCGTTCCAGGAGCTGCCCGAGGCGACGGCCAAGTACCAGCGGGCGCAGCTCGACTACGTGCAGCTCAACACGTATCCGGTCGGCGTGCGCGAGTGGTGGGACTTCCGGCGCGCGGCCGAGCAGAAGGAAGGGCCGAGCTTCAACCTGTGCCGCTTCCACGACCAGGCGCTCTCGTACGGCCCGATCCCGGTGCCGGCGGTGCGCGCGCTCTACTTCGCCAAGGTGGCGCCGACGGCGACGATGCCGCCCTCGCGCTGCGAGACGACGGGAAGCTGAGACGCCCGCTTCCCTGAACGGCGACGGCCGCCCGGTGACGGGCGGCCGTCGTGCGTCCGGGGCCGCGGGGCGGCCCGGCGCTCAGGCCTTGCGCGCCAGCAGGAAGCGCGCGCCGCCGCCCTCGCCGGCGGCGAACAGCGGCAGGTGCGCCTCGGGGACGCCCGCCTCGCGCGCGAAGGCCTGCAGGTCGCGGCGCACCACGCGCACCTCGCCGAACCCGGCGCGCCGCGCGAGGGCCTCGAGCTGCTCGCTGTCGTAGAAGCGCAGCCGCGAGGAGATCGGCTCCGGCGCGGCGGGCGTCCCCTTCAGCTCCGGGTCGGCGCCGAGGCCGACGAACCGGCCGCCGCCCACGAGCACGCGCCGGATCTCGGAGAGCACGCGCACGGGGTCGGCGAGGAAGCCCAGGACGCCGGTCATCGCGGCGCAGGTGAACGTGGCGTCGGGGAAGGGGAGCGCCGCCGCGTCGCCCTCGCGCACGTCGAGTCGGCCGGCGGAGACGGCGTCGTGGTTCGCCTCGCGCGCCACCCGCACCATCTCGGCGCTGTGGTCCAGGCCCGCCGCGCGGCAGCCGCTGTGGAGCGCGGCGGCGAGGAACGCGCCGCCGCCGCAGCCCACGTCGAGCAGGTAGTCGTCGCGCGTCAGCGCCAGCTCGGCGAGGATCGCCCGGAAGTTCGGGAGGTGGTAGAGCGGGTGCAGGTAGGTCGCGCGCGCGGCCGGGCCCGACGGCCGCCGGGCGCGCCGGTCGGTGAACCAGTCGCCGAACGCTCCCGGGCTGCTCGCGCTGATCAGCGGCGCCAGCACCTGGCCCGCGAACCAGCCCGCCAGCTCCACCGGATCGCCGACGGCCGCGTCCCAGCCGCGGTGCTCGAGCGTCGCGCGCGAGCCGCCGCCCGTCGGCTCCAGCGTCAGGTGCATCTCCGTGACGACGCCGGGGCTCCAGCTCGCGTGCCGCCACTCGATCGCGAGCCCGCGCCCCGGCTCCCACGCGACCACCTTGCCCACCTCGAAGGCACCCTCGGCGACGCGGCCGCCGGGCCCCGGCTCGAAGCGGATGCCCAGCCGAGTCAGCGCGTTCGCCAGCTCCTCGACGAGCGCGTCGAACGCCGCCGCGGGCGGCAGCGCGAGGTCGATGCTGGCGCGGACGTCGGCCACGGCGCTCCTCAGCCGCCGGCGCGGCCGGCCGCCGCGCGCACGACGTCGAGAATCTCCTGCTCGGTGAGGAGCCGCTCCGAGCGCTTGGCCACGACCATCACCGCGTCAACCACGGCCTGGTCGGTGGGGAGGCCGCGACTGCGCAGCCAGTGGAGCACGTTGGAGCCGCCCGACATGTGGCCGATCTCGATCTCCTGCGCGCGGCCCACCCAGCTCGCCGGCACGCCCGAGTAGATGCGGTCGGCGAGCCACTCGGCGCCCTTCTTCTGCGCCTTCACGACCGCCGCGGCGTGCACGCCCGTCGCGGTGCGGAAGGCGTCCCGCCCGACGACCGGCCAGTTGGCCGGGATGGGCACGCCCGTCGCGCGGGAGACGGCCGCGCAGTAGGCCGGCAGCGTGGTGAGGTCGTCGTCGCGCCAGCCGAGGAGCTTGAGGTTCACCAGCAGCTGCTCCATCGGCGTGTTGCCGACCCGCTCGCCGACGCCGAGCGCGGTGCCGTGCACGCGCGTGGCGCCCGCCTCGAGCGCCGCGAGCGTGTTCGCCACGTCGAGCCCGCGGTCGCGGTGGCCGTGCCAGTCGATGCCCACGCGGTCCGCCACCCCGCGCTCGGCCAGGAGCTGCTTCACCCACGTCACGAGGTTGCGGACGCCGGCCGGCACGGCCGCGCCCACGGTGTCGCAGAGGCACACGCGCTTCGCGCCGGCGTGCACCGCGGCCGCCAGCAGGAGCCGCAGGTCGTCGGGCTGCGAGCGGATCGTGTCCTCGGTGACGTACATGACGTCGAGCCCCTCGGAGACCGCGAACCGCACTGCCTCCTCGGTGTGGCGCAGGATGCGCTCGATGCCCCACTCCTCGGCGTACTGCCGGATGGGGCTGGAGCCGATGAACACGCAGGCCTCGATCGGGACGCCGGTCTTCTGCGCGACGTCCGCGACGGGCTGGATGTCGGCGGCGACCGTGCGCGCGGCGCAGTTGGGCCGGATGCGGAGCTTCTGGTCGCGGATCTCGACGCACAGCCGCTCCACCGCCTCGCGCTGCCGCGGGCCCGCGCCCGGGAGCCCGACGTCGGCGGTCTCGATACCGAGCCCGTTCATCAGGTGCAGGATCTCGAGCTTGGTCTCGACGGCGGGGTCGGTGACGGACGGGCTCTGCAGGCCGTCGCGCAGCGTCTCGTCGTCGAGCATGGCCGCGCGCGGGGCCGACGGGGCCGCGCCGACGAGCGCCCAGTCGTAGATGAGCCGGTCCGCGCCGGGAGCGGTCACCGCGGGCTCAGGGCTGCGCCTTGGAGCCGGCGGTCCGCGCCTGCTCGAACAACGCCGACGCGCCCTTCGCGTCGCCGCGCGCGCGCTGGATCTCGCCGAGGTGGTAGAGGCTGGTGGCGCCGCCGATCGCCTCGGTGAGGTAGCCCCGGAACTCGCGCTCGGCCGGATCCAGCTCGTCCTTGCGCTGGTGGATGAGCGCGACGTGGTAGCGGGCGCGCAGGTACTCCGGCGTCAGGGCCGTGCACTTCTCGAAGTGCTCGCGCGCCGCGTCGAGGTCGCCGGCGTGGAACAGCGCGACGCCCAGCCGGTAGTGCGCGGCGTTGTAGTGCGGGTCCAGCTCCAGGCAGCGGCGGTACGCGGCGATGGACGCGGGCATGTTGCCGCGGTGGTAGTAGGCCACGCCGAGGTCGTACCAGCAGAGCAGGAAGCGCGGCGCCAGCTCCAGCGACTTGCGGTAGCACTCGATGGCGCGGTTCAAGGTGCCCTGGTGCATGTGCACCTCGCCCAGGCAGTGCCAGGCCAGCGCGCTCGGCTGGGTCTGGACCAGGCGCTCCAGCTCGCGGCGCGCGTCCTGGTGCTTGCCCTCGCTCTCGAGCAGCATCGGCGCCAGGAGCCGCTGCTCGGACCAGGCGTCGCGCAGGAACATCCCGCACTCCGCGCAGAACTTGTCGGATTCGGCGGCCTCGCGGCCGCAGCGGGTGCAACGCATGTCGGGCACTCCCCCGAACCGTCCGGGCGTGGGTCGTCGCGAATGGGCGCTGCGTCAAAAGCTGGCAGGCGCCGCACGCCGCCGCCAGATGCGCCGCCGCGCGGCC
>DATKNX010000093.1:0-2221 GCA_035541085.1 Gemmatimonadales bacterium | reverse complement strand
AAGGACACCGTCATGGCGTTCCCCGGCGAGGTCACCCGGGTCATCATGCGGTTCGACCTGCCCAACGGGATCCATGTCAGGCGCGGCCAGAAGTTCCGGTATGTTTTCCACTGCCACATCCTCGAGCACGAGGACAACGACATGATGAGGCCCTACGACGTCATTGGATAGGCGGGGGCCCGTCGCGCGGCGCGGCCTTCCGGCGCGCGTGAGAGCGACTGCTGGAGTCCACAGGTGGCGCGCGGCCCTCTGCCTCGTGCTCGGAGCCGCCGCGGGCCTGATCCCGGCCGTGGAGAGCGCCTGGGGCCACGCGTTCGTGATCCGGTCCGAGCCCCGCACCGGCGCCACGATCGCCGAATCGCCGGCCTACGTGCGCATCTGGTTCGATGGGCCCATCGAGCCCATGTTCGCGGCGATCTCGGTGGAGGGCCGCGACAGGCGTCGGGTCGACAAGGGCAACGGGCGGGTGAGCTCCCGCGATCCCCGACTCCTCGAGGTGGAGCTGCCGCCGTTGACGCCGGGCCGCTATCGCGTCTCCTGGAGCGTGATCGCGCGCGACGGCCATCAGAGAGAAGGCACCTTCTCGTTCCTGCTCAAGTGACGCCCGTCGCGCTGGCGCTCCTCCACGGCATCAGCCTGGCGGGCCTGGCCGTGGCCATCGGGGGACTCGTCCTCGAGCAGGCCGTGCTTCCGGCGCGGCTCCCGGAGCTCGGCCCGAGCCGCGCGAGGCTTCGTGCATCCATCACGCGCAGTCTCGTCCTCCTCGTGCTCGCGACCATGGCCGAGCTGGTCTTGCGCACGCAGGCCATGAGCCGGGCTCCCCTGGCCGCCGCCATCTCCCAGGTGCCCGAGGTCGTGGCCCGAACGCACGTGGGCGCCGTGCTGGCCGCGCGCGCGGGCATGCTCGCGCTCGGCGCCCTCCTGTCGCTCGCGGGGTCGACCGCCCCTCGCGTGCTCTGCCTGCTCATCGCTCTCGCCGGCGCGCTCACCGTGAGCCTCACCGGCCACGCCGCCGACTGGGGCGACGCCACCGTGAGCGTCGCCATCGACTGGGTGCATGCCGTTGCGGCATCGGCCTGGACGGGCGGCCTCCTGGCGCTTGCCCTCTCCGTGCTCCCGGCGCAGGCGAGCCTGCCGCGGGCGGTCCTTGGCCCGATCGGGCGTCGATTCTCGCGCATCGCGGGGCTCTGCCTGCTCGCCGTCGCTGCCACGGGCATCGCGAACGCCTGGACGCAGCTGGGTGCGATCACGCGCCTGTGGACCACCGCATACGGCCAGCTGCTCCTCGTCAAGGTCGCGCTGGCCGCGGCCGTCGCGTGGCTGGGCGCCGTCAACCGCTACCTCGTGCTCCCGAAACTCGACGGGGGTGGAGGGAGCCGGGGGTTCGGCGGGCGTCTCTTCCGAATCCGCCGTTTGCTGTTCCGTCGCCCCCGCCCGTGCGTTCGGGCGGACGCGGCGCCCGCGCGACTGTCCCAGTACGTGGCGGGAGAGGCGATGATCGTCCTTGCGATCTTCGCGTGCACGGCCGCGCTCGGCGAAGTCACGCCGGGCCGCCACACGGCATTCGAGCGCCGGCCGGCCAGTCACGTCACGAACATCACGCCGAGCCCGGCGCGCAGCGAGGGCGCGCGGGTCGCGGGAACCGTGACGACGCCGCCGGGCGATGCGGCACGGGGACGCGCGGCGTTTGCGAGGCTTCGATGCTTTGCCTGCCACGCGATGCCCGACGATCGGATGCCCGCGCCATCACGACCCGGGCCCAGCCTGGCCGGCGTGGCCCGCCATCATCCCGGCTACCTCGTCGAGTCCATCGTGAACCCGAATGCGCGGATCGTCGACGGGCTCGGCTACACCGACGATCGCGGGCTGTCGACCATGCCGGACTACGGCACGCAGATGACGGTCCGGGACCTCGTCGACCTGGTCGCCTACCTCAAGAGCCTCGACGACGGCTCGGAGCCGGACCGCCCGTCGCGCGCCACGCCGCCGGCGCGCTGAGGGCACGCCGCCTCATATTGAGCGGGGGCGCACGGGCGAGGTAGAATCCAGCGCCGATGCGCCTCCTCCCCGACCTCGTCTATGCTGGCGGACGCGTGCAGAGCGGTCTCGCCGTGGAGATTGCGGAGGGTCGTATCACGGCGGTCGCCGCCGCCGACACGCCGGACGGCCTCCGTCTTCCCGGCAGTCTCCTCCTCCCCGGCACGGTCAACGCGCACTGCCA
>DATKNX010000092.1:0-6416 GCA_035541085.1 Gemmatimonadales bacterium | reverse complement strand
GCGCCGCCGTGGGACGACGCCGTCACGATGGCCCTGCAGTACGCCGACATTCCCTTCACGCGCGTGTGGGACCCCGACGTGTTGCAGGGCGGCCTCGCCGGCTACGACTGGCTGCACCTGCACCACGAGGACTTCACCGGGCAGGACTCGAAGTTCTACCTGACCTACCCCGGCGCCTCGTGGCTCCAGGACATGGTGCAGGCGGACCTGGCGACGGCCCGGCAGCTGCACTTCCCGAACACGCCGGCGCTCAAGAGGGCGGTCGCGGCGCAGCTGCGCGCGTACGTCGCGAACGGCGGCTTCCTGTTCGCGATGTGCACCGCGACCGAGACGCTGGAGCTGGCGCTCGCGGCGCACGACGTGGACATCGCGGCCGCCTTCGCCGACGGCACGCCGATGGACCCCGACGCCGACGCCAAGCTGGACTGGCCGCGCGCGCTGGCGTGCGAGAACGGCCACCTCGAGAAGGACCCGGCCATCCCGGTCTTCTCCGACATCGACGGGCACCAGGTCAACAACCCCGCCAAGCGCCAGCCGCTCGGCGCGTTCGAGCTGTTCAACTTCAGCGCGAAGATCGACCCGGTCTACACGATGCTGGTCCAGTGCCACCGGCAGGTCATCCCGGACTTCTACGGCGTGACGACGAGTTTCACCCGCAACACGCTGAAGTCGGCCGACACCATCCTCGCGGAGGAGCCCGGCGCGCCCTGGGTGAAGTACATCCACGGCGATCTCGGCCAGGGAACCTGGACGTACCTCGGCGGCCACGATCCCGAGGACCCGCAGCACCAGATCGGCGCGCCGCCGACCGACCTGTCGCTGCACCCCACGTCGCCCGGCTACCGGCTGATCCTCAACAACGTGCTGTTCCCGGCCGCCCGGAAGCGCGAACTCAAGACATGACGGGCGGACGGCTCGCCGCCGCGGCACGCGAGACGATCGCGGAGGCGATCGCGGCGGCGGGCGGCCGCGAGGTGTCGTTCGTGGCCGACGTCGGGCCCGACGGCACCGTGACGCGCGCGGAAGCGGTGGCGCGCGGCACCGTGGACGCGGTGCTCGCGCTGCCCGGCGTCGCGGCGCGCGGGCAGATGGTGCTCCACAACCACCCCAGCGGCCGGCTCGATCCCTCCAACGCCGACCTCGACGTCGCGGTGCGCCTCCACGACGGCGGCGTCGGGTTCGGCATCGTGGACAACGCGGCCAGCGCGCTCTACGTCGTGGTCGAGGTCCCCAGGGCGCGCACCACGCAGGCCCTGGACCCGGTCGCGGTCGCGCGGCAGCTCGCGCCCGGCGGCCCGGTCGCGCACGCGCTCGGGCTGCACGAGGACCGGCAGAGCCAGCGCGACATGGCCGCGTACGTGGCCGACACGTACAACGAGGGCGGCGTGGCCGTGCTCGAGGCCGGCACCGGCGTGGGCAAGAGCTTCGCGTACCTGGTGCCGGCGATCGGCTGGGCCGCGGCCAACGGCGAGCGCACCGTCGTCTCGACCAACACGATCAACCTGCAGGAGCAACTGGTGGGGAAGGACCTGCCGCTCCTGGCGGGCGCCGTGGGCACCGAGGACCGGCCCGTGCGGTACGCGCTCCTCAAGGGGTGGCGCAACTACGTCTGCCTGAGCCGCCTGGAGCAGGCCGGACGCGCCGTGGGCACGCTGCTCGAGCCGGACCGGCGCGACGAGCTCGAGACGGTGGGCGCGTGGGCGTCGCGCACGTCGGACGGGAGCCTCTCGGACCTGAGCTTCACGCCGAGCGGCGAGCTGTGGGACGAGATCGCCGCCGAATCGGACCTGTGCACGCGGCTCCGCTGCCCGTACTTCGAGCGCTGCTTCGTGTTCGCCGCGCGGCGCCGCGCCGCCGACGCCGACGTCGTCGTGGTGAACCACCACCTGCTCGCGAGCGATCTCGCGGTGCGCGGCGCGGCCGGCAACTGGCAGGACGCCGCGGTGCTGCCGCCCTACCGCCGCCTGGTGCTCGACGAGGCGCACCACCTCGAGGACACCGCGGCCGAGCACCTCGGCGCGCAGGCCACCTCGCGCGGCATCGAGCGCGTGCTCTCGCGCCTCGAGCGCGGCAACCGCGGCGTCCTGCCCGCGCTCCGGGCGGCGCTCGCGAGCGACGCCGACGAGGTGCTGAACGAGGCGGCGCTCGAGGTGGTGAACGGGCGCGTCGTGCCCGCGCTCGCGCAGGCGCGCTCGGCGGCCGAGACCCTGTTCCGCCTGCTCGACGCGTTCCTCGCCGGCCGCACCGACAACGTGGTGCGGCTCACCGACGCGTTCGCCGAGGATCCGATCTGGGCGAACGGCCTCGACGACGCGCTCGACGGCTTCGGGTACGCCGTGAGCCTCCTCAAGGACGCGCTGGCCTCGCTGACGGACCGGCTCTCGCTCGAAGCCGAGCCCTCGGAGCGCATCGCGTCGCTCGCGGGCGAGCTGCGGGGCATCGCGGGCCGCCTCGACGGCGCGCGCGACGCCGTGCGCGCGGCGCTCCGCCCCGTGCCGGGCGCGCCGCTCACGGTGCGCTGGGTGGAGCGGCGCGGCGGTTCCCACGTCGGGCTCTCCGCCGTGCCGCTCGAGCTGGCGCCGCTCCTCAGGGACCTGCTGTTCGACCGGGTGGAGACCGTGGTCCTCACGAGCGCGACCCTGGCGGCGGGCGGCTCGTTCGACTTCCTGGCGGGACGGCTCGGGCTCGACCTCGCGCCGCCGTGCGCCGGCGCGCGCGAGGTGCTGCCTTCGCCGTTCAACTACCGGGACCAGTGCCTGTTCGCCATTCCCGACGACGTGCCGGAGCCGCGCGACGACGCCGAGGCGCACGGCGCGCGCGTGGCCGAGATCGCCGCCGACCTCGCGCGCGCGTCCGACGGCGGCCTGTTCGCGCTGTTCACGAGCCACCGCGCGCTGCGGGAGACCGCGGCGGCCCTCAGGGCCCGCGCCGACGTGGCCGGCCGCTGGCCGCTGCTCGTGCAGGGCGACGCGCCCCGCGACCAGCTGCTCCGGCGCTTCCGCGCCGCCGGCTCCGCCATCCTGCTCGGCACGGACTCCTTCTGGGAGGGCGTGGACGTGCCGGGGCTCGCGCTGCGCGCCCTGCTGCTCGCCAAGCTGCCCTTCCGCGTGCCCACCGAGCCGCTGACGGCGGCGCGCTGCGAGGCCATCCAGTCCGCGGGCGGCGATCCGTTTAACGACTACCTCGTCCCGTTGGCGGGGCTCAAGCTGAAGCAGGGGTTCGGACGCCTCATCCGCACCCGCACCGACGTCGGCGCGGTGGTGCTGCTCGATCCGCGCGTGCTGCGCAAGCGGTACGGCGGGACGCTGCTCGCGGGGCTGCCGGATGCGAACCGGGTCGTCGGCCCGTGGCATCAGCTGGTCGGGGAGATCCGGGAGTTCTTCTCCATTCACGGGATAGGCGACGGGGAGGTGATGAAGTGATGGAGGTGCATCACCTCATCCCCTCCGCGTACGGGGATTCCGAGGTGTCATGATGGACAGACCCGGCAAGATCGTCTGTGTCGGCCGCAACTACGTCGAGCACGCCAAGGAGCTCGGCAACGCGGTCCCCGACCATCCACTGATCTTCCTCAAGCCGCCCAGCTCGGTGATCGGCGACGGCGAGACCATCGTGCTGCCCTCGGCCTCCGAGCGCGTCGAGCACGAGGGCGAGATCGGCGTCGTCGTCGGCCGCCGGCTCAAGGGCGCGGACGCCGCGGCCGCACGCGCGGCGGTGGCGGGCATCGTGTGCGTGAACGACGTGACGGCGCGGGACCTCCAGAACGCCGACGGCCAGTGGACCCGTGCCAAGGGCTTCGACACGTTCTGCCCCGTCGGCCCGCGCGTGCTGGAGGTGGGGCCCCGCTTCGACCTGGACGGGCTGGAGGTCCTCTGCCGCGTGAACGGCGCGCTTCGCCAGCACGCGCGCGCGGCGGAGATGGTCTTCGGCATCCCCGCCATTCTCGCCTTCATCTCCGGCGTGATGACCCTCGAGCCCGGCGACCTCGTCGCCACGGGCACGCCCTCCGGCGTCGGGCGGCTCGCGGACGGCGACGTCGTGGAGGTCGAGATCCCGGGCGTCGGCACGCTGCGGAACCCCGTGCGGTCCGCGGCGCGCTAGCTCAGGCCGGCACCTGGCCGTCGAGCGCCCCGCGCACGGCGCCCAGCAGGTCGGGGATCGTCCAGGGCTTGGTGAGGAAGGGATAGCCTGGCTCCATCTCCTCGGGCACGTCGCCGCGCCCGGGGTAGCCGCTGGTGAACAGCACGCGCACGCGCCGGCCGCGGTCTTTCAGCTCCCGGATCAGCTCGTTCCCGCCGAGCCGCGGCATCACCACGTCGGTGATGATGAGATCCACGGCGGCGTCCCGCTCGAGCATGTCCAGCGCTTCCAGTCCGTCGGCCGCGACGATCACCAGGTACCCCGATTTGCGCAGCACCCGCGTCGCGGCGTTCCGCAGCGCCGGTTCGTCCTCGACCAGCAGGAGGGTCTCGCCCGAGCCCCCGCCCGTGTGCGCCGCCCGCTCGGCCGGCGCGGGCGCGCTCGCGGCCGTCAGCGGCAGGAAGACGCGCACCGACGTCCCCGCACCGGGCCGGCTCGCCACGTCCACCCAGCCCCGGTGCTGCTTCACCAGCCCGTAGACCATCGCCATGCCGAGCCCGGTGCCCACGCCCACGGGCTTGGTCGTGAAGAACGGTTCGAACACCCGCCGCAGCGTATCGGCGTCCATCCCCGCGCCCGTATCGGCGACCGTGACCATCACGTAGGGGCCCGGCGCCGTCCCCGTGTGAGTGCGGCAGAACTCCTCGTCCGCCTCGAAGCGCTCGGTCGCGACGCGCAGCCGCCCGCCCGCGGGCATGGCGTCGCGCGCGTTGGTGACGAGGTTCATCACGATCTGCTCCACGGCGCCCGGGTCGGCGGTGACGTGCGCGTCGCCCGCGCCGAGCGAGAGCACCAGCTCGATGCTCTCCGGCACGAGCCGGCGCACCACGGGGCCGAAGTCGCCGAGCAGCTCGTCCAGCGCCAGCGTCTGGTACTCCAGCGGCTTGCGCCGGCTGAAGGCGAGGAGCTTGCCGGTGAGCGTGGCGCCGTGGCCCGCCGCGAGCCGGATCGTCTCCAGGTCCTCGGCCAGCGTGGAGTCCTTCGGCAGCTCCTCCAGCAGCAGCTCCGTCGTCGTCAGGATCGTGCTGAGCAGGTTGTTGAAGTCGTGCGCCATCCCGCCGGCGAGCTGGCCCACCGCCTCCATCTTCTGCGCCTGGCGCAGCTGCTGCTCGAGTGCCACCCGCTCGCTGACGTCGGCCGCGATCACCAGCCGCGCCGGCCTGCCGGTGACGTCCATCGCGTGGCTCGTGACCTCCACCTGGAACACCGAGCCGTCCTTGCGCCGGTGCCGGAACGTCCCGTGGCGCGCCCCGTCCACGTCGGGCGACGCCAGGTGCCGCATCAGATCGGGCACGTCTTCGGGCGTCCTCAGGTCGGTGATCCGCATCGCGAGGAATTCCTCGCGCGTGTAGCCGTACTGGCGGAGTGAGGCCTCGTTCACGTCCAGGAAGCGGAGCGAGTCGGGATCGTAGAGAAACAAGGGCGTGGGATTCCCGTCGAACAGGAGGCGATAGCGTTCCTCCGAGGCGCGCAGCGCCTGCTCCGCCGCGCGCCGCTGGGTCACGTCGCGCAGGATGGCCGTGAAGTACCGCGCCGGCCCCAGCCGCACCTCGCTGACCGACAGCTCGACCGGGACGGGCGACCCGTCGGCCCGGAGCCCCGTGATCTCGCGGCGCCGGTCGATGACGCGCTTCTCGCCCGTCCGGAGGTAGTGCGCCAGGTGGGCGGGGTGCGCCTCCCGGTCGGGGCGCGGCATCAGGAGCCCGACGTCGGCGCCGAGCAGCCGCTCGCGCGGATGGCCGAAGAGATCGGCCGCCGCCTGATTCGCCTCGCGGATGACGCCGGCCTCGTCGATCGTGACGATGGCGTCGCCCGCGTGCGCCGTCACGTGCTCGGAGAGCGCGTGCTCCTCCTCGGCGGTCGCGCGCAGCGGGCGCAGCAGGAAGCGCCAGAAGAGCAGCGCGACCGCTGCGCTCAGCACCGCCGCATCCAGGGCCGTGACGGCCACCGCCGGCAGGCCGGGCCGCAGGCGCGGCAGCGCAAAGTCGAGGAGGCAGACGAGGACGAAGACGACGGCGAGAAGCGTCGCGAACAGGCGGACCGGCGAACGCACGCGCGACGGATCGGCCCGAGCGGGCATGGCTACCATGGTGTTCGGGGGAGAATGCCGACGCAAGATGCAGCATTTGCACGCACCGGCGCAAGCGCGCGGAGGCCGCGGAGTTGGGCCGCGGGCGCCGGCGGCGTACATTTGCTGGAGCGCGGGGTATCACCCCGCTGGCGGTGGGCGGCATCAGCGAACCGCCGGCGTCCCGGGCCAACCTCGGATCGAAGCG
>DATKNX010000091.1:0-9086 GCA_035541085.1 Gemmatimonadales bacterium | reverse complement strand
TCCGGGGCAGCGTGACCGTGAACGTGCTGCCCCGCCCCGGCCGGCTGATGACGGCGATGGACCCGCCGTGGGCCTCGGCGATCCAGCGGCAGATCGAGAGGCCGAGGCCGAACCCCGGCCGCTCGCCGGTCCGCGAGCGCGCCGCGTCGGCACGCCAGAACCGGTCGAACACGTGGTCCACGTCGCCGGGCGCGATCCCGAGCCCGGTGTCGCGAACGGATATCGTGGCCGCTTCCGGGCTCGCCGTCAAGATGATCCAGATCTGCCCGCCGGCGGGCGTGTACTTGACCGCGTTCGACACGAGGTTCATCACCAGCTGGCGGATCCGCGCGCGGTCGGCCTCGATCATCACCGGCTCGCCCACCAATTCGACCGAGACGTCCACGCGCGCCTCCTCGCCGAGCATCTGCGCGGTCTCGTGGACCTCGGTGAGGAGCGCGCCGAGCTCGACGGGTTCGGTGTGCAGCTCCATCCGGCCCTCGTCGACGCGCGCGAGCGTGAGCAGCGTGTCCACCAGCTCGGTCATCCGCCGCACTTCCTGCAGCGTCTCGTCGAGGGCGGCGATGGTCTCGGGCGCGGTCCTGGGGTCGGTGAGGGAGTGCTCGACGCCCACCCGCATCACGGTGAGCGGCGTCTTGAGCTCGTGGCTGGCGTCGGCCACGAAGCGGCGCAGGGCCGTGAAGCTGGCCTCGAGCCGCGCGAGCATCGCGTTCAGGGTGAAGGCCAGCCGGTCCATCTCGTCGCCGGCCTCCGGCGGGACGGGCAGGCGGCGGTGCAGGCTGCGGCCGTCGGTGATGGCCTCGAGCTCGTCCACCATCCGGCCGAGGGGCTGCAGGGCGCGCGCCGACAGCAGGTAGCCGACGCCGATCGCGAACAGCAGGATGATCGGCGAGACGAGCAGCATCGACGCGAGGATGCCCTGCACGGCGATGTCGAGGTCGCGCGTCGGCGCGCCGACGGCCACCGAGACCAGCGGCGCCGGCACGCCGGCCGGCTTCGGGACCTGCCGCGCCACGAACCGGAGCGCCACGCCGTCGAGCACGACGTCGAAGGTCTCGTGCTCCCCGCTCACCTCGAAGACGCGGAAGCGCAGGCTGTCGGAGGCGGCGGGCGAGAAGCGCCGGGTCTCCGCCGAGCCGTACACGATGCGGGAGCTGGAGTCCACCACGACGAGGTAGTCGGCCACCAGCTCGAGGGGCGCCTCCAGGTCGAGGCGCAGCGTGGCCACCGACGGCTCGCCGCGCACCTCTTCCAGGACGCGCCCGCCCGCCGCCTGTGCCTGCCCCATCAGGCGCGCGGCCCGGTCGGCCTCGGTGGTGAGGCGCCGGTCCAGGTCGGCGTAGCGGGCGCGGCGGTCCACGAGCGAGGTGGCGATGCCGAACGCGACGACGGTCGCCAGCAGGGCGACCGTGTACCAGACGGCGAGCCGCGCGCGGATGCTGTTCACGACGAGCGGGCCACGTAGCCCACGCCACGTACGGTGTGGATCAGCTTGGGCTCGCGCCCCTGGTCGATCTTCTTGCGCAGCCGGTTGATGACGACGTCCACGATGTTCGTGCCGGGATCGAAGTGGTAGTCCCACACGTACTCGGTGATGAGCGTCCGGCTCATCACCCGCCCGGGGTGCGAGACGAGGTAGACCAGCACCTCGTACTCCTTGGGCGTGAGCTCGATGTGCGTGCCGCCGCGCCGCACGTCGCGGCTCCCCACGTCGATCACCAGGTCGGCGAGCTGCACCACCGGCGGCACGATGTCCTTGGGCCGCCGGCCGATGGCCTCCACGCGGGCGATCAGCTCCTCCATCGCGAACGGCTTGGTGACGTAGTCGTCGGCGCCCGCCCGCAGCGCGTCCACCTTCCCCTCGACCGTGTCCTGCGCGGTGAGCACGAGGATGGGCGTGCCGATGCCGCCATCGCGCAGGTTGTGGAGCACCTCGAGCCCGCTCAGGCCGGGGAGCCGGAGGTCCAGCACGATCAGGTCCCAGTGCCCCGCGCGGGCCGACTCGAGGCCGGCGCGGCCGTCGGTCACCAGCTCCGCCGTGTAGTGGTGCTCCGTCAGGCCGCGGGTCACGTACTGCCCCACGGTCCGGTCGTCTTCAATGACGAGGATCTTCACCGACGGGCAGGATGACGCGGAACGTGGAGCCGCGGCCCATCTCGGAGTCCACCTCGATCCGGCCCCGGTGGTCCGCGACGATGCCGTAGCAGATGGAGAGCCCGAGGCCCGTGCCGCGTCCCTGGGGCTTGGTCGTGTAGAACGGCTCGAAGATCTTCTGGATGTCGTGGCCGGCGATGCCCGTCCCCGTGTCGGAGAACGCGATGACCACCTCGTCCGCCCGCTCGGTGCTCAGCCCGGTCCGGATGGTGAGCGTGCCGCGCGCGTCCATCGCGTCCATGGCGTTGAGCATCAGCGCCATGAACACCTGGATGAGCTGCTCGCTGTTCGCCTGCACCGCCGGCAGGCCGGCGGCGAGCTCGCGCTCGAGGGCCACGCGCTTGAAGCGCTCGTGGTGCTTGAGGAGGAAGAGCGTGTCGTCCACCACCTTGTTGACGTCGGTCGGCCCCCGGGCGCCGGAGCGCGGGCGGCTCACGTCGAGCAGGCCCTCGACGATGCGCTTGCACCGCTGCACCTCCGCGTCCATGATCTTCACGTACTCGGCGATGGACGCCTGCACCTCGGGCGACGCATCCTCGCTCACCGCGCTGACGGCCTCGCAGCACGCCCCGATCGTGGCGAGCGGGTTGTTGATCTCGTGCATCACGCCGGCGGCGAGCTGGCCGATGGCGGCGAGCTTCTCCGACTGGGCGATCTGGCGCTGCACGCCCTTCCACTCGGTGATGTCCTCCCCCGTCGCGATGACGTGGGTGACCTCGTCGTCGTTCAGCCGGAGCGGGATCTTGCTGATGCGGTAGTGGCGCACCTCGCCGGACGCGTGCGACTCCTGCTCGAGGACCTGCATCCGGCCGGAGGCGAGCACCTCGTCGAACTCGCGCCGCAACAGGTCGCGCGGCATGCTGCTCAGGACGTCGAAGATCGGCCGGCCGATCGCCTCCTCGCGGGGTACGCCCTGGGTGCCGGTCTCGCGCTTGCGGTTCCAGGCCTGGATCCGGTAGTCGCGGTCGATCACGTAGAGGCCGACCGGCAGCGCGTCGATCACCTTGGCGGTGAAGCGCCGCTGGTCGTCGATCTCGCGGGCGCGGCGGGCGATCTCGAAGGCGAGGTCCTGCGACAGCTCCTTGGAGGCCAGCAGCGGCGAGAGCACGCTCGCGACGACCGTGAGCACGTCGCGCTCCATCGCCTCCCGGCCGTCGCGCGGGACGCGGACCTGCAGGAGCCCGAGCCGCTCCTCCTGGTGGACGAGGGGGACGCTGAGGTCGAGCGCGTTCCACGTGTCGGCCGGCGCGAGCGAGCCGGTGCGGATGGCCTCGGCGACCCGCGCCGCCTCCTCCGCCGAGGGCTCGTCGCCGGTGGTGGCGATGGCGCGGAACGAGACGCCGTCCTCCTCACGCACCCACAGGCGGCACAGCAGGGCGTCGAAGCCGCGCCGCAGCGTGGCCACGACCGACGCCATCGCGGCCTCGGAGAAGACCCCGGCCGAGAGGGCACCGCTGACCTCGGCGAGGATGCGCAGCCCGGGATGCGAGGGTACGGAGGGCGTGAGCCCGGCCGGCGGCGACGGTTGCTGCGCCATGAGTGCCGAACCTAGAGGACGGTAGCGGAGACTTCAAGCATGCACCGCTTACACCTGCACGAACCGCGCCCGTGAGGCGCCGGGACCTCCTCGGCGCCCTGGCCGCCGGCCTCCTCGGGCCCGCGCTCCCGCGGCCGCGGCGCCGCGCCCAGCCCGACTGGCGCTTCGAGCTCGACGGCCGCCTGCGCTGGAGCCTCGTGCCGCGCGCCGGGGCGCCGGCCGTCGCGCGGGCGGAGGTCGCGGTGCGGCTCGAGGGCGCGGACTGGACCGGCCTCGCGGCGCTCGACCGGGTGCGGCGCTTCGCCGTCGAGCCGGCCCGTGGCGGGAGCGCCGGGTGGCAGGTGGTCGGGATCCTCGAGGGCGTGGAGGTGACCGCCGCGTTCCTCGACGGGCCGCCGCCCACGATCACCGTGACGGCCCGCGGCCTCGGCGACGACCGGCCCGTGGCCGCGATCCGGTTCCTGGACAGCGGCCCCGCGCGCGTGGCCGGCCTCTCCCCCGCCCGCGGCGGGGCCCGCCTGCTCGTGAACGGCGAACGGTCGGCGAGCGACTGCGCCGTGGTGCCGTGGGACGGCACCGTCGAGGCGACCGGCTTCTGGCAGCTGGCCGTGCTGCGCGAGAGCGACGCCCCGGCCGCCTCCGAGCCGCAGCTCGCCCTGGCGTTCGCGGCCGACGACGCCGGCGAGGGGACGTTCCGGCTCGGCGACGCCCTGGTGGTCGAGTCCGTGCTCGGCCGCCGGCTCGTCGGCATGACGCGTTCGCCGGCGACGGCCACCCTCGCGGTCGTCCCGGGCGGCGATCCGCTGGACGCGCTCGCGCGCCTCGCGGGCCCGTCGTCCGGCCGGAAGGCGCTCGCCGGCTGGACGCCCGGGACCGCCGCGGCCGGCGGCGCCACGGAGGACGCGCTCCTCGCCGGGCTGGAGGCGGCGCGGCGCCTCGCCGATCCGCAGGCGCTCCGCGTGATCGTGGTGGGCGACGGCTTCCAGCGCTCGGCGGGCGACTGGGAGACGAACGAGCGCTTCCCGCACGGCCACCGCTGGCTCACCGACCGCATCCACGCCGCCGGCTTCCAGGCCGGGCTCTGGCTCGCGCCGTTCGCCGCGGCCGAGCCGTCCGGTATTCCCGTCGCGCACCCCGAGTGGCTGCAGCGCGCTCCCGGGAGCGCGCCGCGGGTCGCGACGCGGCGGGACGACTGGGGGGGCGCCGTCTACGCGCTGGACGCCGCGCAGCCCGCCGTGCAGGACTACCTCCGCGAGCTGGCGAGGCACGTGGTGAACGTGTGGGGCTACGACCTGCTCGAGCTGGGCGCGCTCGGGCTCGGCTGGGGCGCCGCCCCGGCCGGCGCGAGCGCGGCGGAGGCGTACCGCGCCGGCCTGCGGGCCCTCCGCGAGGGCGCCGGCGACGCGTTCGTGCTCGGCGCCGACGCGCCGCTGCAGCATTCGGGCGGCCTCGTGGACGCGATGCGCGTCGTGCCCGGCGTCGCGGCGGCGTTCGACGGCCTCGTCCCGGCCGCCCGCAACCTCCTGCTCCGCGCGCACCTCGACGGCGCGGCCTGGGTCAACGACGGCGGCGCGGCGCCGGTCGGCGCGCCCTTGAGCGCCACGGAGGCGCGCGCCTGGGCATCCGTCGTCGCCCTGTGCGGCGTGTCGGCGCTCGCCACGGACGCGCTCGACGGGCTCGACGAGGAGCGGCTCGGCATCCTGCGGCGGATCATGCCCGTGGCGCCGGTGCGCGGCCGGCCGCTGGATCTCGCGGCGGAGGGCTGGGCCGGCTTCCTCGGCGACTCGGCGCCGGCCTGGCTGCTGGCTGCGGTGGCTGACGACTGGTGGATGCTGGCCGGCGTGAACTGGGACGACGAGCCGCGCCGGCTCTCCATTTCCCTCGCCGACCACGGGCTCCGCGGCCCGCTGGCCGCCTGGGACGTCTGGGAGGGCGCACGCCGGGCCGACGTGGACGGCCGCGTCACGCTCGACCTTCCGCCGCACGGCGCGACCGTGCTCTCGCTGCGCCGGCCGCGGCGCTTCCCGTACGTGCTCGGCTCGAGCCGCCACGTGGTCCAGGGCCTGATGGACCTCGAGGACGAGCAGTGGGACGCGCGCCTCGGCGTGCTGTCGGGCCGCGCGGTGCTGCTCGACGGGCAGCCGTACGAGATCGCGCTCGCGCTGCCGCCGGGATTCGTGCCCTCGGCGGCTTCGTGCGATCCCGCGGCCGACGTCACGGTGGAGGTCGTGGACCGCCGCTCCGCGCGGGTCCGGCTCGCGAATCCGCCCGCGGCGGCGGTGGACTGGTCGGTGGTCTTCTAGCGGCGCCTAGTGCCGCAGCAGCGGCATCCGCATCCGGAAGGCGATCATCCCGTGCGTGGTGCTCGTGCGCCCGACCAGCACGGCCGGCCCGAAGAACAGGCCCACCGACTGGCCCAGCGCGTCCGGGCTCCCGAACGTGATCCCGAGCAGGGCCGAGGCCCGGCCGCCCCACGGCCCCTGCGGCAGGGGCGAGTCGATGTCGGAGGTCCCCGCGGCCTCCAGCGACGCCTCGAGCTTGATCTTCGACGGGTTCCGCTCGCTGCCGACGTCCACGATGCTCACGATCGGCTGCCGCAGCGTCGCGCCCAGCGTGACGAAGAACCCGTGCGACCGGTTGAACAGCACGCCGCTGTTCTCGATGAAGCTCCCGAGCGCGAGCGAGACCCCCGCCGAGGTGGACGCGTTCGGCCAGAGCCGCCACAGCTCCGCCGCCTCGATGCCCGAGGGCACCCACGCGCCGCCCGTGTACGAGATGATGCCGAGGCTGAAGGCGCGCGCCGCCCGCGGCAGCGTCGTGTCCTCCTCGAACGCGCCGGGGCGCCGCGGCCCCGGCCCGGCGCCCGGCTCCTTCTGGGCGAGGAGCAGCGACGGCACGAACGCCAGGACGAACAGCAAGCGCTTCATGCGGATTCCCTCGCGCACCGGCATACCCCGGGCCGGGTCCGGCGGTGCCGCCCGCCCGCCGTCACGGGACGCGGGCCAGGGGCTCGCCGGGGACTTCCATCGTGAACGTCAGGCCGCTCACGCGCCACTCGCCCCGGTACTTCATCAGGTGGAACGCATCCATGCCGTAGTGCGTCTCGACGGAGTCGCGCGTCACGCCGCAGCGGGCCCGGTAGGTCACCCACGCGTCGGCCAGCGGCCCGTACGTGACCACGTTGGCGCGCGCCATCTCGTCGGCGAAACTCGCGGGGCAGTCGTGCATGCCGTGCTTCGTGGCGCGCTCGACGAAGTCCTCGATGGCGATCGTGTAGACCGTGTCGGCGCTGTCGGCGGCCGGCCGCATGATGGTCGTGATCGTCGCCCGCGGCCAGAAGCTCTCGGCCAGCACGTGCCAGTCGCGCGAGGTGAGCCGCGCGTAGTACGTCCGCAGGGCCGCGTACACCTCGGCCGACGTGGCCGAGTCCGCGGCGGCGGCCGCGACGCCGGGGCGGCCGGACGGCGCGCGTTCGACGCGGCACGCCACCGCGGCGAGCGCGCCGATCAGGGCGAGGGAAGCCGTACCCGGGCGGCGCATGTCGCAATGTCACCGTGCGGCCGGGCGCGGGCAAGCAGCCTGGCGGCCCGCCCCCCGCGCGCCGCATATTCGCCGCGGTCCCCTTCCGCGAGCCCCGTCATGATCGACCGCCGTTCCTTCCTCGGCTCCTTCGCTTCCGCCGCCCTGCTGGCGCACGCGCGGCGCGGCCCGGCGAGCGCGCCCGCACCCGCGGCGGCTCCCGCCTGGCCGCCGCCGGTCTTCCAGGACGACGAGGCGTACTGGCGCACCCTGCGCCGGGAGTTCCTGATCCCGCCGGAGGAGGCCTTCTTCAACACGGGGACGCTCGGCAGCTCCCCGCGCGTCGTGCTGCAGGCCCTCAAGGACGACCTCGACCTCGTGGCCGGCACCGTCGCCCACTGGAACTACAAGGCCGGCACGCCCGACTACATCAGCGGTTACAACCCGGAGACCGACCTCCGGACGGCGCTCGCGACCCTGATCGGCGCCTCGCCGGACGAGGTGCTGGTCACCCAGAACGCGACCCTGGGCATGAACTACGTGGCCAACGGCCTGCCGCTCGAGCCGGGCCACGAGATCATCCTCACGAACCTCGAGCACCCCGGCGGCCGGATGGGGTGGGAGCTGAAGGCGAAGCGCTACGGGATCTACGTCAAGCAGGTGACGGTGCCCGTGCCGCCGAGCGACCCGCAGCAGCTCATCGACCTGTACGTGAACGCCACGACGCCGCAGACGGTGGTGTGGAGCATCCCGCACCTCACGAGCGGCCAGGCCATCCGCTTCCCGGTCGAGCGGATGTGCGCCATCGCGCGCGAGCGGGGCATCTTCACCGTGATCGACGGCGCGCAGATGAGCGGGCACGTCCAGCTCGACATGAAGAAGATCGGCTGCGACGCCTACTACTCCTCGCCCCACAAGTGGCTGCTGGCGCCCGCCGGCAGCGGCTTCCTGTACGTCTCGTCCGAGAAGCTGCCGGGCGTGTGGGCGACGCTGGCCTCGGCCACGTGGGACGACTACAAGGCCGGCGCGTACCGGCTGATGCAGATCGGGACCGGGAACCGCTCGCTGCTCAAGGGCTACGCGGCGGCGATCGAGTTCCACAACCGCATCGGGCCGGCGCGGGTGGAGGCGCGGATCATGGCGCTGGCCAACCGGCTGCGGGCCGGCCTGCAGCAGATTCCGCAGGTCACCATCCACTCGCCGACGCACCCCGACCTCGTGAGCGGGACCACGGTCTGGAGCCTGGCGGGCGTGCCGGCGTCGGACCTGATGGACGGGCTGTGGACCCGGGGGAAGATCCGCTGCCGCGCGATGGGCGACCCGCTCGGCGTGCGGCAGTGCTGCCACGTGTACACGCTGATGGACGACGTGGACCGCACGCTGGCGACAGTGAGACAGATGGTCAGGTCTTAGGTGCGAGGGTAGTTGCCGGACGGCAAGCTGCCAGTGGTTCCCAGTTGGAAGCCGTGAGGGGCCAGTCCAGATGTCAGTACCGACGTCTGGTCTGGCGCCCGATCACTTGCGTCTTGGAACCACTGGCAACTTGGCGTCTGGGAACTGATCTGAATTCGGTAATCGGAGTTCAGTTCTCCGTCACTTGAGCACGAACCGCACCTCGTGCCCGTCCGCCGGCTCGAGCGCGACGGCGCAGCGGAGCCCTCCGCCCCACGCCGTGACCTCGGGCTTCACGTCGCGTCCGTCCACGTCCACGCGCCGCGGCACCGACGGCAGCCAAGGTGCGAGGGTGATCGCGAGGCCCGGGCCGAGCGTGCGGTGGAGCGCGGCCTCCAGGGCGCCGTCCCGGCGCACGAGCCGCACGTCGAACGCGCTGTCGGCGCAGCGCAGGCCGAGGATCTCGAGCTTCGGCCACGCGTGC
>DATKNX010000090.1:0-3074 GCA_035541085.1 Gemmatimonadales bacterium | reverse complement strand
TCGACCGCCGTCGTGACCTGGCCGGCGGACGTGTGGTTCGGCGGCAGCCGGACGTTCACGGCGA
This sequence comes from Gemmatimonadales bacterium, assembly GCA_035541085.1. GTDB lineage: Bacteria > Gemmatimonadota > Gemmatimonadetes > Gemmatimonadales > JACORV01 > Fen-1245. Next base: position 3,010 of record DATKNX010000090.1, on the reverse strand, counting down.
AGCTGAGCTTCGGCACGCGCCGGATCGAGCGCATCGTGTTCGACCCGAAGTGCCGTTTCCCCGACAACGACGCGAGCGACAACACGTGGCCGCGGCAGCCGGCGCCGCAGCCCGAGGCCGAGGGGCGGCAGTTCAGGTTCGGGCCGCCGGTCTGTCACGGGTAGAAACCGCTTCCTGCTGGTGAAGACGGAATGCAGCGCGGCGGGGGGGCCATCGGCTCCCCCGCTCAGCGTCGGGGCGCGCCTCCCACCGTGCGGCTCACGATGGTGATCGGCTCGGGGTAGGTGATCGGGCCGAGCGGCGTGTTGACGGTCGGCACGGCGCGCACCGCGATGCGGGTTGGACGCGAGGTCAAGCCGGCCGCCGCCGCGGCGAGGTTCACCAGGCTCCGGGCGGGCCCGTCGAAGAACTGGCGCAGGTTGAGGTGCATCGGCAGGGGGATGTACGCCGTCTGGCCCGGCGGAATCGTCACCGCCGTGTCGAGCACGCCGTTGATCGTCTCCTTGTCGTCCAGCAGCAGCGTCCACTGCAGCTTGACCAGCGTGGCCGCGGTGCCGTTGTCGGCGGGGTTCTCGGCCTTGACGATCACGCGGAAGTCGAGCGGGACGTCGCCCCTGACGAGGGCCAGCGAGATCCGCCCGACGTCGAGCGCACTGAGGTCGTCGTAGGTGGCGATGCGTTGGATGTCCACGCCCGCGAGCCGGCCGTCCCGCACCCCGTCCAGGGAGAAGTCCACGCGCTTCAGGGCCGTGATCTGGCGGATGGTCGCGCAGCCCACGAGCGTCGCGGCGAGCGCGACGAGGGCGAGCGGGCGGCGCGTGCGCGACACGGTCAGTCGCCCGCGTCCGCCACGTCGAGCGCGTCGTAGCCCTTGAGCCGGTAGATGGCCGCCGACACCACCCAGCTCGCGACGAAGACGGCGATGATGAGGTAGCCGAAGGTCGAGAAGTCGGCGTTCAGCGTCGCCACCACGTCCCAGAGGCCGCCGCTCAAGTGCAGCCGGCTCGCGAGGAGCCCCAGCGCCTCGACGCCGCCCACCAGCAGTGCCACCAGCACCGAGATGAAGGTGATCGTGAGGTTGTAGTAGAGCTTGCGGATGGGCCGCGTGAACGCCCAGCCGTAGGCGCCCACCATCAGCACGCTGTCGGTCGTGTCCACCAGCGACATCCCGGCCGTGAACAGCGCGGGGAAGACGAGGATGGTCCAGATCGGCATCCCCTTGGCGGCCTCCGCGGCGGAGATCGCCAGCAGTCCGATCTCGGTCGCCGTGTCGAAGCCGAGGCCGAACAGCAGGCCGAGCGGGTACATGTGCCAGCTCTTGCGGATCATGCGGAACAGCGGCCGCAGCACGTTCGCCAGCGGGCCGCCCGCCGCGAGCAGCTCGTCGAGGTCCTCCGGCTCGTAGCGGCGCCCTGCGCGCACCTGGTGGAACGTGCGGTAGAGCGAGAGTAGGATGACCAGGTTGATCGCCGCGATCACCAGGAGGAACGCCGCCGAGACCGACGTGCCGATGATGCCGCCCACGGTGCGGAACGAGGCGAGCCGCGTGCTGAGGGCGGTGGCCGTCGCGGCGATGGCGACCGCGGCGAGCACTACGACCGTCGAGTGCCCCAGCGAGAAGAAGAAGCCGACCGCGACCGGGCGCTTCCCCTCCTGCATCAGCTTGCGCGTGACGTTGTCGATGGCCGCGATGTGGTCCGCGTCGATCGCGTGGCGGAGCCCGAGGCTGTAGGCCAGCAGCGCGGTCCCGAGGAGCAGGGGATAGGCGCGGAACGCGGCCACCGCCCAGAGCCAGGCGCCGGCGTTCGCCGCGGCCAGCACGGCGTAGAGCGCGACCGTGCGCCCGCGCGCGTACGCGGCGTCGTCGTGGAACAGGCGGGTCAGGATCCTCAGCACGTGCGCGGCCGGCCTCCCGGAGGGTCGTGGCGACCCGCCGAAATCTCGTCGCACGTCGCGTGCCGCGCACCTGTGGGTGCCGCCGTCGCCATGCCGCACCGCCGCCGCCACCCCTCAACGGCTGGGGGGGCTGGCGCCCGCGGCGCGGGGACGCTATGCTCCCATCAACCGTTCAGGGGTGAGTCGTGGCCGCCGAGCTCGAGCTGATGCAGGGCACGCTGGACCTGATGGTCCTCAAGGCGCTGACGTGGGGGCCGATGCACGGCTACGCGGTCGCCCGCTGGGTGCGGGACACCACGGAGGAGGACCTCCTCGTCGAGGAGGGCGCGCTCTACACGTCGCTGCACCGGATGGAGCGGCGGGGGTGGATCGCCGCCGAGTGGGGCCTCTCCGACAACAATCGCCGCGCGAAGTTCTACCAGCTGACGGGCGCGGGCCGCCGCGAGCTCAAGGCGCAGGCGGCCGCGTTCTCGCGCTACGCCACCGCGATGTTCAAGGTGCTCCAGACCGCATGAGCCCGTCCATTCGCTGGCCTGGCCTGAGGCGCGTGTTCCGCTTGGGGCGCGCCGCCGACGTCGAGCGCGAGGTGGACGAGGAGCTGCGCTTCCACCTGGACCTCGCCGCGCGGGAGCTGGTGGCGCGCGGCCTTCCGGAGGCGGACGCGCGGCGTGAGGCCGAGCGGCGTTTCGGCGACGCGCGCGCGACGCGAGCCGTGCTGGTGGCCACGGACCGTGGACGCGTGGCGTCCGAGCGGCGCGCGGACTGGTGGGGCGCGTTCCGTCAGGATCTGCGCTACGCGGTGCGAGGGCTCAGGATGAAGCCGGGGTTCACCGCGGCGGTCGTGCTCACGCTGGGCCTCGGGATCGGCGCGAACGCCACGATGTTCGGGATCGTGGACCGGCTGCTGCTCAAGCCGCCGGCGTACCTGGCGGACGCCGGCCGGGTCCACCGCGTCTGGTTCGTGCGGCGCACGTCCGAGGGCAGGGACTTCGCCGGCACGAACACCTCGTACCGGCGCTACCACGATCTCGCGTCCGACACGACGCACTTCGACGTCATCGCGTCGTTCGTGGACCCGTCGGTGGCGGTCGGGGTCGGGACGGACGCGCAGGAG
>DATKNX010000089.1:0-7580 GCA_035541085.1 Gemmatimonadales bacterium | reverse complement strand
TCCTTCGCCGTGGCGGTGAGCTGCTGCGTGCCGCCCGACGCCAGCGTCACCGGGTTCGGCGTCACCGTCACGCTCGCGACCGGCACGGTCGCGGTGGCGGAGAACGTCGCCGTGACCGCGCCCCCGACCGTCGCCGTGGCGGTCTGGGTGCCGGCCGTGGCGCCGAGGGTCCACTGCGCCGACACCGTGCCCTGCGCGCCCGTGACGGTGGTGTCCGGCGTGATCGAGCCGCCGCCGGCCGTCGCGGCCCACACGACCGTGACGCCCGGCACCGCGTTGCCGTAGCGATCCACCGCCCGCGCCACGAGCGGCGCCGCGAGCGGGGCGCCCGTCCCCGCCGACTGGCTGTCGCCGCTCACGCGCGTCAGCGCGGCGACGGCGCCGGGCGTGGCCCGGGCGACGAACGTGAGGACCGTCTGCGGGAGGCGGGGCGTGGCGGCCTGCACGGAGTCCGTGCCCGTCTTCGTGCCGAGCGTCCACCGCGCGGAAGCCCGGCCGGTCGAGTCCGTGACCGTGCTCGCGGTGTCCACCGCGCCCCCGCTGTCCACCACCGTGAACGTCACCGGGATGCGCGGCACGCCGGCGCCCAGCCGGTTCGTCACCTTCACCGCGAGCGGGATCGGGAGCGCCTGACCCACGGTGCCCGTCTGGCTGTCGCCCGCGACCATCGCGAAGGCGGACACGATCGGCCGCACGGTCACGGGCGCGGACACGCTCACCGTGCCGAAATCCCCCTTCACGGTGGCGCCGACCTGCGTGGTGCCCGCGAGGACGCCGGCCAGATCGCCCGCGGTGTCCACGCGCGCCACCGTGGTGTCGCCGGTGCTCCAGGAGACGGCGACGCCCGGCGGGAGCGTGGTGAACGGCGCGTCGAACTGGTCGAGCAGCGTCGCCACGATCGGCAGGGTCTGGCCCTCGTCGATCGTGAACTGGGCGGAGTCGAGCTGCATGCCGCGCACGACCCGCTCCGACGGCGCCACCACGTACTCGGCGCACGCCACGGCGAGCACCACCGCGGCGCCGAGGCCGAGGACGGCGCGGGCCCGGAGCCGCATCAGAAGCTCCGCGCCAGCGACAGGTCCGCGAACGACTCCTGGAAGGCGGGCTGCGCGCCGATCGCGCCGTAGCGCGTGTGCCGCGCCTGGAAGCTGAGGCGGGCGCCCCACATCAGCGGATAGTCGGCCTGCGCCACGAGGCCGAAGACGTGCCGGCCGCTGCTGAAGGTCTGCGTCACGGACGCCGAGCCGCGGAGGCTCCCCATCCGCGCCTGCCCCCGGAAGCCGAGGTACACGTTGCTCTGCGTGGGCGCGGCGGCGCTGCTCGTGACGGCGAGCGACGCGGTGGGCGTGAGACTGACCGCCCGCGACACGCGCACCTGCACGGAGGTCGAGAGGTTGTGCACCGTCACGTCGGGGATGCGCGTGACGGGGTTGGCGTCGGACGCGCGCTGCAGGGCGTAGGACACGCTGTAGCTCGCCGGTAGGCCCAGCAGGCCGGCCTGCAGCGTCATCGAGGTCGCGAGGGCGAAGGTGTGGCTGTTCACGATGAACGTGTCCACCGTCGCGTCGTTGGAGAGGACGTTGCTCATCGCCGTGATCGAGGTGGATACGCGGCGGCCCAGGAGGAGCGTGGCGCTGCCGACGAGCGCGTCCCGATCGGTGGTCGCGGCCTTCTGGCCGAGGAGGTTGTCGTTCTGGTGCTGGTACTGCCCGAGCAGCACGAGATGGCTCTGGAGCAGGCGCAGGCTGCCGCCGAGGTCGTAGGCCCGCTTGTCGTTGATCAGGTAGGGGAGGCCGAGGGACGTGTAGCCCGCCCCGACGTACTCGTAGCCCGCCTGGACGCTGGCGAGCCCGAGGTTCGCGTCGCTCTCGAGGTGCCAGGCGTAGTCGCCCGACGTCGAGAGCTGCAGCGGCATCAGGCCGTCGAGCGCGCCCGCCACCGGCACCGCGCCGGCCTTGGCGGCGGGGCTGTCGAGATCGCGCGTGATGAGCGCGAAGGCCGCCTCGCCCTTGATGGTGACCCGGTCCCGCGCGAGCCGCACCTGGCCGTCGGATCCGAGGACCAGGTTCTCCTGCGGCCGGGTCTCGACCCGCGGCCGCAGCGCGACGGGTATCGTGTCGAGCAGCGTCGTGTCGGCCAGCGCCGCGGAGAGCGACGACGCGTCGTCCTTGGCCTTGACCAGGGTGAGGTTCAGGAAATCGGCGCCCTCGCGCCCAACGCCGAGCGAGGCCGCGTAGAGGTGCCGCTTGTAGGCGAGACCGGGAGTGCCCGCCGGCCCCGGCTCGACCGTGCGCTGCGAGACGCCGCCCTGGACCGAGAAGTGGAAAATGCCGGGCGCGAGGTCGAGGCCCGCGCCGCGCAACTGGGTCCCCTCCAGCGTGTAGCTCGAGTAGTTGCGCGTGAAGTCGCCGAGGTGCAGCGTGGCCCAGCCGAAGCGCGGATTGATGCCCAGCTGGCTCATGTTCTGCCGCAGCTGGCTCCCGTCGGACGAGAGCAGCACGGTGACGCCGACCTGGAACTGGCCGAAGAACGACAGTTCCGGCGCCATCGCGAGCTGCCACGTCGCGCCGGGGCGCCGCGCCGCGATGCCGTTCACGGCGTAGAGCTCGGAGCCCATCGTGACGCCGCCGGTCAGCGTCACCGGGAAGCTGGCGGCAGAGGCCGCCGGCGACGGGGCGACCGGTACCTCCTGGGCCGCGGCGACCGTGGCCAGCGCGCAGACTGCCAGCCCGACGAGCGCCGGGGACCGTCGGGCCGTAGCGCTCATTGCCGTTCTCCCTCCGGCGCGGCCGCCGGCGACGCGCCGTGCGCGCCCAGCCGCTCGACGACTTCGGTCTCGTGGTCGGCGAGCAGGGGCGAGTCCGGCAGCCGGATGCGCAGGCGCCGGATCTGCGCGAGCAGGTCCGGGAGGGCGCCACCCGCTTCCGCGAGGCGCTCGAGCGCGCGGAACGTCGAGTCGTCCTCGGGCGCGAGGTCGAGCGCCCGCGCGAGCGCCAGCGCGGCCTCGGCGGAGCGGCCGGCCCGCTCCAGGAGGCGGGCGCGCGCTCGCTGCAGCTCCGCGTCGTCCGGCGAGGCCCGCAGCAGGTGGTCCACGGATGCGAGCGCGGCCGCGTCGTCGCCGCGCCGCTCGGCGAGTCGCGCCGCGTAGCGCTCGAGCAGCGCGCTGCCGGGCCACGCGAGCTGGAGGGCGCCCAGCTCTGCGGGCCCCCACGGCTCCCCCAACACCGCCCGGTCCAGGATCGCCAGCAGCGCTGCGCGCTCGCGGCGCGCGCGCCCCGCCACGAGCGGGCCGGCCGGCCCCTCCAACGCGTCCGAGGAGAGCCCCGCGCCCGTCAGGGCCAGCTCGATGCGCTCCAGCGCGGCCATCCCGTGCCACAGGCCGCGCCGCAGCAGCGTGGCTGCACCGTCGGGGCCGGGCGCCGTGAGGCGCAGCAGCGCGAGCGGCGCTGCGGCACCGGACGAGTCGATGCCCGCCTCCCGTGTGCGCAGGGCGACCGCCCGCGCCGTGTCGCCCTGCCGCTCGGCCAGGCGCGCCGCGGCGTCGAGCGCATCGAGGTCCAGCGAGTCGCGGACGAGGAGGGCGCGGTAGATCGTGTCCGCCAGCGCGGTGGCGCCGAGAGAGTCGGCCACGTCGGCGACCACGAGCCGCGCCCGGCGGGTGGCGGGCCGCTCCGCCAGCTCGCGCCCGAGCGCCAGGGCCGCGGCCGTGTCCTTGCCGGCCACCAGCACGGACAGCAGGGGCAGCTCCGCTTCCTCGCGGCGCGGGAGCAGCGGCGCGGCCCGCCGGTAGTCGTCCGCGGCCGCCGTCCAACGCCCCCGTGCCGCCTCGGCGTCGGCGAGGATCAGCCGCAGGCGGCCGGAGCGCGGATGCACGGTCAGCCCCCGCTCGGCGACGGCCGAGGCCGAGTCGGCCTCGCCCCCGGCGGCGAAGAGCACCGCGAGGTTCACCCACGCCCCCTCGAGCGAGGGATCGGCGCGCCGGGCCCGCTCCCAGTCGCGTCGCGCGGCGGCACGGTCGCTCGCGCGCCACGCGGCTACGCCGGCTTCGAGCGAGAGCCGCGCGTACTCCGCGCGCCCTGCACTGTCCGTGGCCAGCGGCGCCACGAGCGCCGCCGCGGCCTCCCAGCGGCCGGCTCGCGCCAGTGCGTTCACCCGGGCCGCGAGCGCCGAGTCGGCCAATCCCGACATCCCGGCCGGCGCCTGCGCCAACGCCTGCGCGGCGGCACCCATCGCGAGCGCGGCCCACGCGAGAGCGCGAGCGATACCGCTCATCGGGCCGTCACCGCGACCACGGGGCTCGCGGCCGACTCGTTGCCGGACCGGTCCACCGCCCGCACCGTGTAGAAGAGGCCTGCCCGGCCGCTCGAGTCGGCGAACGCGAGGCCCGCCACCGGCGACGACGTCAGGCGCGCGAACGTACCGGTGGGGAGCGTGGCCCGGTACACGTGGTAACCCACGAGCTCAGCCGCGATCACGCGCTCCCAGCGCACCTGAACCACGCCAGCCACGAGGCGGGCGCTCGCGGCCCGCGGCGGCGGCGGCGGCGTGAAGTCCCGGAACCGCAGGCTGTCCGTGATGGCGCCGCTGATGTTCCCCGCGCTGTCCACCGCCGTCAGGCGGTACACGTAGTTGGCGCCGTGGACCACGGCGGTGTCCCGCCACTCGCGCACCGCCGCGCCGAGCGTCACGCCGGCGACCGGTGGCGCCCCGCCGCCGCTGCGCGCGAGCACGTAGCGCGCGACGTCGCGGTCGGGGCTCGCGTCCCACGAGATGCTCACGTAGCGGCCGCGCACGTTCTGCACGCGCAGCACCGACGGGGGCGCGGGTGGCTGATCGTCGGGCACCAGCACGAGGGTCTCGACCTTCGCCGATTCGTTGAACGCCGAGTCCACGGCGGAGACCCGAACCGTGTACCGGGTGCCCGGCGTGAGCCGGGCGAACCCACCGGCGTTGCCGCCGTAGCCGCTGTCGGTGACCTCGAGCGCGACGACCGGCTGCGTCGAGAGGCGGACGAAGCGGCCGGCCTCGCCACGGTAGACCCAGTAACCGAGCACGTCGCGCGAGGGCGACGCGCTCCAGCGAACCGTCAGGCGGCCGGCCGCCGCCGTCGCCGTCACGTTCCCGGGCGGCGCGGGCGGCGTGCGGTCCACCGGCCGCGCGGGCACCGGGTTCGACGGCGCGCTCGCGTTGCCCGCGGAGTCCACCGCCGTCACGCGGTAGAAGTACTGCCGCCCGCCCGCCACCGTGTCCGTCCACAGCGGGCGCGCGGCCGGGATCAGCGCGCGGTCGAGCCGGGCGTACGGCTGGCTCAGCCCCGTCGAGCGCTCGATGTGGTAGCCCGCGACGTCGCCCTCGGGCGAGAGGCGCCACGTGACCGTGACCGCACCGTCCCCGTTCCGGACCGCGAGATCCGTCGGGGCGCCGGGGGGCGTCACGTCCCGCGCCTGCGTCAGCACCGCCGGCCCCGGCGGGCTCTCGCGTCCCGCGATGTCCACCGCCGTGAGCGTGTAGCGGACGGGCACCCCGTTGGCCGGCTCGTCGTCCCGGTACGCGAGCACCGCGCCCGGCGCGTCGTTGCGGAGCACGGGCGCGGCCGTGAGCCGGCGGCCCGCGGCGCCGGCCGCCATCGCCCGGTAGACGTGGAAGCCGACGACGAGGTCCGCCGGATCGCCGCTGAAGGGCGGGTAGTGCCAGGTGAGGACGATCTCGTGGTCGGCGGAGCGCGCGGCGGGAGCCGGTGGAGCGGCCGGCTCCAGGTCCACCACCCGCACGCGGCCCGTGGCCGACCGGCCCGTCTCCGCGCCGGCGGCGTCCGTGAACGCGACCCGGTATTCGTACTCGGCGCCGCGCGTGGCCGCTGTGTCCACGAACAGCCGGCCGAGCACCAGCGCCGCCGGCCGGCTCAGGTACGACAGTACGCCGGCGGCGAACCGGTCGCCGAGCAGGCGGCGCAGCATCTCCGGGGCGTCGGCCGCGCGCGCGGCCCGCAGCGCCAGCGCGAGGTCGGGTCCGAGGCGACCGGCCGCGACGCCGGGGTCCCGCACCGCCGTCACCGGCTCGGCCGTGCGGCGCTCCCACGCCGCGCCGCTCGCCCCGGCGGGCCGCCGATAGACGAGGAAACCACCCGCACCGGGTCCCTCGGTGACGTAGACGAGCACGGTGTCGGCCTTGGCCACGAGCCGCAGAGCCGGCGCCGCCTCCGCTGACTGCGCCATCGCACGGGGCCCCACGGCGAGCGCGCACGCGGCGGCGAGCCAGGCGAGCCGACTCACGATCCGTCGATCGAGCAGCGAACGCCGCCCGCGCCCTGAAGCGCGCCGAGTCATGGCAGCCTCGTCGCCGGCAACGTCACCGGCAGGCCGAGCTTGGGCGTCGCCGGCACCGTGAACGATGCCGAGTAGATCGTGCTCACGAGACCCGTGCCGTTCACCGACCGCAGCTGGAGCCACAGTGTCGTACTGGTCGGCAGCGTCGTCGCGAAGGGCAGCGTGATCGCGCCGCCCGCGGCTGGCACCGCGCTCGAGACCCAGGGCTGGACGTCCGCGGACGTCTGCGAGGTGCCGACGGCCCACTGGACGGCGGCGAGGCCCGAGTGCGGATCCGGGGTCGCGTTGACGGCCAGGCTCGGCACGCCGGACGTGACCGTCACGGACGCCGTCGGCATCGGGGGGGGCGACACGTCGTAGAGCACCGGCCCGGACGTCACGAAGCCGGACACCTCGCCCTGCCCGTTGATCGCCCGCAGGTCGACCAGGTAGCTCTGGCCGTCCGTGAGCGTCCCGGCGGCGACGGCGTTCGCGCCGACCGTTGCCGGCCAGTCGGCCGTCACGCCGGTCGGCCAGTCGCGGACCAGCGCGCCCGGCGCCGTGCGGACGCGATACTGATAGCCCGCCACCTGTGTCTCCGGATCGGTGGCCGGGGTCGTGATCCGCACCGCCAACTGTCCGGCGACGGCACCGTCACCCGCGCAGATCACCGGGAGCGTGGGCGGCGTGGGATCGGCGACCCGCAACGGCCCGTAGCTCAGCACCCGGCTCAGCGCTCCGGCCGTGTTCTTCGCCACGAGCGTCACCCAGAACTGGCTCGCGTAGTCGAGCGGCGCCCCGGATACCGTCAGCGCCGTGGACCGCGCCGACGTCGAGACCCAGGTCGGCGCGTAGACCGTGTCGCCCGGCTCCGTGCTGACGTCGTAGTAGTAGGCCTCGACGCCGGACTCGGGGTCGCTCGCGTCGGGGCGCGTGAGCTGCACCTGGGGCGTCGCTGCCGGCGCCCCCGTCGCGGCCGGGGCCGCGAGCAACGAGCCGGCCCACGCCGCCCCGATCGCCGGCGGCGCGATCGTGAGCAGCGGCGGCGCGCCCGGCAGCGACGGCTGCGGCACGGGGCACGCCGCATACGTGGCGGTGGCAGTCGCGGGCAGCACGGGGTAAACCGTGAAGACGGGCGCGATCGCGGCTCCGGTCGCGAACACCGGCGGCGTGGGATCGTAGCGCAGCGGGATCGAGACGCCCGTGGCGCTCACGCCGCCCTGGCCGTTGGTGGCCCGCACGGCGACGTAGTACGGGTAGCCCGGCACCAGGCCC
>DATKNX010000088.1:0-3895 GCA_035541085.1 Gemmatimonadales bacterium | reverse complement strand
GGGCGGCGCAACGGGGAGCGGCACTCCCGCCGCGTGCGGGGTACCAGAGAAACCAAGTCAACCCACAAGCGGAGGCAGTAGGATGAGGCTCAGGGCAGGCGGGATGGCGGCGGTGGCGGCTGTGGCGCTCGTGGCGGCGTGCAGCCGGAACCCCAAGCCGGTGGCGGTGGCGCCGCAGGCGACCCAGCCGAACGCGGACTCCGCGCGGCTGGCGCAGATGCACCGGGATTCGATGCTGGCGATGGCGCGGGCGGACTCGATCGCGAAGGCGCGGGCGGCGGAGACGCACGCGGATTCGGTCCGGTCCGAGGTGATGCGGGAGACCGTGGACTCGGCCAAGGACGTGACGAACACCGGCCTGACGACGGCGGACGCCGCGCTGATGGCCGAGCGGGTGCACTTCGACTACAACAAGTCGGACCTGATGGAGGCGGACGTCCACCTGCTCCAGCAGAAGCTGGCAATCCTGCAGGCCCACTCGCAGCTGGCGGTGCAGATCGCCGGGAACTGCGACGAGCGCGGCTCCGACGAGTACAACATGGCCCTGGGCGAGCGGCGCGCGGCCGCGGCCAAGCGGTGGCTCGTGGCGCACGGCATCGCGGAGAGCCGCATCACGATCATCTCTTACGGCAAGGAGCGGCCCCTGGACAGCGGCCACGACGAGGCGGCCTGGGCGAAGAACCGCCGGGACGACTTCATGGTGACGCGCAGCGTCGGATAGACTGACGCCGGAAGCGGTGTCCGCGCCCGCGCAGGACGTAGCCCCGCCGCCCGCACCGGGTGGCGGGGCTGTGTCGCGGCCGGGAGCGCCCCTGGGCCGCCTCGCGGCGGCGGCGCGGGTGGTGTCGGCGCACCTCGTCGCCCTGGGCGGCGGCGAGCAGTCTCGCCTGCTCGTGCTCGCGGTGGTGATCGGCGCCGCCGCCGGCGCGGCGGCGGTCGTCTTCTACAAGATCATCGACGTGGTGCAGGCGCTCACGCTGCGCGGCGCGATCGCGTCCGCGGCGCCGGCCTGGCTCACGATCCCGGCGCTCGTGGCGGCGGGACTCGTAGCCTGCCGCGCGCTGGTGCGCTGGGGCGCGAAGGGCTCGCCCGGCGAGAACATTCCGGACGTGATGTACCGGGTCACGGTGAAGGGCGGCGTAATCCGCTCGTTCCCGGTCCTGGTCAAGACCGCTGCGGCCGCCATCGTGATCGGAACCGGCGGCTCGGTGGGCGTTGAGGGGCCGGTCGTCGTGGCGGGCGCGGCCGTGGGCTCGCGGATCGGCCGCTGGCTCCGCGCCTCTCCCAACCGGCTGCGGACCCTGGTGGGCTGCGGTGCCGCGGCCGGCATTTCCGCGGCATTCAACGCGCCCATCACGGGCGTCGTCTTCGGCATCGAGAAGATCCTCGGCACGACGGGGACGATGGCGTTCGGCCCGATCGTCGTCGCGAGCATCCTGGCGGCGACCGTGGGGCGCGCGGTGTTCGGCAACCACCCGGTCCTCGGGATGCCGGCGGTGTTCGGCGTGGGCTCGGCGTGGGAGCTGATTCTCTACGTGGGTCTGGGCCTCCTGACGGGCGCCGTGTCGGTCCTGTACTCGCGCGGCGTGTGGAAGGCGCAGGATCTCTTCGCCCGGCTCCGGTCCCGGTGGGTGCAGGTCGCGCTCGGCGCCGTCGTGGTCGGCGCGCTGGACCTCGCCTTCCGCGCCGACCTGTGGGGCCACGGGCACGAGAGCCTCAACCTCGGCATCGTCACCTCGCGCACCGCGCTGTTCCTGCTCGCGCTCACCTTCGCCAAGCTGGTGGCGACGGCCGCCACCTTCGGCGCGGGCGGCACGGGCGGCGTCTTCACGCCGGCGCTGTTCATCGGCGCCACGCTCGGCGGCTCGTACGGCGTGGCGCTCGGCGCCGCCGAGCCCTCGTGGCACCTGGCGCCCGGCGCCCTCGCCCTGGTGGGGATGGCGGGCCTCGTCTCGGGCGCGACGCACGCGCCGCTCACCGCCATCATGATGGTGTTCGAGATGTCGGGCGACTACGGCCTGATCCTGCCGGTGATGCTCACGAGCGTGCTCGCGTACGTGGTGGCCCGCCGGCTCCAACCGGAGGACATCTACTCCGAGTGGCTGGTGCGCCGCGGCGTGGTGCTCTCGCACGGCGCCGATGCGGCCGTGCTCGCGCGCAGCACGGTCGGCGAGGCCTTGAACCCCAAGCCGGACGTGGTGCACGAGAGCGACGATCTCGCGTCGGTCCTGCTCGCGACCCGGGAAAGCCGGCAGACCGAGTTCCCGGTCGTGGACGAGGGCGGGCACCTGGTGGGCATGCTGACGCGCGAGGCGCTGCGGCAGGGCGCTCCCGACGGGGAGCACCTCGGTGGACTGGTGCTCGCCGCGGACCTGCTGACGCCGGACGTCGAGCGGGTCACTTCGGAGGATTCGCTCCTGACGGCTCTCCGGCGCCTCGGCAAGCAGGACGTGGAGTATCTGCCGGTGGTGGATCCGCGGGGCAGCGGGCGGCTGGAGGGGATCGTCAGCCGCCAGGACCTGGCGGCGGCGTACGAGCGGGCGCTCAGCGCGGAAGAAACCGTCTGACGGGGCGGGTCAGGCGCCTGCTTCGCCCGAACCCGGGCGGCGGCCGCGCGCCATGCTCCACTTGAGGAGCGGCGGCGTGACGAGCGTGGTGACGATGACCATGATCACCACGGCGGAGTAGATCCGCTCGTCCACGATCTGCTCGCCGTGCAGCACGAGGCCGAGGCCGATGCTGGCGAAGATCAGACCGACCTCGCCCCGCGGGATCATCCCGAGCCCCACCGACAGCCGGTCCGTGCCGCGGCCCCAGGCGCCCAGCGCGCACGCCTGCTTGCCCAGGACGGCGGCGAGCGTGAGCAGCGCCGCGAGCCCCAGTCCGGCCGGCTGCACGAACGACTCGAGCCGCACCCGCATCCCCATCAGCACGAAGAACACGGGCACGAGGAAGGCCGCCACCGGCTGCACGAGCTCGCCCACGCTGCGCTCGCCGCGGCTGGTGAACGCCTTCCAGTGCACGTCCTCCAGGATGAGGCCCGCGGCGTAGGCGCCCACGATGGGCGCGAGCCCCACCGCCCAGGCGAGCCACGACAGCACGAAGCAGACGACGAGCGCCGTGGCCAGCAGCACGCCGGAGCCCCTGAGGCGCGCGGCGAGCCCGAACAGCCAGGGCGAGAGGGCCACGCCGAGGGCGAGGGCGCCCACGAGGAACGCCGCGGCCTTGAGCACGACCAGCAGCGTGGCGGCCCACGAGAGCGTGGTGCCGGCGTTCGCCGCCTCGATGACGCCGGCCACGACGGCGAGGATCACGAGCCCGAGGACGTCGTCGATCACGGCGGCGCCGAGGATCACCCGCGCCTCGGCCGTCCGCGTCTTCCCCAGGTCCTTGAGCACGCGCGCGGTGATGCCCACGCTGGTGGCGGTGAGGGTCGCGCCGAGAAAGGCGTGCGCGTAGGCGCTGTGGCCCGGCAGCAGCAGTGCGCCGACGCCCCAGCCGAGGACGAACGGCGTGGCCACGCCGAGCACCGCGACCAGTGTCGCCGAAGCACCGACCTTGAGCATGTCGCGCACGGTGGACTCGAGGCCCACTTCGAACAGCAGGATCAGCACGCCGAGCTGCGCGAGCAGGCCGATGGACGCGTCGGCCGGGACCGCGCGGAACCAGCCGACGCCCGCGAGATCCAGGTTCCCGAGCACCACGCCGGCCAGCAGCTCGCCCAGCACCGGCGGCTGCCCGATGCGCGCCGCGAGGTCACCACCGAGCTTCGCCGCGGCGAGGATCGCCGCCAGCGCCAGCAGCACGGGCGCCACGGCGGGCGCACCGCCGCCGGTGCCGAGTACCGCCGTGGCCGGCAGGCCGATCGTGGGGAGGAGTTCGAGGTGGATGATGC
>DATKNX010000087.1:0-5454 GCA_035541085.1 Gemmatimonadales bacterium | reverse complement strand
GCCGCGCTCGCGGGCGCGGGCGATCAAATAGTCCAGCAGGTCGAGGTGGTCGTTCGCGATGAGGTTGCCCGCACTGTCCGCCGCCTCCCAGTCGCCCCAGAACGTGAGCCGGATGCCGTCCCAGCCCATCCGCGCGAACTGGGCCATGTCTTCGTCGATCATCTTCTTCCGGTCGGCGCCGAGGTAGCCGGCGGCCCGGTAGTCCGACGCCGTCGGTAGCACGTAGTTCGCGCCGAACAGCGTCACCTCCTGCCCGTCGTCGGCCCAGCGGACGATGCCGTCCCGGTCGAGCACGACCCGCCGGTCGGCGGCGCCCGCGGGCCGCGCGGTGGTGCCCTCCGCTGCCGGGCGCCGCGATTGCGCGGGCGCCGGCCGAGGCACGGCCAGGAATGCAAGGAGGACGAGGGTGAGCGAGGCGCGCATGGGAGGCTCCGGAAACGCGAGAGGACCGCCGGAAGGTGGCCGGGCGCGGCGGCTCGCGCAACGGAGCGGCGCCGCCGGTAGCGCGCTCGGGCGCCGGCGATCGCGTACACCACGGCGCCCCGCCCCGCTACATTCCGCGCGTGCCGCTGGACCCCTACGCCTCGTTCCGCATCCCCGACTTCCGCCGCTTCATCGTCTCGCTCCTGACGATGACGCTGGGCGCGCAGGTGCAGACCCTCGTCGTGTCGTGGCAGATCTACGGCATCACCCACGATCCGCTCTCGCTCGGCCTCATCGGGCTCTCCGAGGTCGTGCCGTTCATCGGCGTGGCGCTGTTCGCCGGGCACGTCGCGGACCGGTTCGACCGCCGGCGGATCGCCCTCTGGGCGCTCGCCGTGCTCTTCGCGTGCGCGCTGGTGCTGGTCGCCCTGAGCGAGACGCACGCCTGGGTCGCGGCGCACGGCGTCTGGCCCTTCTACGTCGTCCTCGCCGTCGGCGGCCTGGCGCGGAGCTTCCTCCAGCCCGCGCGCAATTCGCTCGCCGTGGGCCTGGTGCCGCGGGAGATCCTCCCCAATTCCATCGCGTGGCGCAGCTCGACGTTCCAGGTGGGCGCGGTGGCGGGCCCCGCCCTCGGCGGCCTGCTCTACGGGTTCGCGGGCGTCGCGGCCGCGTACGCGGTGCAGGCCGCGCTGATCTTGGTGGCGCTCGTGGCCTTCGCGATGGTGCGCGCCCGCATCGCGGCGGGCGGCGCGCGGCGCGACGAGGGCGCCGGCGACGATCTGCTCTCGGGCCTGCGCTTCGTGTGGAGCGAGCGGGTGCTGCTGGGCGCCCAGACGCTCGACCTGTTCTCCGTGCTGCTGGGCGGCGCGGAGGCGCTGCTGCCGGTCTTCGCGGACCGCATCCTGCACGTGGGCCCCGAAGGGCTGGGCGCGCTGCGCGCGGCCCCCGCCGTGGGCGCGATGGCGATGTCGTTCGTGATGGCGCACCGCCCGCCGCTCAGGCGCGCAGGCCGGACGATGCTGCTCGCCGTGGGGCTCTACGCCGCGTGCATCGTCGGCTTCGGCCTGTCGCGGAGCTTCGGGCTGTCGGCCGCGCTCCTGCTGGTGAGCGGGATGGCGGACAACATCAGCGTCCTGGTGCGCCAGACGCTGCTCCAGGTGCTGACGCCGCCGCCCCTGCTGGGCCGCGTCATCGCGGTGAACTCCATCTTCGTGGGATCGTCGAACGAGCTGGGCGAGTTCGAGTCGGGCGTGACGGCGAGGCTGCTGGGAACCGTGCCGGCCGTGGTTCTCGGCGGGCTCGCGTCCCTCACGGTCGTCGGGATCGTGGCGCTATCGGTGCCGCGCCTCCGGCGGATGCGGGAGATTCACCCCGCCGCGCGGTGAAGCGGCTCGCACAGCACGTCGCAGATCCGGAATACGTCGTGGTCGGCGATCCGGTAGTAGGCGTTCAATCCGTCCTTGCGCCGCACCACGAAGCCGCAGCGCCGCAGCAGGTCCAGGTGCTTCGACACGTTCGCCTGCCCCAGCCCCGTCCGCGCGACCAGCTCTCCCACGCTCAGCTCGCCGGCGTGCAGCGCCGACAGGATCGCCAGCCGGCTCGGCTCGCCGAGCGCCTTGAAGCGGTCCGCCAGCCGGTCGAGGAGCGCGGCGGGCAGGCGGCCCCTCCTCACGGCGCCCCCGGCTCCGCGGCCGGCCGGCGCGGGGTGGCCCCCGCGGCGGCCAGGGCCTGCAGCAGCACCGCGCGGAAATCCTCGGCCCGCAGCGCGCCCTGCACGCGGCGGCCGGCGACGAAGAACGTCGGCGTGGCCCGCACGCCCAGCTGGTCGGCCAGCGCGTTCGAGGCGCCGATGCGGCGGTCCGGCGCGTCGCTCGCGAGGCAGGACGCGAAGCGGTCCCCGTCCAGACCGGCGCTTCTCGCGATGCTCCTGAACACGGCCGCCGGATCGGGCGCCGCCTTCCAGACGTCCTGCTCCACGTACAGCTCGTCGTGCATTTTGCCGAACGCCGCCTGGCCCTGTTCTCCCGCGCACTCGGCGGCGCGCGTCGCCTGCTCGCCGTTCGCGAAGATCCCGAGCACGAAGGGCACGTACTTCCACCGCACCTGTCCGGTCGCTACGAACTCCTGCGCCAGTGTGGGATACGACTCGAGCGCGAAGCGCGCGCAGTAGGGGCACGCGAAGTCGGCGAACTCGACCACGGTGACGGGTGCGCCCGTCACGCCGCGATCGTAGCCCGGCGAGCCGGGACCGGTGGCCCGCGCGAGCCCAGTGCGCACCTCCGCCGCCGACGGCTCCGGCGGCTCGCCGCCCGAGAGCTCGACGGGCGGCGCCGGCTTCTCGAGGCGGAACGACAGCAGGACGGCGGCCCCCAGCAGGAGCGGCGCCGCGATCCGCGGGATCTCGCGCGCGTTCAGCGTTCCCGCCCCGCGCACCGCACTCAGGAAGGCTCGGCGAGGAGGCGGTCCACGGCGGCGCGCAGGGCCACGCCGGCGAACAGCCCGTGGACCGTGTAGCGCACGCGGCCGCGGCGATCGATCAGGTAGGACGTGGGGAGCGTGCTCACGCCCCCGAACGCCGCGACGGCCTCCGGGGTCGCCATCGCCACCGGGTACCGGATCCCGTGGTCCCGGAGGAACGCGGCCACCTCCGCCGGCGGCCGCTCGTCGAGCGAGATGCCCAGTACCGTGAACCCGGCCGCGTGCCGGCCCTCGTAAACGGCCTCGAGGCCCGGCATCTCGGCCCGGCACGGCGGGCACCAGGTCGCCCAGAAGTTCACCAGCACCACCTGGCCCTCGAGCTGCCCCAGCGTCGCCACGCCGCCGTCGAGCGACGCGAGCGAGACCGCCGGCGCCGGGACGCCCGCGCGTCGCCAGCCGAGCGCGGCCTGCACCTGCGGCGCGACGCGCACGAACAGCAGGCCGGCGACGCCGATCCACAGCGCGGCCTCGACCGCGCGCCACGGGATCGGGCGCCGCGGGCGGCCGGCGGGCGGGATGGACGGTTCGCTCATATATCTACATAACTAAGTAGTACCATATATCCTGCCCGTCAAGGACTCGCCCGGGCCAGGCGGCGCCGGGCATTCCGGCGCGGCGCCGCGCCGCTATGTTTGGGGCCCATCGGCCGGGCGGATGGCCCGGAGCCCCGGCCGGCGAACCCGCAGCGCGGAGGCAGCCCCCCCGTGACCGCCACGACGCCCGCACCCACGCAGGACCGCGACCTCCCGCCGTCGGCGTTCGTGCTGGCGGCGGCGAACCTCGTACCGCTGGTGGGCGTGGTGGCGTTCCACTGGACGGTGTTCTCGGTGCTGCTGCTGTACTGGTGCGAGAACGTCGTGGTGGGGGCGTTCAACGTCCTGCGCATGCTCGTCGCCAGCCCGAAGGACATCGCGGCGGACGCGACCAAGGTGTTCCTGATCCCGTTCTTCATGTTCCACTACGGGATGTTCACGATGGTGCACGGGATCTTCGTGCTCGCCCTGTTCGGCCCCGGCGGCAACTTCCGGCCAAGCCCGGCGCACTTCGTGGCGGCGGTGAGCGCCGCCGGCGTGTGGTACGGTGTCGTGGCGATCGTCGCGAGCCACGGCTTCTCGTTCCTGCACAACTACATCGCGGGCGGAGAGTTCCGGAACGCCGCGCTGCCGCAGCTGATGATGCAGCCCTACGCGCGCGTGATGATCCTCCACGTCACCATTCTGATCGGCGGCTTCGCCGCCAAGGCCATCGGCGCGCCGGTGGCCGCCCTCGTCCTGCTGGTCGTGCTCAAGACCGCCATCGACCTGCGGGCGCACGTGGCCGAGCGCACCAAGCTCGGCGCCCTCGACCTCTAGAAGCCGCTCCGGGCGGGAGCCGCTCCTACCGCGCCGGCGGGACGGCCGGGGAGACCTCGGCCCCGCGCACCTGGACGAGCACCGTGGCGTCGGGCAAGCCGTCGGCGCTGGCGACCACCCGGAGCGTGCCGGGCGCCGTGGCGCGCAGGATGGCCAGTCCCCGGCCATTGAACGCGTGGCGGCTCGACGACTGATAGAGGTCGTGGTCCCTGAGGTCGCCGTTGTCGAGTGCCACGATCGAGCCGCCGGTCACGGCGAACCGGACGACGTTGCCGGCGGTAGGGACGACGGTTCCGGCCGAGTCCACGACCTCGAAGGTGACGAGGGCCACGTCTCCGGGCGCGGCGGTGACGGTATCCCGGTAGGCCGCCAGGCGCAGGGCCGCGGGCGCGCCCGCGGTGCGCACCGCCGTCTCCGCGCACGCCGAGCCGTCGCGGTGCTTGCCCACCGCCCGCAGCACGCCGGGCGCGTACGGCACGTCCCAGCTGAGGTGCAGGTCGTTGGTCGTGGCGCGCACGACGGGCAACGCGTACGTGTTCCATCCCCCCGACGTTCCCTGGGCGGGGAACTCGAGGCTCTTGACGCCAAAGGAACGGCCGTTGAGGAACAGCTCCACGGTGTTGCAGTTCGTGTACGCCACCACCGGGATCACCTGGCCTTCGCGCCCGGGCCAGTTCCAGTGCGGGAAGAGGTACAGCACCGGCCGGTCGCCCCACAGGCTCTGCCAGAAGTAGTAGGAGTCCTTAAGAGCGCCGGTGATGTCGAGCGCGCCGGAGCCGGCGCCCTTGCCGGGCCAGAACGTCTCGCCCAGGTAGTCGATGCCGGTCCAGATGAACTCGCCCGCGAAGTAGTCCCGCGTGGCGATCCACTTCCACAGCCGTTCCGCCTCGATCATCCCGGTCGTGTAGTTGGCACGTGCGACCGTCGAGTCGTTGCCGAGCGAGTACCGCCCGCCGAAGGCGCTGAAGGCATCCCCCGTCTCGGTGCCGACCATCCTCCAGTCGGGATGGTCGTGCCGGTCGGGCTCGGCCATGATCTCCCGCCGCTCGTGCCACCGGTCCGGGTAGTTGTAGCCGACCACGTCCTCGGTCTCGAGGAAGGGGATCGTGGCCGTGCCGTTGTCCGCCGCGATGTGGTCGTTGCCGGTGGTGACGGGCCGGGTGGGATCCTCACGGTGGAAGATGGCGACGAGCCGGCCCAG
>DATKNX010000086.1:0-3195 GCA_035541085.1 Gemmatimonadales bacterium | reverse complement strand
GGCCGTGGTCCTGCTGCTCTTCCCGATCGGAACGGCGCTGCTCTTCCCGGCGGTGACCGCGCTCGTCTCGCACGAATCCGACCCCAAGGAGCTGGGCCAGACGATGGGCGTCCAGCAGGCCTACGGCGGGGTCGCCCGGGTGGTGGGGCCGATGTGGTCGACGCCCGTCTTCCAGCTACTCGGACCGAGCGTGCCCTTCTACTTCATCGCCGGCATCGTCGGCGTCGCGGGGGCGCTGGCGTTTCAGGTTCCGATCGCCGTCCGGGTCCGTCCGCCGGTCCCCGCCGACTGACCTTCCCGGCGCCCGTGGGCGCCTCCATCACCAATACGTTCTGTCGGGTTCGCGTGGCTTCGACCCCGCAGGAGCCGGCGCAACAGTTGGGGCAAACGACGCCAGGCGACGGGCGCGCCGGAGCCCCACACGCCGGCTGCGACGGCTGACCCACCATCTTCCCAAGCGCATCAGCCTCAACGTGTTAGCGGATTCCGGCCACCGGGTCCGCCAGCCGCCGCGCGCTGAGCCGACGCGTGGCGCAGACCGTGCGAATTCACGCGTGGCGGCCCCGCAGGGGCGCTTCTCCGGCATCAGGAGCGGACGCGTGAGTCGGATGGCGATCGGCAGGTCGGCGAGCTGGGTGTCCGTGTGCGGCGCGATGCTGGCCTTTGCGGCGTGCTCCGAGCCGCCGACGAGGCCCGCCGGCGCGACGATGCTCGCGGGCGGCCAGGCGGTGCTCGCGTCGCACGGGCGCTCGGGGCGGCACTCCGGGCACGAGAAGTACGCCGACCACGGGCACCGGCCCGCGTGGGGCCGGAGTGGGGGCGCGGCGATCGCGGCGCAGGCGCTGGTGGACCGGAGCGGCGTGGCGGACCTCGTCGTGACGAGCTACGCCGCCCGCGACACCACGACGCCGGCGGGCTCCATCGTCTCCATCGCCGTCTTCGCCGTCCCGAATCGGCACGGCCACTGGAAGGGCGAGGACGACCGCCGGCTGCTGTTCCGGGAGTTCCTCCACCTGAACGGCGGCAGCGGCGACACGGTCTCGCTGCGCGGCGCCCTGCCCGGGCTCGCCCTGCGCGTGGTGGCGCTGGTGCGCGACGCGAGCGGCCGGCGCACCGACGTGGTGACGACGACGACCGTCGTCCTCAAGGGGCCGGACCTCGCCGTGACGTCCGTGAGCGGCGCGTCCGTCGCCATCGTCGGCCTGCCGGTGCTCGTGACCGCGGTCGTCTCGGAGCTGAACGGGCAGGTCGGGACGCGGGCCGACTGCAACCTCTACGACGGGTCGCTCAAGGTGGACAGCGCGCCGGGCGTCTGGGTGGACGCGGGCAGCACGGTCACGTGCGCGTTCGCGCCGACCCTCGGCACGCCGGGTCCGCACACGCTCGTCGCGCGCGCCGAGAACGAGGCGCCGCGCGACTACGATCCGTCGAACAACGCCGATTCGCTCGACCTGACGGTGCTGGCGACGCTCGACCTGAGCTCGCTCCCGCCCGGCTACCTGCCGGCGATGGTCTTCGACGCGCGCGCGGCCGACGTGGTCGGCAGCTACGCGGACACCACCTGGACCTACGACTTCGACACCGGCGGCGCACCGCTCGACAGTCTCTACGCGGACACGTCCGACACCGGGCGCCAGCAGACGTCGGAGCTGCACGGGATCATCTACGCCGAGGTGTCGTTCCCGCTCGCGCGCTGGAGCCTGGGCCAGTCCACGGCCGGCGCGAGCCTCGACACGCTGGACGCCGCCGCGGTGCCGGGCGTGGCCGGGGCCGCCGGCGTCACCTGCGCCGACCGCTCCTCCGGCGGCGTGCTCCGCCTGCTCTGCGCCTACGATCCCGACCCGATCTTCCCGCTCGGACACACGACGCTCGACTACGTGCGGTTCGCGGGCCTCGTGACCTACGAGTCGCGCTCCTACGAGTTCGTGTACGGCGGCGGACCGTGCGTGGACTCGGCGAGCTGCTGGGACGACAACGCCGCGAACCAGGCGACGGGCGCGGCCGCGCCGTGGGGGAGCACGCTCGCCATCTCCGCGCGCGTGGTCGCCGGCGGCCTCACCTACCGGGCGGCGGCGACGCTGCCCCTCCAGGCGAGCCTGGTGAGCGTGAGCCAGCCGAGGACCTGCTCGACCACGACGTACTTCTTCGGCTCGCACGTCTTCTGCGAGTCGCTGCACGTGGCCCAGACCGTCGTGTCGGGTTCCGGCCGGGGCGTGGGGACGACCAGCTCGCCCTGACCGGCCGGAGGGTTAGTGGGGCGGTGCCGGGGCGGCCGCGACGGCACCGTCCGCGGCGTAGTGCGAGGCGACGTAGTCGTCGAGGATCCTGAGGAACTGCGGCACGATGTCGTCGCCCTTCAGGGTGGTCATCAGCCGGCCGTCGACGTAGACCGGTGCCTTCGGCTCCTCGAACGTGCCGGGCAGCGAGATCCCGATGTGGGCGTGCTTCGACTCGCCCGGCCCGTTCACGACGCACCCCATCACCGCGACCCGCAGCTCCTCGACGCCGGCGTACCGCTCCCGCCAGCGCGGCATCTGCTCGCGCAGGTAGCGCTGGATGTCGGCGGCCATCTCCTGGAAGAACGTGCTGGTGGTGCGGCCGCAGCCGGGGCACGCCGTCACTTGCGGCACGAAGCTCCGGATGCCGAGCGACTGGAGGACCTGTTGGGCGACCAGCACCTCCTCGGTCCGGTCGCCGCCGGGGGCGGGCGTCAGCGAGACGCGGATGGTGTCGCCGATGCCCTCCTGCAGCAGGATGGCGAGCCCCGCGGTCGAGGAGACGACGCCCTTGGTCCCCATCCCGGCCTCGGTGAGCCCGAGGTGCAGCGGCCAGTCGCAGCGGGCGGCGAGCTTGCGGTACACGGCCACGAGGTCCTGCACGCCCGACACCTTGGCCGAGAGGATGATCCGGTCGTGGCCGAGGCCGCAGTCCTCCGCGAGCCGCGCCGAGCGCAGTGCGCTCTCGACCATCGCGTCCATCGTCACGTCGCGCGCGTCGCGCGGCTTCGTCGCGGCGGCGTTCGCGTCCATCATCTCCGTGAGCAGCGCCTGGTCGAGCGAGCCCCAGTTGACGCCGATCCGGACGGGCTTGTCGTTCGCGATGGCGATCTCGACGATGGCGCGGAAGTTGTCGTCGCGCCGCTTGCCGCCGACGTTGCCGGGATTGATGCGGTACTTGGCCAGGGCGCGGGCGCAC
>DATKNX010000085.1:0-4091 GCA_035541085.1 Gemmatimonadales bacterium | reverse complement strand
CGACGTCGTCGTCGAGCTCGAGACGCCGCGCGAGAAGAGCCACGGCGACGTCGCCACGAACCTCGCCCTGGTGCTGGCCAAGGCGCTCAAGGCCAAGCCGCGCCAGGTGGCCGAGCGCATCGTCGCCGCGCTGAGCTTCCCGCCGGGCCTCGTGGCGTCGGTCGAGGTGGCGGGCCCCGGCTTCATCAACTTCCGGCTCGCCGCGGACCAGCTCGCCGGCACCCTGCAGTCCATCATCGCGGCCGGCGCCTCGTGGGGGCGCTCGGGCGTCGGGAACGGCGCGCCGGTGAACGTGGAGTTCGTCTCCGCGAACCCGACGGGGCCGCTGCACGTCGGGCACGGCCGCCAGGCGGCCTTGGGCGACGCGATCAGCGCGCTGCTGGAGTGGACCGGCTGGAAGGTGACGCGCGAGTTCTACTACAACGACGCCGGCGCCCAGATCGCGAAGCTCGCCGAGAGCGTCCTGGCGCGCATCGCGCAGGCCGCGGGCCGCCCGGCGGAGCTTCCCGAGGGCGGCTACCACGGCGAGTACATCCGCGAGCTGGCCGAGCGCTACGTGGCCGCGCATCCCGGCGCCGAGGCCGCGGCGGACGCGGACGCCGTGCGCCGCTTCGCGGTCCGGGCGCTGCGCGAGGAGCAGGACCGCGACCTCCAGGCCTTCGGCGTGAAGTTCGACGTCTACTTCCTCGAGTCGTCGCTCTACGCCGACAAGCGCGTGGACGAGACCGTGGCCCGCTGGGCCGCCGCGGGGCACACCTACGAGCAGGACGGCGCGCTCTGGCTCCGCACCACCGAGTTCGGCGACGACAAGGACCGCGTCGTGCGCCGCAGCGCGGAGAAGGGCGGCGAGTATACGTACTTCGTGCCCGACGTCGCGTACCACGTGAACAAGTGGCAGCGCGGGTTCACCCGCGCCATCAACGCGCAGGGCTCCGACCACCACAGCACCGTCAACCGCGTGCGGATCGGCCTCCAGGCGCTGGGCCTCGGCATCCCGGAGGGCTACCCGGAGTACGTGCTGCACCAGATGGTGACGGTGATGAAGGGCGGGGAGGAGGTCCGGCTCTCGAAGCGCGCCGGCAGCTACGTCACCGTGCGCGACCTGGTGGACGAGGTGGGGCGCGACGCGGTGCGCTACTTCTTCCTGATGCGGAAGGCCGACTCGCACCTCCAGTTCGACATCGACCTCGCCCTCAAGCGCAGCGAGGAGAACCCCGTCTTCTACGTGCAGATGGCGCACGCGCGGATGAGCGGCGTGTTCCGGGTGGGCGGCGTGGATGCCGCCGGGGTGACGGCGGAAGGCGTGGACGTCGCGGTGCTGACGGACCCGAGCGAGGCCGAGCTGCTGAAGGCGCTGGCCCGCTTCCCCGACGCCGTCGCGCGCGCGGCGGAGGCGCTCGATCCGCAGCGCCTCACGAACTACCTGGAGGACCTGGCGCGCGCGGCGCACCTTTGGTACCACCGCTGCCGCGTCCTGGGCGAGAGCCCGGAGGTCGAGCGCGCGCGGCTCGCGGTGGCCCGCGCGACGCAGATCGTGCTGGCGAACGCGCTCGGGCTGCTGGGAATCGCGGCGCCGGAGCGGATGTGAGAAGCCGGGATCCGGGGTCCGGTGTCCCGGGTCCGGCAAGACGCAGCTACGGAGGATGAACGGATGAGTCTGCTGGTCGTGGGCAGCGTCGCGCTCGACTCGGTCGAGACGCCGTTCGGACGCACCGAGAACGCCTTGGGCGGCTCCGCGGTCTACTTCGGCTGCGCGGGCTCGCTCCTGAACCCGGTGCAGATGGTCGGCGTCGTGGGCCGCGACTATCCGATGGGCGAGCTGAAGCGCCTGGCCGAGCGCGGCCTCGACCTGCGCGGCGTGACGGTGGCCGACGGCGAGAGCTTCCGCTGGGCGGGCAAGTACGGCTTCGACCTGCAGACGCGCGACACGCTGGAGACGCGGCTGGGCGTGTTCGCCAACTTCAAGCCCGTGATCCCCGACGCGTTCCGCGACGCCGAGTACGTCTTCCTCGGCAACATCGATCCGGAGCTGCAGCTCGACGTCCTCGAGCAGGTCCACAAGCCGAAGATGGTGGCCTGCGACACGATGAACTACTGGATCCAGGGCAAGCGCACGGCGCTGATGAAGCTGCTGGAGAAGGTGGACACGCTGCTCGTCAACGACTCCGAGGTGCGCGAGCTGTCGGGCGACTGGCACATCCACCGCGCGGCGCGCTGGGTGCTGAACCACGGGCCCAAGTACGTCGTGGTGAAGAAGGGCGAGCACGGCGCGGTGCTCGTGGAGAAGGACCGCATCTTCTACGTGCCGGCCTTCCCGCTCGACGACGTCTTCGACCCGACCGGTGCCGGCGACTCCTTCGCCGGCGGCTTCATGGCGCACCTCGCGCGCACCGACGACCTGTCGGACGGCAACCTGCGGCTGGCGATGGTCTACGGCTCGGCGATGGGCAGCTTCGCGGTGGAGCGCTTCTCGGTGGGCCGCTTCGAGGAGATCACGCTCCCCGACGTCGTGGCCCGGGTGCGCGCCTACCGCGACCTCGTGCACTTCGAGCTCGAGCCGGAGGCGGGAACGGGGCGTGGCCGCGCGCGCTGACCGCTACCGCGCGGCGGGCGTGGACCTGGCCGCGGCGGACGCGGCCAAGTCGCGCATCGCCGAGCTGGTGAAGGGCACGCGCACCGCGGCGTCGGTGGGCCTGGTGGGCGCGTTCGGCGGCCTGGTGCGCATCCCGTCCGACGTGAAGGACCCGGTGCTCGTCGCCTCGACCGACGGCGTCGGCACCAAGGTGCTGGTCGCCATCCGCGCGGGCCGCCACGGCACGGTGGGCGAGGACCTCGTCAACCACTGCGTCAACGACATCCTCGTGCACGGCGCGCGCCCGATCGGCTTCCTCGACTACTTCGCCTCCGGCCGGCTCGACCCCGCGGTCGCGGCCGAGGTCGTGAGCGGCGTCGCCCGCGGCTGCCGCGCCCACGGGATGCCGCTGGTGGGCGGCGAGACGGCGGAGATGCCCGACGTGTACCGCGCCGGCGAGTACGACCTCGCGGGCACGATCGTGGGCGTCGTCGCCGAGGGCGAGGCGCTGCACGGCGACCGTGTCGCGGCCGGCGACGTCCTGGTGGGCTACGCCGCGAGCGGCTTCCACACCAACGGCTACTCGCTGCTGAGGCGGGTCGTCTTCGGCGACCTGGCCCTCGGCCTCGACGACCCGTTCCCCGCGGCGGGGGCGAGCGTGGCCGACGTGCTCCTGGCGGTGCACCGCAGCTACTACGCCGCGGTCTGGCCCGTGCGCGCGAAGCTCCACGGCCTCGCGCACATCACGGGCGGCGGCATCCCCGGCAACCTGGTCCGCATCTTGCCCGGGTCGGTGGACGCGGTGGTGCGCGAGGGCAGCTGGCCCGTGCCGCCGGCGTTCCGCGTCGTGCAGGCGGGCGGCTCGGTGGGCGAGGAGGAGATGCGCCGCGTGTTCAACCTCGGCGTCGGGCTCGTCGCGGTCGTGGCGCAGGGCGACGTGGCGGCGGTGCGCGCCGCGGCCCGGGCCGCCGGCGTGGAGACCTGGGAGATCGGCGGCGTCGAGCCCGGCTCGGGCGCCGTGCGCTGGGAGGCGGCGCGCTAGCGTGGACTTCACCGAGGCGATGCGGCGGGCGCTGACGCTGGCGTGGGGCGGCTGGGGCCGGGTGTCGCCCAACCCTCTCGTGGGCGCGCTCGTGGTGCGGGACGGCGCCGTGGTGGGCGAGGGTTTCCACGCGGAGTACGGCGGGGCGCACGGCGAGGTGCTCGCGCTCGTGGCCGCCGGCGAGCGCGCGCGCGGCGCCGACCTGGTGGTGACGCTCGAGCCGTGCGCGCACCACGGCAAGACGCCGCCCTGCACCGACGCGATCCTCGCGGCCGGCATCCGGCGCGTGGTGTACGGCGCGCGCGACGAGGACCCGGTGGCGCGCGGCGGCGCCGAGGTGCTGCGCCGCGCGGGCGTCGAGGTGCAGGGCGGCGTGCTCGAGGCGGAGGCGCGCGCGCAGAACGCGCTCTTCTTCCACCGCTTCGCCGAGCGCGGCCGCCCGTTCGTCGCCCTCAAGCTCGCCGTCTCGCTCGACGC
>DATKNX010000084.1:0-33900 GCA_035541085.1 Gemmatimonadales bacterium | reverse complement strand
CTTGCCCTTCATCCGGACGTAGACCTGGCTGGCGGGGTCCTCGCCCACGAGGACGACGGTGAGGCCGGGGACCACGCCCCTTGACCGGAGCCCGGCCACCTCGGCCTTCAACTCCTCCCGGATCTGCTTACCGATCGCCGTGCCATCTATCAACTTCGCGCTCACCACCGGCCTCCTCCAACGGGGAGGTGATGAGGTGATGAAGTGATGGGGTGATGAAGTGATGAGGGCCGTCTGCAGACTTCGGACTGCAGTCTGCAGACCGGAGACCGCAGTCCGCCCTCATCACGTCATCACGTCATCACCTCCATCACTTCATCACCTCCCCGCTACTTGGCAAAATCCACCGCCCGTGTCTCGCGTATCACCACCACCCGGATCTGCCCGGGATACTGCAGCTCGTTCTCGATCTTGCGGGCCATCTCCTCGGCCAGCGACGCCGCCTTGGCGTCGTCCACGGTGTCGGGCGTCACCATCACGCGGATCTCGCGGCCGGCCTGGATGGCGAAGACCTTCTCGACGCCGCGGAAGCCGGAGGCGATCTCCTCGAGCTTGGTGAGCCGCTTGACGTAGCTCTCGAACGCCTCGCGCCGCGCGCCGGGCCGCGAGCCGGACACGGCGTCGGCCGCCTGCACGATCACCGAGATGGGCGACTCGTGCGGCACGTCGTCGTGGTGGGCGGCGATGCAGTTCACGACGATGGGCGGCTCGCCGTACTTGGTCGCGACCTCGACGCCGAGCTGGACGTGCGTGCCCTCGCTCTCGTGCGTCAGGACCTTGCCGATGTCGTGCAGCAGCGCGCCGCGCTTGGCCAGCGCGACGTCGAGCTTCAGTTCCGCGGCCATGATCCCGGCCAGCCACGCCACTTCCTTCGAGTGCTTCAGCATGTTCTGCCCGTAGCTCGTGCGGAACTTCATCCGGCCCACGAGCTTCAGGATCTCGGGGTGCAGGCCGTGCACGCCGACCTCGTAGGCGGCCTGCTCGCCCGCCTCCTGGATCTGGCGGTCCACGTCGGCCTGGGCGGTCTTGACCACGTCCTCGATGCGCCCGGGGTGGATACGGCCGTCGGCGATGAGGCGCTCGAGGGCGAGGCGCGCCGCCTCGCGGCGCACCGGATCGAAGCACGAGATGATCACGGTGTCGGGCGTGTCGTCGATCACCACGTCCACGCCGGTGGCGGTCTCGAACGCCCGGATGTTGCGGCCCTCGCGGCCGATGATGCGGCCCTTCATCTCGTCGTTCGGCAGGACCACGGCGGCGACGGTCGTCTCCGCGGTGTGGTCGGCGGCGATGCGCTGGATGGCGAGGGAGATGATCTTCTTGGCTTCCTTGTCGGCCTCGCGCTTGGCCTGGTCGCGCGCGTTGCGCACCAGCGCCGCGGCGTCGGCCTTCGCCTCCTCCTCGATGCTCTTGACCAGCTCCTTCTTGGCGTCGGCGGCCGAGAGCCCCGCGAGCGCCTCGAGGCGCCGCCTGCGCTCGGCCACCAGGCCCGCGGCCTCCGCCTCGTGCGCCGCGGCCCGCTGCTCGGCCACGCCCGCCTGCGTGTGGCGCGCCTCCAGGTCGCGGTCGCGCCGCTCCAGGAGCTGCAGCTTCTTCTCGAGGACGTCCTCCCGCTCCTCGAGCCGGTGCTCGATGCGCTCGATGTCCTCGCGCCGGCGGACGGCCTCGGCCTCCCACGCTTCGCGGGCCTTGGCCAGCTCTTCCTTGCCCGAGACGAGCAGGGACGTGCGGAACGCCTCGGCGTCGCGCCGGGCGTCGGCGAGGATGCGGTTGGCGAGGGACTCGGCGTCCGCCTTGGCTTTCGCCGCGAACCGCCGTTCGATCCACCGCCCTATGAAGAAGAATGCGAGGCCAGCCGCCGTTCCCGTCGCACCCACCGCGACGAGGAGCGCGGCAAAACTGAAATCAGTTGTCATTGTAACCACTCCGGCGGTCGCCCGCCCTGAGTGATGTCAAGTTCGATTCTGGAACGGCTAACTTACGATGGAATGCGGGGCTAAGACAAGCTCACCCGCCGACGCTCTGCCGTTTCTGGGGGGGCAGCAGGCGCGCCAGCTCGCCGGAGAGCTGCTTGAGGCGCTGGGCGAGGTCGGCCTGCTCCCGGCGCGACTGGAACAGCTCGTCGGTGATGGCGAGCGCGGCCAGGATGGCCGCCTTGTGGCTCTCCACGATGGTGCCCGAGGCCAGCACGCGCCGGATGGCCGCGTCCACGTGCGCCGCCACCTCGCGCGTGTACTCGGGGTCGAGCTCCGAGCGGACCGTGTACTCCTCGTCCACGATCATCACCCGGACCGCATGCTTCTTCACCGCGCCATCCCGCATCGCGCCGTCCTCGACCTGCTTGAGCGTCTCGCTTCGGCCCTGCCTACTTCGCCGTCTCGCTTCGGCCACTCGTGATCGCCTGCTCCTCGAGGAAGCCCAGCCGGCCCACCAGCTCGGAGAGCCGGGCGCGGGCCGCGCCGAGGCGCTGGTCCATCGCGCGGTTCTCCTCCTCCAGCTCCTTGAGCCGCAGCAGCGACGTGTCGCCGATGCCCTGCGCCCGCAGGTGGTCGGCCACGCGCGCCTCCGCCGTCAGGGCGCGCTTGCGCCACGCCCCGAGCTCGTCGGCGAGGTGATGCAACACCTCCTCGAGCTCGAGGAACGCGTCGAGATCAGGCCTCTCGCCTGCGGACCCCATGTCGCCTCTCCACCTCCGCCAGCGCGCGCTGCAGCGCCGCCTCGACCTCCTGGTCGCGCAGCGTCCGGTCGGCGGCCCGGAACACCAGCCGCCAGGCCACGCTCCGCTGCCCGGCCGCGAGCGGCTCGCCGCGGTACTCGTCGAACGGCCACAGCGTCTCGAGCAGGGCGCCGGCGCCGGCCTTGAGCGCGGCCTCGACGTCCGCGGCCGCCAGGCCGTCCGGCAGCACCAGGGCCACGTCCTTCTCGACCGACGGCCACGACGGCAGCGGCCGCACCTTGAGCGCCGGCGGCGCCGCCGGCCCCAGCTCGAGCTCGATCCCGAAGACGCGGGCGCCCCAGGCCGGACGGTCGGCCGGGAGCTCCCCCGCCCAGCCAACCTGCTGGCCGGCGGCGTCTTTCGCAACGAGGTGGTCCCCCTCGGCCACGATCGCGGCGCCGGGCCGGCCCTGGGCCACCGCGGCTTCGAGCAGCGTCCGGGCGTCGAACAGGTCCGCGTCGGGCGGCGCCGGCTCGCTCCAGTGCGGCGGCCGGCGGGCTCCCGAAACGACGGCCGCGACGTGCGGCGTCTCGGCGGGGAGCACCTCGCGGCCCCGGCGGAACACGTGGCCGACCTCGAACAGGCGCACTTCGCGTTGCCGCATCCGCCAGTTGTGCTCCACCCGCCGCAGCAGGCCCGGCAGCAGCGCCGGCCGCAGGAAGGCCTCCTCCTGGCTGAGCGGGTTCTGGATCTCGACGCAGTCGTCGCCGGCGCACGGTCCGAGCGGGACCGTCAGCGCCTCGTGGACCCCGAGCCCCGTGAGGGCGCGCTTCAGGCGTGCCGCCTGCTGCTCCGAGGGCGCGTCCGGCACCACGCCGAGCCGCTGCGGCCTGAGCTCGTCGGGGAAGCGGCCGTAGCCGACGATGCGCGCCACTTCCTCGATCAGGTCCACCTCGCGCGCCAGGTCGGGCCGGCCGCCGGGAACCTGCACCGCGAGCCGGTCGCCCTTGGGGCTCACCACGCACCCCAGGGCCGTGAGCACGCGCTCGATCTCGGCGCGCGGGATCTCCACGCCCAGCAGGAGCGCGACCCGCGCGTCCCGGAGGAAGATCGTCGTCGCGCTCGCCGGCGCCGGCTCCACGTCCACCGGGACGCCGTCCACCCGGCCGCCGGCCACCGCCACCAGCAGGTCCAAGGCGCGGGCCAGGTTGGCGGGCAGCGCGTCGCGGTCCATCCCGCGCTCGAACCGGTAGCTCGCCTCGGTGGACATGCCGAGCGCGCGGCGCGTGGCGCGGATGCTCTGGGGGTTGAACCAGGCGCACTCGAGCACGATGTCGGTCGTCGTGGCCGACACCTCGCTCGCCGCCCCGCCCATCACGCCGGCGACGCCCTGCGCGGCCTCCGCGTCGCCGATGACGAGCATCGAGGGCGTCAGGGTGCGCCGCGTGCCGTCCAGCGTGGTGACCGCCTCGCCGGGCTTCGCGCGGCGCGCGACGAGCGCCGGTCCCGCCAGCTTCGCCAGGTCGTAGGCGTGCGTCGGCTGGCCCGTCTCGAGCAGGACGTAGTTGGTCGCGTCCACCACGTTGTTGATGGACCGCGAGCCCACGGCCTCGAGCCGGGTCCTGAGCCACGGGGGCGACGCGCCCACGCGGACGCCCCGGACCACGGCCGCCGTGAAGCGCGGGCACAGCGCCGCGTCCTCGATCGCGACGCGCACGCCCGCCGTCTCGCCGGAGGCGCCCCTGGCGCGGGCCGCCCGCGGCGGCCGCGGCGCCGCGGCATCCAGGAACTCGGGCAGGCGCACGGGCTTGCCGAGCGAGGCGCCCAGGTCGCGCGCCAGGCCCGCGTGGCTCAGCAGGTCCGGCCGGTTGGGCGTCACGTCGATCTCGAAGCGCGTGTCGGCGACCGGCAGCACGTCGAGCAGCGGAGTCCCCGGCGCGGCGTCGGTCTCGAGCTCGAGGATCCCCTCCTGGTCCTCGCCGAGCCCCAGCTCGCGCGCCGAGCAGAGCATCCCCTCGCTGAACTCGCCGCGGATCTTCCGCCGCTCGAGCGTGATCCCGCCCGGGAGCGTGACGCCGACGTGCGCGAACGGGTAGCGCTTGCCGGCCGTCACGTTCTTCGCGCCGCAGACGACGGACAGCGTGGGGCCGCCCGCGTTCACCTTGCACAGCGACAGCCGGTCGGCGTTGGGGTGGCGCCCCACCTCGAGCACCTCGGCGACCACCACCGGCGCGAGGTCCTGGTGCAGCGCATCCGCGCCCTCGACCAGGGCGCCCAGCATCGTCAGCCGCTCGCGCGTCGCCGCCGCCTCCAGCGGCGTCGCCAGCAGGTCGGAGAGCCAGCGCAGCGACGCCTTCACGTGGCGTCCACGAACTGCGCGTGGAAGCGCATGTCCGCCTCGAACAGCTGCCGGATGTCGTCGATGCCGTAGCGGTTCATCGCCGTGCGCTCGATGCCCATGCCGAACGCCCAGCCGGTGTAGCGCTCGCTGTCGATGCCCACCGCCTCGAACACCGCGGGGTCCACCATCCCGCAGCCGAGGATCTCGACCCAGCCGCTGCCCTTGCACACGGGGCAGCCGACGCCGTGGCAGATCTGGCACTCCACGTCCACCTCGGCCGACGGCTCGGTGAACGGGAAGAACGACGGCCGGAACCGCACCTTCACCTTCGGATCGAAGAAGCGGCGGATGAAGAAGGTGATCACCGCCTTGAGGTCCACGAAGCTGATCCCCTCGTCCACCGCCAGCCCCTCGATCTGCGTGAAGACCGGGGCGTGCGACGCGTCGAACGGGTCGCGCCGGTAGCACAGGCCGGGGATCACGACGCGGATGGGCGGCCGGTACGCCTCCATCACGCGGATCTGCACCGGCGAGGTGTGGGTCCTCAGCAGCGTGCCGCGCCCGAGGTAGAACGTGTCGTGCTGGTCCAGCGCGGGGTGCTCGGGCGGGAAGTTCAGCGCCGTGAAGTTGTTGCGCTCGGTCTCCGCCTCGGGGCCCACCGCGCGGGTGAAGCCCAGCTCGCGGAAGATGCCGCAGATCTCGTCGGCGACGGCGGTGACCGGATGGAGGGCGCCGCGCCAGACGGCGCGGCCGGGCAGCGTGAGGTCGAGCGACGGGGCGCGGGTGTCGGCCGCGGCGGCCGCCTCGGCCTCGGCCAGGGCGCCCTCGAGGGCGGCCTTGGTCTCGTTGGCGGCCTGCCCCACCGCGCGGCGCGCGTCCGGCTCGAGGCTGGGGAGCGACTTGAGGATGGCGGTCACACGCCCCGCCTTGCGGCCCAGGTACTCGGTCCTGAGCCGCTGCAGCGCGTCACCGCCGGTGGCGGCGCGGATGGCCTGTTCGGCCTCCGCCCTGAGGCCGGCGAGCGCGGCGACGAGGTCCGCCGCCTGGTCGCTCACCGCGCCGGCCGCCGCCCGGCCGATCCCGGAGGCGTGCTTCGCGCCGCCCGCACGATCCCGACGGTCACGAGTGCCACCGCTACGCGCTCTGCTTGGCCAGCTCCGTGAGCTTGGCGAACGCCTGCGGATCCTTCACGGCGAGGTCCGCGAGGACCTTGCGGTTGATCTCGACGCCCGCGCGCTTGAGCCCGTTCATGAACACGTTGTACGAGAGGTCGTGCTCGCGCGCCGCGGCGTTGATCCGCGTGATCCACAGGCGCCGGAACTGCCGCTTCTTCTGCTTGCGGTCCCGGTAGGCGTAGGCCCACCCGCGCTCGACGGTCTCCTTGGCGGCCTTCCACAGCTTGCTGCGGCCGCCGCGGTTCCCGCGCGCCTCCTTGAGGATCTTGTTCTTGCGCTTGAGGCGCGTGACGTTGCTCTTGACCCGAGGCATGGTCGCTCTCTCCTACGCCGTGAGAAGGTCCCGAAGACGCCGCTCGTCGGCGTGTGCCGCGATCGCGCCCTTGCGGAGGTGCCGCTTCCGCTTGGCCGACTTCTTCGTCAGGATGTGGCTCTTGTAGGCCTTGCGGCGCCGCACCCGGCCCTTGCCCGTGAGCCGGAACCGCTTCGCCGCCGCCTTCTTGGTCTTCTTCTTCACCAGGACTCCCGTCGCCCGCCGGCCACCCGCCGGCCGGGCCTCATTTCGGTGTGAGCAGCATCGTCATGTTCCGGCCCTCGAGCTTGGCCTCCTGCTCCAGCTTCGACACGTCGCCGAGGATCTCGGACACGCGGTCGAGGACCTCCCGGCCCAGCTCGGGGTGCGCCATCTGCCGGCCGCGGAACATCATCGTCACCTTCACCTTGTTGCCTTCCGCCAGGAACTCGCGCGCGTGGCGGCACTTGAACTCGAAGTCGTGATGGTCGATCCCGGGCCGGAACTTGATCTCCTTCAGCTGGATCGAGTGCTGCTTCTTCTTGGCGGCACGCGCCGCCTTCGCCTGCTCGAACTTGAACTTCCCGTAGTCCATGATGCGGCACACCGGGGGCCGCGCCGTCGGAGCTACCTCGACGAGGTCGAGCCCGCGCGCCTGCGCCGCGGACAGCGCCTCGTCCACCGCCATGATCCCCAGCTGCGCGCCGTCGGGCGCGATCACCCGGACGGGGCTGATGCGGATCATGCGGTTGATGCGTACTCGCGTCTTGTTGTCCGGCGTGGGCTTTTCGAGAATTCGCAGCCTCCTGGCTAGGGTCGTGAAACACGAAGCGGACTCCCGAGCCCTCCGGAGTCCGCCAAAGATCCGCGCCCGCCCGAGGCGGGAGCGAACGAAGAGCGAGAACCCCAATCCACCACCCGCGCACGGGGGTCAGAGGGTGAGGAGCCACCGGCTCCTGCTTGCCGTTCGCGCGGGAAGCTAGGCCCCAACACGCACCGTGTCAACGGGTTCGCTCGCGTAGCCGTGCTCGGCGTCCTCGGCCAGCCGGGCCCGCGCGACGGCCGGATCGTGCTCGAAGACGAGCTGCCAGTGCTCCCGCGCGGCCCGCGTCAGCAGCCGCTTCTTGGTCTCCAGCGTCACCAGCGGCTCGAGGTCGTAGCCCATGATCCAGGGCGCGGGCAGGTGCGCGGCCGTGGGCACGAGGTCCGCCAGGAAGCAGGCCGCCTCCCCGCCGTCCGTGACCAGGATGGACTGGTGGAACGGCACGTGGCCCGGCGTGGGGAGCGCGTGGATGCCCGGGAGCACCGCCACCTCGCCCGCCACCAGGCGCCAGCGCGCCGCCGCCGCGACGGGCCCGAAGTTGGGCGGCAGGTAGCTGGCGGCGGTGCGCTCGTTGCGGTGCGAGGCGAAGTCCAGCTCGCCCTTCTGCACCACATAGGTCGCGTTCGGGAACGCCAGGCCCACGCCCCCGCCGCCGTCCCGCGCCGTGTTGCCGCCCGCGTGGTCGAAGTGGAGGTGGGTGTTGATCACCCACTTCACCTCGGCCGCCGAGTGGCCGGCGTCGTGCAGCGCGTCCTCGAGCGCCGTGGGGCCCGTCGCGCCCGCGTTCTCGACGCCGTAGATGTCGCGGAACTTCTGGTTCTCCTTGTTGCCGAGCCCCGTGTCCACCAGCACCAGGCCGTCGGGGTGCTCGACCAGCAGGCAGCGGAGCGCCAGGGTGATGCGGTTGCGCTCGTCGGCCGGCGCGCGCCGCGACCACAGCGGCTTGGGCACGACGCCGAACATCGCGCCGCCGTCGAGGCGCTGCAGGCCGCCCTCGAGCGTCCAGCAGGTGAGCCGGCCGACGGCGAAGCGGGCGGCCCGGCTCACGGCACCAGCGCCCTGAGCGCGTGCCACGTCGCGATGCCCTGCTGCTCGGCGCGCGCCAGGAGCCGCCGCAGCACCGCCGCGGTGGCCAGCGCGTCGCCCGCGGCGCGGTGGCGCCGCTCCGTCTCGATGCCGAAGAAGTGCATCACGCTGTCCAGGTTCCTCCGCTCCAGCTCGGGCACCAGCGCCCGCGTCATCCGCACCGTGCACAGCCGCTGCAGCCGCGGCACGGCCGCGCCCGCCCGCTCGATCTCCGCGCTCACGAACGCCCAGTCGAAGCGCACGTTGTGGCCGACGAACACCCGGCCCTCGAGCGCGGCGAGCACCTGGTCGGCCAGCTCCTCGAACGTCGGCGCCCCGCGCACCAGCTCGTCGTCGATGCCGGTCAGCGCGGCGATGAACGCCGGGATCGGCACCTCCGGGTTCACCAGCGACTCGAAGGCCAGGCTCGCGCGCTCGCCGTCCACGTGCACCACGGCCAGCTCCGTCACGCGGTCCCCGGCGCGGGCGCGCATCCCCGTCGTCTCCACGTCCACCACGGCGAAGCTCAGGTCGGCGAGCGGCACCGCGCCGAGCGCCGGCTCCGGGACGCTGCACCAGCGGCCCTCGACGTCGTAGGCGAACCGCGGGTCGGCACCGAGGAGCGCGTTCACCAGCCGTTCCGCCACGACGCCCGTGGCGCGCTGCAGGCCGAGCACCTCGCGCGCGATGTCGTCGGGCCCCCGCGGCCCGCCGGCGAGGAAGAGCGCCGCGCGCTCGGCGAGCGTGCCCGTCACGGGTCGTCGCGCCGCAGGGGCATCGTCATGCAGCGCGGCCCGCCGCCCCCGCGCACCAGCTCGCTGCCCTTCACCGCGATCACGGCCCGCTCCCCGTCGCCGACGGCGACCTCGCCCTTCAAGAGCTTGCCGGCCGGAACGAGGCGGAAGCCCGCGCGCTCCATCTCGCGGAGCGTGGCCTCGTTGCGGTCGTAGCCGACGAGCAGGCCCGGCCGCAGCGACACGAAGTTGCAGCCGGAGCCCCACTGCTCGCGCTCCTGGTCGGCCCGCTTCGCGCCGCCGCACAGGACCGGCTCGAGCGGCAGACCCGCGGCCAACAGCGCCGCGAACAGGTTCGGCATCTCGCGTACGCCGGCCTCGCCCCTGCGGCGGTGCAGGACCGCGAGGCGCTCGGCGCCCACGAAGTGCGGCGGCGAGATCACGCACAGCTCGCGGTCCACCTGGGTGAAGATCATGTCGAGGTGGATCGCGGTGGGCTCCTTGGGCAGCACGACGACGATCACGTCGCGGACGCCGCAGCGCTCGAACAGCAGGTCCGAGAGCAGGTCCAGCGCCGCCGGCGAGCTGCGCTCCGAGTAGCCGAGGACCACGAGGTCGGGCCGGAGCGGGTGCACGTCGCCGCCCTCCAGCGTGTAGTTCGGGCGCTTCTCCTCGGAGCCGTCGTACAGCACGCCCGCGTTCTCGAACGCCGGGTGGTGGCGGAACAGCGCCGAGATCAGCAGCTCCTCGGTCCAGCGCACGCCGTAGCGCATCGAGCCGATCACCGCGTGCTCCCCGATGACGATCCCCACGTCGCGCGTGAAGAACAGGTTGGGGAGCGGCGGGAGCATGTAGCCCGACTCGTTCAACGCCGCCGCGACGGGGCCCGCGTCCTCCACCGCCCCCGCCACCAGCACGTCCACGAGCGAGCCGACCGGGAGCCTGGCGAGGCGCTGGGCGAGGGCGTCGGAGGGCACCACGTCCAGCGTCTTCCCCACGAGCTGCTCCCGCACCTCGTGGCGCTTGAGGATGTCGGCGAGCACGGTGCGCGTCTCGAGCACCTCGGCGAACAGCCGCATCACGGCGGTGAGCTGGCGGTGCTCCTTGCGCGCCTGCTCGAGGTCGATGACGTCGTCGTAGAGGTAGTCCTCGCGCGTGCCGGGCGTCACGGCCAGCAGCTCCGCGCCGGGCGGGTGCATCAGCACCGTGCGCAGGGCGCCGATCTCCGAGGTGACGTGGACGCGCGTCATCGCTGGGGGGAGGCCCGGTGCAGCGCGTAGCTGAGGGCCTCGAGCTCGAGCGCCATGTTGACGTCGGACACCGTCACCGCCGGCGGCACGGCGAGGGTGACGGGCGCGAAGTTGAGGAGCGCGCGCACGCCCGCCTTCACGAGGCGGTCCGCCACGCCCTGCGCGGCGCCGGCCGGCGTGGCGATCACCGCGATGTCGGCCCGCTCGGCCGCCAGATCCGCCTCCAGCCGCTCATGGCTGCGCACGAGGAGGCCGTCCACCGCGCCGCCGATCCGCGCGGGGTCCGCGTCGTAGACCGCGACCACGTCGAAGCCGCGCTGCCGGAAGCCGGGATACGCGGCGAGCGCCGCGCCCACGCGCCCCGCACCCACGAGGATCACGCGGTAGCGGCGCACCAGGCCGAGGATCTCGCGCAGCCGTCCGGCCAGGAGCGGGACGCTGTAGCCCACGCCCCGCCGGCCGAACGACCCGAAGAAGGACAGGTCCTTGCGCACCTGCGCCGGCGACGCGCCGCCGCGCTCGGCCAGGGCGCCCGACGACACGGTCGCCAGGCCCCGGGCCTCGCACTCGTGCAGGAACTGCAGGTACAGCGACAGCCGCCGCACCGTGGACGACGCCACGTCCCGCAAGCCGCAACCTCGTGAAGGAATTCACGAAGCTAGACGGGGGCCCAAGGCGCGAGCAAGGGCCACGAACGCGGCGGGCGGCAGCTCCTCGACCCGCGCGCGGGGCTCGAACCCCGCCGCGGCGAGCGCCGCCTCCGCCTCCGCCGCCTCCAGCGCGAAGGCCTCCCGCACCGAGCGGCCGAGCTGCTGGCGGCGGCGCTGGAACAGCCGCTGGATCGCCGTGCGGACGCGCCGCTCCTCCTCCTCCGTGGCGACGAGCGGCGCCGCCAGCGGCACCAGGCGCACGAGCGCCGAGTCCACGCGCGGCCGCGGCCGGAAGGCCCCGGCCGGCACGGCGAAGAGCCGCTCCACCGCCGCCACGAGCCGCACGCCGGCCGTGAGGGCGCCGTAGCCGCGGGAGCCGGGCGCGGCGGCCAGCCGGGCCGCGACCTCCGCCTGCACCAGGAACACGATGCGCGCCGGCCGCGGCGGGCGCAGCGC
This sequence comes from Gemmatimonadales bacterium, assembly GCA_035541085.1. GTDB lineage: Bacteria > Gemmatimonadota > Gemmatimonadetes > Gemmatimonadales > JACORV01 > Fen-1245. Next base: position 22,458 of record DATKNX010000084.1, on the reverse strand, counting down.
CCGGTCGAGGAGCGGCGACGTGATCCGATAGGGGATGTTCCCGCACACGACGGTCGTGGCGGGCCACGGGACCTTCAGCGCGTCGCCCGTGACGACGCGCACGCGCGCCTCGTCCAGCCCGGCGGGGAGCGCGGCGGCGAGGGCGCGGTCCGCCTCGATGGCCGTGACGTGCCGCGCGAGCTTCGCCAGCTCGCGCGTGAGGGTGCCCTTCCCCGGGCCGATCTCCAGCACGGTCTCGTCGGGCGCGAGGACCGCCGCGGCGGCGATCCGCCGCAGGATCGAGGGATCGAGGAGGAAGTGCTGGCCGAGCCGCGCGCCCATTCAGCAGCGCAGCAGCACGAGCGTCCGGTCGTCCGCGGCCACGTGGCCGGAGAACTCGGCCACGTCGCGGAACACGGCGTCCACGATCTCCGGAGCGGGACTGGCGGTGTGGCGCCGGACCGCGTCGAGGAGCCGGCGCTCGCCGTAGGCCGACCCGTCCGCGCCGCGCGACTCCGTCAGCCCGTCGGTGAACAGGCAGAGCAGGTCCTCGCGGCACGCCCACGGCGCTTCGGCCCCGCCGATGACGCCGCCCGGCGCGAGCCCGAAGGGCGGCGCCGTGGCGCCGAGCCGCCGCGGCGCACCGTCGTCGCCCGGAAGGAGGAAGGCGTACGGGTGGCCCGCGTTGGCGTAGCGCAGCAGGCCCGCCTCCGAGTCCACGACGCCGTAGAAGAGCGAGATGAACATGTCGGTGCGCACCAGCTCGTCGCCCATCACGCCGAGCAGCCGGTGCAGCGCCTCCTGCGGCGTGGGCGCCGACTGCGCGACGACGGTCGCGGCCGAGATCGCGTTGGCCATCAGCAGCGCGGCGCCGATGCCGTGGCTCGACACGTCGCCGATCATCACGCCCACCTTGTGGCCGCCGAGCGGGATGAGCTTGTAGAAATCGCCGCCCACCGATTCGGCCGGCTGGCAGCGCGCCCCCACGTCGCCCACCGCGCCCAGGAGCGCCGGGCCCGGCAGCAGCGCGAGCTGGAGGTGGTGGGCCAGCTCGAGCTCGGTGGAGAGTCGCTCGCGCTTGCGCTCCTCGCGCACCAGCCGCGCGTTCTCGATCGCGGCCCCCACCTGGTTGGCGATGGCCGTCACGAGCTTGATGTCGCCCGCCGTGAAGGCGTCCTCGCCCAGCCGGTCGGTCAGGTTGACGACGCCCACCGGCAGCGGCACGCCGTCGGGGCCGGGATAGAGGATGGGGACCGAGAGGAACGCCGAGCCGCGGTAGGTGCGCCCGCTCGGGCAGCCGGGATTGGGCACCGGGTCGCGCGGATCGTAGGAGATGGCCTCCCGATCGCGGAAGACGCGCGCCGCGATGCTGCAGTCGTCGTCCACGGGCACCGGCGCGAGCTGCGCCACGTCCAGCCCGCGGCCGGCGACGATGCGCAGCACCGCCGCCTCGGCGTCGTAGGCCATGATGGACGCGCGGCTCGCGCGCACCACGTCGGAGACTTCCTTCACGATCGTCCGCGCCGCTTCCTCGAGCTGCACCGTGCGGCCCAGCGTCTCGCTGATCGTGTAGAGGAGGTTGATCTCCTCGTAGCGCGCGCTCAGCTCCGCGGCCGCCAGCGCGTGCTCGCGGTCGGCGGCGTACACCTCGGCGAGCACCGCCGCGCACGCCCCGCCGCGCGCCGGCCTGGTCGCGGCCTCGCTCCGGTCGGGGCCGAGCTGGACCCACAGGCCCGCCACGCCGGGCACCGGCTCGAGCCACGCGCCGCCGGCGCGCGTCGTGATGACGTGCCCCGCGTCGCCCTCGAGCTCCGGCCACCACGCCCCGTGCTCGCCCGAGAGCGCGATGGCGCGCACGCGCCCGGCCTCGGAGCGCCACAACCGCACCGAGCCCCCGGTGAGACCCTGGAGCGCGTCGAGAACCGAATCCAGGCGGCTTAGGCGCGCCGCAGGATCATGCAGATGGAGTTCCCCGTGTCGTTGAAGCGGACCTCGTCCACCAGCGAGCGGATCAGGAACAGCCCGCGGCCGGCGGGCCGCAGGCGGTTGGCCGGCAGCGTGGGATCGGGCACGTCGCGGTAGGCGAATCCGCCGCCCTCGTCGGTCACTTCCATCTCGATCGCGTGGCGGCCGAACAGCACGCGCACGCCGACGCCCTTCGCGTCGTCCCCGGCGCTGCCGTACAGGATGGCGTTCACCAGCGCCTCGCTCAGCGCGACGCGCAGGTTGAAGCGGATGGTGTGGCGGTCCACGAAGCTGGCCTCGAGGTGCCGGGCCACCACGTCCACCGCGTCCTCGACGATGCGGATGTCGCTCGGGACCGTGAACCGCAGCTCGGCTTCCAGACCCTCGGCGCGGCGCAGCGGATCGAGGGCCGACAGCTCGGGCTGGAGGGCGAGCCTCACGTCAGAACGCCGCGAGCGCTTGCTCGGGCGAGTCGGTGATGGCGAACAGCGTGTCGAGCTTGGTGAGCTCGAACAGCGTCTTGAGGTCCTCGTTGAGGCCGGCGAGCCGCAGGTCGCCGCCCTCGTCGCGGATCTTCTTGGAGAGCGAAACCAGCACGCCGAGGCCCGACGAATCGATGTAGCCCGTGCGCGAGAAATCGATCAGGAACTTGCGGTCGCCCGCCTCGATGGCGTCGAGCACCCGCTGCTTCAGCTCCTGCCGGTTCCCCACGATGAGCTGGCCGTCCACCTCGATGACCAGGACGCCGCCGGGATGCTTCCGAACGTTGAAAGCCATCACCCCTCCGGAGGTGGGCGCCCTAGCCCTCGGACGCCTGCAGCAGGGCGATCGCGGCGACCAGGACCACGTCGTCGGCGCTCGCTCCGCGGGAGAGATCGCAGCAGGGCCGCCTCAACCCCTGGACGATGGGCCCGAGGGCCCGCGCCTGCCCGATCCGCTGTACCAGTTTGTACGCAATGTTCCCGCTGTCAAGATCCGGGAAAATCAAGACGTTAGCCCTTCCCGCGGCCCCGCTGCCGGGGGCCTTCCGGGCGGCGACGGCGGGGACCAGGGCTGCATCGCCTTGCAGCTCCCCGTCGGCGGGGACGGCCGGCTCCGCCGCGCGGAACAGCTCCAGCGCGCGCCGCACCCGGTCCACGCTCTCGCCCTCGGCGCTGCCGCGCGTCGAGTGGGAGAGGAACGCCACCACCGGAGCGTCGCCCACCACCCGCCGGCGGTCGCGCGCGGCGGCCACGGCGATCTCGGCCAGCTGCTCCGGCGTCGGATACTGGACGACGCCGCAGTCGGCGAAGGTCAGCACGCCGGCCGTCGCGGTCACCATGTAGAAGCAGCTCGAGACCGTCGTGATGCCCTCGGCGGGCCCGACGGCCCAGAGGGCCGCGCGCAGCACGTCCGCCGTGGTGTGCGCGGCGCCGCCCACGGTGGCGTCGGCCTCGCCCAGGGCCACGAGCCCCGCGGCGAAGCGCAGCGGATCGCGCGCCAGCTCGAGCCCCGCCCGCCCGTCCGCCACCTTCTCCGGCTTGCGCGCGGCCAGCAGGCGCGCCACCGGGCCCAGGGACGGGTCGTCCGCCGGCGTGCGGACCGACACCAGCGGCGCCTCGCGCATCGCCCAGGCGGCGGTGTCGGGGCCGCCGAGCACGGTGACGGCGGCGAGGCGGGACGCGGCGATCGAGCGCGCGGCCTCGCGCACCCGCTCGTCCTCGCCTTCCGACAGCACGAGGCGCCGGTGGGCGCGGCGGGCGCGCTCCAGCAGCGCCTCGAGGAAGGTGCTCACCGCCGGCGGAGCTTCGCGGCGAGGGCCTTGGAGACGGCGGGGTGCACCAGGCCGCTCACGTCGCCGCCGTAGCGCGCGACCTCGCGCACCAGCGAGCTGGAGAGGTAGGTGAAGTCGAAGGCGGGCACGAGGAACAGCGTCTCGATGTCGGGCGCGAGCTTCCGGTTCATCAGCGCCATCTGGTACTCGTACTCGAAGTCGCTGACGTAGCGCAGGCCGCGCACGATGGTGCGCGCGCCGATCTTGTGCGCGAAGTCCACCAGCAGGCCGTGGAACGTCTTGATCTCGAGCCGGTGGTTCGCGCCCAGGACGGTCCGCACCAGGCGCAGCCGCTCGGCCAGCGTGAACAGCGGCTGCTTGGACTGCTGGGTGGCGACGGCCACCACGACGCGGTCGGCGATCTCGAGCCCGCGGCGGATCAGGTCCTCGTGGCCGCGGGTGATCGGGTCGAACGAGCCGGGATAGACGGCGATTCTCGTCATGGCGCCTCGAGAAAGGTCAGAACGGTTCGTCCGTAGCGGCGGTGGTCGCCGGACCCGACGTCCTCGTGCACGTCGTGCTCGACGCCGAGAATGCGTGCGAACGGCCGCTCGCGGAAGAGGGCGGCGATCCGGGAAGCGTGCGCGGTGCTGTACGGGGGGTCGGCGAAGGCGACGTCGAAGGCCAGCGGCTCGAGCCGCGCCGCGAAGCGGAGCGCGTCGGCGCGGTGGATGCGGACGCAGGCCGGCTCCACCTCGAGCGCCTGCACGTTCCGGCCGAGCGCCGCCAGGCTCGGGGCGGAGAGCTCCACGAAGTCGCAGCGCGCCGCGCCGCGCGAGAGCGCCTCGAGCCCCATCGCCCCCGAGCCCGCGAACAGGTCCACCACGCTCGCCCCGCGCAGCCGCTCGCCGAGGATGGCCATCCACGCCTCGCGCACGCGGTCGGTGGTGGGCCGGGCGCGCGCGTCGGGCGGCGACTCGATGCGGCGGCTGCCCCACTGCCCGCCGACGATGCGCACGGCTACGCCGCCTCGAACGCCAGGAGCCGCCCCTCGAGCTCGTCGCGGCCCTGCCAGGTGTCGCGCTGCAGGCGCACCGCCGCGCGGAACGGCCCCGCCGAGCCGCCGACGACACGCTCGATCTCCTCGCGCTGGCCGAACGCCACGACCCGCAGGCGGCTGCCGCCGTCCTCGAGGATCAGGCGCAGGTTCCTGGGACCCGCCGGGCGGGGCGGCACGGCGAGCCGCACGTTCTCGAGGCCGAACACGGCCCCGGGATTGCCCATCCCGGTCGGCTCGAGCCAGCGCAGGGAGCGCTCCAGCTCGTCGGTGAGGTCGCGGATCCGGAGCACCGCGTCCACGCGCTGGCTCGGCGCCAGCTCGCCCGGCGCCACCTGCTCCGCGCACGCGCGGTTGAAGGCGTCGCGAAAGGCGCCCAGGCGCTCGCGCCGGAGCGTCACGCCGGCGGCCATCCGGTGCCCGCCCCACTTCTCCAGCTGGCCGGCGCAGCTCGCCAGCGCGCGGTGCAGGTCGCAGCGCGAGACCGAGCGCCCCGAGCCCTTGCCCAGGTCGCCGTCGAACGCGACGAGGATCGCCGGCCGCGCGATGCGCTCGACGACCTTCGAGGCGACGATGCCCACGACGCCCGGATGCCAGCCGTCGCGGGCCAGCACGACCCCGGCGTCGCGCGCCGGATCGAAGCCGGCGTCGAGCTCGGCCAGGGCCTCGTCGAGCGTGCGCTGGTCCAGCGCCTGCCGCTCGGCGTTCTGGCGCTCCAGCTGCGCCGCCAGCTGGTACGCCTCGGCCGTCTCGTCGGTCAGCAGGAGCCGCAGCCCGTCGGCCGCGTCGCCGACGCGGCCAGCGGCGTTGAGCCTCGGCCCGAGAACGAAGGCGAGATGGTAGGCGCGGATGGGCGTCGTCCCGAGGCCCGACGTGGTCACGAGCGCCCCGATCCCGGGCCAGCGGCTCGCGCCGATCAGCTTGAGGCCGAGCCGCACGAGCACGCGGTTCTCGCCCGCCAGCGGCACCAGGTCGGCCACGGTCGCCAGCGCCACGAGGTCCAGCAGGTGCCACGGCGCGCCTTCGGCGAGGCCGAGCGCCGGCGCGAGGGCCAGCGCGAGCTTGAAGGCGAGCGCGGCCGCGCACAGGTCGGGGAACGGGTACGCGCTGTCGGGCCGCCGCGGGTTCACCAGCGCCGTCGCCGGCGGCGCCTCGGCGCCCGGGAGGTGGTGGTCCACGATGACGACGTCCATCCCGGCGTCCCGGGCCTGGGCCACGGCCGCGGTCGCGGTGGTGCCGCAGTCCAGGGCCAGGATCACGCCGGCCTTCGCGTCGCGCGCCGCCGCCACGCCGGCCGACGAGAGGTCGTAGCCGTCGCGCAGGCGGTGCGGCACGAACGGCACGACGCGCGCCCCCGCCAGGCGCAGCACGCGGGTGGCGATGGCCGCGGCGCACTGGCCGTCGGCGTCGTAGTCGCCGTGGACGAGGATGGTCTCGCCGCCCTTCACCGCCGCCGCGAGGCGCTCGACCGCGCGCGCCATGTCGGGCAGCAGGGCGGGGTCGTGGAGATCGGTGCGGGAAGGCTTGAGGAAGCGGCGGGCGTCGGCGGCGTCGGCGATCCCGCGGCCCAGCAGGAGACCGGCGAGGATCGGGGGCACGCCCAGCTCGCGCGCCAGGGCCGCCGCGCGCTCGGGCTCTACGGCCGGCTCGACCTGCCAGCGGCGCGCGAGAGCCTCACCCCTCCGCATACAGGAGCACGCCGCACACCTCGCAGCCCTCGATGGACTGCCCCTGCTGGATCAGCACGCGCCGCTGCAGCGGAACGGCGGTGTGGCAATGGCCGCACGCGTCGTTGTGCAGGGCGTAGAGCGCGGCCGGCGCGCGGCCGCGGCGGATGCGCTCGTACTTGGCGAGGAGCTGCGGCTTCACGGTCTTCGTGGCGCCGTCCCGCTCGGCCGCGGCCGTCTCGAGCTGCTGCGCCAACTCCGCCCGCTTCGCGTCGAGCGCGGCCCGCGCTTCCGTCTGCTTCGCGACCACGGCCTCGTGGGCCTTGATCGCGTCCTTGACCCTCTTCTGCGCCTCGACGATCGCGTCGCCGCTGCGCAGGTACTCGGTCTCCTCCTTGACCAGCACGCTGCGCGCGAGGTCGAGCTCGGCCATCAGCGCCGAGGCCTCCTTCGCGCCGCGCACGTAGTCCAGCTGCTGGCGGCGCTGCTCCTGCATCCGCTTGTAGCCGGCGATGCGCGCCTCCATCTCCGTCTTGCGGGTCTCGGCCGCCACCGCCGCGCGCTCCGCGTCCTCCAGGCCCTTCGTGGCCCCGCCCAGCTCCTCATCGAGCGCCGCCTCCACCGGGAGGAGGGCGTCCATCGCCTTCTTGACCGTGCTGACCGCCTTGTCGCGCTCCTGGAGTGCGAGAAGGGCTTCGAGATCAGGATGCACCGCGTCTCCTTTGCAGGGCTTCAGAACTTCGGTTCACGCTGCGCCTTGAACGCCTTCCGGCCGAACCGCTTCTCGCTGCCGGCCAACAGCTCCCGCTTTTCCTCGGCCATCCGGGCCTTTTCGGCCTCGTCCGCCAGATCGATCGTGCGGTCGATGTCCGCGCGTCGATCCTTGGATGGCCGGTCCTGCATCCAGGCGACGCACGAGACCAGCACGGCCTCGGGGTTCTGCTCCACCAGCGGCTCGCCCGCCAGCTCCAGCCACACCCGCTGCGCGTCGGGCGAGAGCGCCGCCGCGTCGGTCGCCCCGGCGTACAGCGCCTCCGCCACCTGCCGGTACCACGGATGGCGGAAGTCCTTCGCCGCCACGCCGTCCCGCGCGCGCGACACCAGCTCCCGCTGCGACAGCAGGAGGTGGACCAGCGTCCGCTCGATGGGGATGTCGGCGGGGCGCGGGCCTTGCCCCGCCTCGCCCCGCCCTTCCCCGGCATCCGGTGCCGGGTGTCGGGTGTCCGGAAGCCGCGACCCGGAGCCCGTGCCCCGGGCCTCCATCCGCCCCACCTCCTGCTCCAGCACCTCCTTCGCCACGCCGCTCTTCTCGGCCGCCCGCGCCACGTACAGCTCGCGGGTGATCGGGTCGGCGGCCGCGCGGATCGTCGGCAGCAGGCGGTCCAGGGCCTCGCGCCGGCCCTCCAGGCTCTTCAGCAGGCCCTTCCGCTCCACGAGCTGGATCTTCCGCTCGAACAGGTCCACGGCCTCGGACAGGAGCGCGCGGAACGCGTCGGCGCCGCCCTTCTTGACCAGGGTGTCGGGGTCCTCGCCCACGGGCAGCGTCACCACGCTCACGCTCGCGCCCTGGCGCAGCAGCTCGTCGCCCGCGCGGAACGTGGACTTGAGGCCCGGCGCGTCGGCGTCGTAGGCGAGCGCGACCTGCTTCGTGTAGCGGCGCAGCAGCCGCGCCTGCTCCGGCGTGAGCGCGGTCCCCAGCGGGGCGACGACGTTCGCGACGCCCGCCAGGTGCAGGCGCATCGCGTCCACGTATCCCTCGACGACGATCGCCAGCTCGGCGGTGCGGATGGGCCCGCGGGCACGGTCGAGGGCGTAGAGCAGCGTGCCCTTGTGGAAGACCGGCGTCTCGGGCGAGTTGAGGTACTTGGGCTCGCCCTCGCCCAGCAGCCGGCCGCCGAAGCCCACCACGCGCCCGCGCACGTCGGCGATCGGGAAGATGAGCCGGCCGCGGAAGCGCGGGACGACCGTCTTGTCGTCCCGCTCCACCACCAGGCCCGCGCCGCGGACGGCCTTGTCGTCCACCCCGAGGCCCTTCAGGGCGGCGAGCAGCTCCTCGCCCGCGGGCGGCGCGAAGCCCAGGCCGAACTCGTCGCGCGCCGCCTCGTCGAGGCCGCGCGAGTCGAGGTAGCCGCGGGCCGCCGCCGCGTCGGCGCCCTCGCGCAGCCGGCGCGCGAACCAGTCGGCCGCGGCGCCCAGGCACGAGTACAGCGGCTCGTTCGGGTCGGGGCCGGCCGTGCGCACGTCCGGCACCGCGATGCCCACCTTGGCCGCGATCTCGCGCACCGCCGTGGGATAGTCCATCCCGAACTTCTTCATGTAGAACGTGAACACGTCGCCCGACTCGTGGCACACGAAGCAGTGGTACATCTGCTTGCGCGGGATCACGGAGAAGTTGCGGTGCGTGCCGCCGTGGAAAGGGCACGGCCCGCGGAAGTCGCTCCCCGTGCGCTTCAGCTCGACGTGCTCCCCGATGATCGTGACCGGGTCGGCCGCGTCGCGGATCTGCTCGATGAGCTCCGGGGCGATCACGAGAACAGGGTGTAGGGTGTAGGGGGTAGGGTGTAGGGGGTCATCGCGCCGGCACCAGGGTGGCCGCCGGCACGCGCACGCGGCGGCCGCGGACCAGGACCGTGGCCTGGTCGCCCCGCACGCTCTCGAGGCTGCCCTCGACCCCGAGCGCCGCGATCTTCACGCGGTCGCCCGGCGAGACCGGGCCCGACGGCGCCGGCGGCTCGCCACCGGCGGCGGCCAGGGCGGCTGCTTCTTCGCCCGAGGCGCCGGCGGCCGCGATGGCCTCTTCGAGCAGGCGCCGCGCCTCGCGCTCCCGCTGCTCCTGCCGCGCCACCGCGATGGCCTTCTCCACCTCGGCGCGCGCCTCGAGCAGGTACTCGCGCGCCGCGCGCTTGCCCGTCCGCTCCAGCTCCTTCTCCCGCCGCCGGATCTCCGCCTCGCGCTCCGCCAGCTCGGCTTCGCGCCGCCCGGTGCGCGCGGCGTCGCCGTCCAGCACCGCGGACTGCGCGGCCAGCTCCGCCTCGCGGCGCGTGAGGTCCTGGATGCGAGCCTCGAGGTCCGCCAGCGTGGTCTCCAAGCTCCGCACCCCGTCGGGCAGCGCGCGCTCCGCCTCGGCCAGCACCTCGGCGTCCACCCCGAGCCGCCGGGCGATCGCGAGGCCGTAGGAGCGGCCGGGAATGCCCTTGGTGAAGCGGAACGTGGGCGTCAATTGCACCGCGTCGAACTGGAGCGACGCGTTGACGATCCCCGGCTCCTTCGACGCCAGCTCCTTGAGCGAGCCCAGGTGCGTCGTCGCGAGCGTGGTGGCGCCGCGCCGCGTGAGCGCGCGCAGCACGCTGCCGGCCAGGGCCGCGCCCTCGGCCGGATCGGTGCCGGTGCCGAGCTCGTCCAGCAGGACGAGCGCGCCGTCGGCGGCGCCCTCGAGAACTTCCTTGAGCGCGGCGACGTGCGCGCTGAAGGTCGAGAGGCTCTCGGCGATGCTCTGCCGGTCGCCGATGTCGGCGAACAGGGCGACGAACACGGGGAGCCTGGTGCCCGGTCCCACCGGCGGCACGACGCCGCTCTGCGCGAGCGCGACCAGCAGGCCGACCGCCTTGAGCAGGACGGTCTTGCCGCCCGCGTTGGGGCCGGAGACCAGGACGGTCCGCTCGTCCGGATCGAGGACCAGGTCGAACGCGACGCCCGGCTTCTCGCCGCCCACGAGCAGCGGGTGCAGGCCCTTCACGATGGTGAGGGTCCCCGCTCCGCGCTCGACCACGTTCGGGAGCGCCGCGCGCGCCGCGGCCGCGAACGACGCGCGCGCCGCGCAGCAGTCCACCGCCGCCAGCATCTCGAAGGCGGCCTCGATGGGTTCCGACTGCGGCCGGAGGCGGTCGGTGAGCTCCCGCAGGACGCGCAGCACCTCGCGCGCCTCCGCGGCCTCGGCCTCGCGCAGCCGGTTGCCCGGCTCGATGGCCTCCGCGGGCTCGACGAACAGCGTGGCGTGCGTGGCGGATTCGTCGTGGACGATGCCGCCCAGGCGCGAGCGCGCCTCGCGCCGCACCGGGATCACGTAGCGCCCGCCGCGCACCGTGGCCGCGGCGTCGGGCGGCACGAGCCGGCCGTCGAGGCCGGCGAGGATCCCGGAGAGCCGGCGCACCAGCTCCTCGCGCGCCTCGCGCACCTCGCGCCGCGCGCGCGCCAGGTCGCGCGAGGCCGCGTCCTTCACGATGCCGTCGGGCTCGAGCGAGGTGGTCAACGCGTCCTCGAGCGCGCGCGGCGGCGGCTCCGCGCCGAGCGCGGCCACCAGCGGCGCGAGCCGCGCGACGCGGCTCACCCGCCCGTGCACGGCGCGCGCGGCGGCCAGGAGCACGCCGAGGTCCGCCAGCTCCCGCCCCTCGAGCACGGAGCCCTCGAGGCGCAGCCGCGCCAGCGAGGCCGAGACGTCGGGGAACGGCTCCGCCCTGAGGTCGTCGCCCGCCTCGCGCCGGGCGATGAACTGCCCCACGCGCTCCAGCTCGTGGCCCACGAGCCACGCGTCGGTCCGCGGGCGCAGCGCGCGCACGCGCTGGGCGCCGAGGGCGGAGACGGCGTGGTCTGCGACGAGCTCGAGTGCGGCGGGAAACTCGATGGCGGCGAGCGCGGACTCCGAGAACCCTACGGTCATGAGGCGGAGGCGAGTTCCTCGCGGGCGATGCGGTTGACGGTCTTGCCGTCCGCCCGGCCCTTGAAGAGGGGCATCACCTTGCCCATCAGCGCGCCGAGGTCCTTGGCGCCTCCGGCGACGGCCTCCCGCACGGCGGTGCGGATCTCGTCGTCCGGCACGCCCGGCGGCAGGTAGCCCTCGAGCACCTTCACCTCGAAGGCCTCGCGGTCGGCGAGCTCGGTGCGTCCGCCCTTCGTGAAGGCCTCCACGGACTCGTGGCGGCGCTTGATGCCGCGCCGCAGGACCTCGACCACGTCGGCGTCCTCGAGCGGCTTGGCCAGCTCGATTTCGCGGTTGCGGACGTCCGACAGGATGGTGGAGAGAAGGAGGGTGCGGGCCTGGTCGCGTTCCTTGCGGGCCGCGTTCAGCGCGGCGCGAAGCTGCTCGGCGAGACTACCGTTCACTTCTGCTGCGGCGGTTCTTGCGGCGCGCAGCGTTCATCTTCCGCTTCCGGCGCTCGCTCGGCTTCTCGTAGTGACGGTGCTTGCGGAGATCCGAGAGAATGCCTGCCTTCTCGCACTTCTTCTTGAAGCGCTTGAGGGCGCGCTCGAAGTTCTCGTCTTCGTGGATGATGACTTCCGGCATGAACCGACGACCCCCCGTGAACGTGTATGTTGTGCAACCGTAATAAGCTATGTCCCTCCGTCTACTTGGACAAGGGACGTCGTGGTCAGCCCGGCGGCCACCTCATGGCCCGGCCCCCCAGCACGTGCACGTGCAGGTGCGGCACCGTCTGGCCGGCCTCGGACTTGTTGTTGACCACCACCCGGTAGCCCCGCACGTCGATCCGCTCCCGGCGCGCCACCTCGGCCGCCGCCACCATCAGCCCGCCCAGGAAGTCGGCATCGGCCGAGTCGGTCAGCGTCTCCACGTGCTCGACCGGGATCACCAGGACGTGCACGGGGGCCTGGGGATTGATGTCGCGGATCGCCACGAGGGTCGGCGTGCGGTAGACCACGTCGGCCTTGGCCTCGCCGCGGGCGATCTTGCAGAACAGGCAGTCCGTCGCCATGCACACTCCTTGTCGAGAGGCTACGGGGAGTCATCACCTCATCACCTCCCCGTTCTGGCCATCCCCGTCACCGCCAGCGCCGCCGCCGCCGCCGTATCGAACCGCAGCACCGCCCGCGCCAGGGCCACCGGCCGGAACGAGGCGGCCTTGAGCGCGCCCAGCTCCGCCTCGCTGAACCCGCCCTCCGGCCCGATGGCCCACTGCACCGGATCGCCCTCGCGGAGCGCCGGCATCGGGCCGCCCTCGTGGTCCGCGACCAGGCGGACGGCCCCGGCCGGATGCTGCCGCAGCGCCTCCGCGAGCTGCACCGGCGCGCCGATCGCGGGCGCCCACGCGCCCCCGCACTGCTTGACCGCTTCGCGCGCCCGCGCCATCGCCTTCTCCACGTGCGCCAGCTGGAACCGCGTCGCCACGCCCGCCGCGCGCTCGCTCAGCAGGGGCACGACCCGCGTGGCGCCCAGCTCGGTCGCCTTCTCCACGGCGGCGATGAAGCGGTCGCGGTCGCCCGCGCCCAGCAGCAGCTCCGTCACGGGCGGCGGCCCGATGGAGGTCGTGGCGATCACGCGCGCCAGCGTCGCCTGGCCCTCGACCGAGAGCCGCGCCGTGGCCACCGCGCCGCGTCCGTCCACGACGCGGATCAGCGACCCGTCGCCCACCCGGCGCACCTTGAGGTGGTGCGCCTCGTCGTCGTCCAGGATCACGACGCCGCCCGCGAGGAACGGCCCGCGGGCGACCACCGTCGCGGCGGGCGGGGCGGCGCCGCGCACGCTCACGCGCCCAACGCGTCCTTCATGCGGTCCCAGAACGAGCGGCCCGCCCGGCCGGCGGGCGGCTCGCCCTCCTGCTGCGCCAGCTCGCGAAACAGCTGCTGCAGCTCGGGCGTGAGCCGCTCGGGCGTCCAGATGCCGACGCGGACGTGCAGGTCGCCCTTGCCGGCGGAGCCGAGGTGCGGCAGCCCGCGGCCCTTGAGCCGCAGCACCGTGCCCGCCTGCGTGCCCGCGGGCACCTTCACCGATTCCTCGCCGTACGGCGTCGGCACGGCGACGTCCGCGCCGAGCGCCGCCTGGCTGAACGACAGCGGCAGATCGTAGATCAGGTCGTCGCCGTGGCGCTGGAAGCGCTCGTCCTCCTCGACCTCCAGCATCACCACGAGGTCGCCGGCGGGACCGCCCCGCACGCCGGAGTGGCCCTGGCCGCGCAGCGTGATGTAGTTGGACGACGAGACGCCGGGCGGCACGTCCACCGCCACGGTCCGGTCCACGCGCACCCGCCCGTCACCCCGGCAGATCGTGCACGTCTCGGCGATGACCCGGCCTTCGCCGGCGCACGCCGGGCACGGCGTCACCGCCACGAACTGCCCGAAGATGGAGCGCTGCGCGCGCCGGAGCTCCCCGCTGCCGCCGCAGGTCCGGCACGCGACGGGCTCCGTGCCCGCCTTGGCGCCGGTGCCGCCGCAGGTCTCGCACGGCACCAGCACCTTGTACCTGAGCGTCTTCTGGACGCCGGCGGCGACCTCGACGAGGGTGAGCGAGACCGCGGCCTTGAGGTCGTTGCCCCGCCGCTCGGCCGGGTGGCCGCGCGAGCGGCCGCCGAACAGCTCCTCGAAGCCCCCGAACCCGCCGAAGTCGCGCATGAAGATGTTCAGCGCTTCCGACAGGTCGAACGCGTGGAAGCCCTGCGCCTGCCCCGCCCGCCCGCGCAGCCCCGCCTCGCCGTAGCGGTCGTAGATCGCGCGCTTCTCGGGATCGCGCAGCACCTCGTAGGCCTCGGTCAGCTCCTTGAACTTGGCCTCGGCCGACCGGTCGCCGTTGTTGCGGTCGGGGTGGTACTGCATCGCCAGCTTGCGGTAGGCGCGCTTCAGCGTCGCCTCGTCGGCGTTCCGCGGGACGCCCAGCACGTCGTAGTAGTCGTTCACCTGAGCAGATCGCCGACCAGCTTCGAGGTGTGCTCCACCAGCGTCACCACCTTCTCGTAGGGCATCCGCGTCGGGCCCAGCACGCCGATCACGCCCGACAGCGCCCCGGAATGGTAGGGCGCCGTCACCAGGGTCAGGCGCGACAGGCTCTGGCTCTCGTTCTCGCCGCCGATCGTCACCGTCAGGCCGACGGAGTTCGTGCGGGCCTCGAGCGCCCGCCGCAGCACCTCGCGCTGCTCCGTGAGCTCGATCAGCTCCCGCATCTTCTCCCCGGTCGCGAACTCCGGCTGCTCGGCCAGCACCGACGTGCGCCCGATCACCACGGCCTCCGGCGCCGTGCCCGCGACGTCGAACAGCTGCTCGCCCGTGGCGACGAAGATGTCGAGCAGCTCGCTCTCGGCGCTCGTCTTCGCCGTGTCCCGCATCCGCTCGGGCAGCGTCTGCCGGATCTCGCGCAGCGTGAGCCCCGCGAGCCGCTCGTTCAGCACGAGCGCGATGCCCGCCACCGCCTCGGGGTGCAGCGTGCCCGGCACCTGCACGAACACGCTGCGCGCCAGCCCGCTCCGGAGCTGGAGCACCAGGAGCAGCCGGTCGGTCGCGATCGTCACGAGGTCGAGGTGCTCGAGCACCACCGAGTCGAGCGCCGGCGCCACGGCCACGCCCAGCTCCTGGGTGAGCACGCTCAGGACCTGTGCCGCCCGGTAGATGATGGCCGAGATCGCGGAGCCCTCCGCGATCAAGTCCTCCCGCAGGCGCTCCTCCTGGGCCGGCGAGAACGACGGCGAGCGCATCAGCGCGTCCACGTAGAGCCGGTAGGCGCGGTCGGTGGGCACGCGGCCGGCGGAGGTGTGCGGATGGAAGAGGTAGCCCTTCTCCTCCAGATCGCTCATCGCGTTCCGCACGGTCGCGGGCGAGACCCCGAGCCCGAAGCGCCGCGCGACGGTGCGGCTGGCCACGGGCTCGGCGCTCTCCACGTAGCTCTGGACGACGGCCTCCAGAACCCGCAGCTCTCGCTCGCTCAGTGATTCCGGCATCGGAGTCAACGTTATGTCCCGCAGCAACTTAAAACGATGCCACCAACTCGTCTAGCCGCAGCCAGCCCTGGGGGGTGAGGTGGACGCGCCAAGACCGGGGTCCGGGAGAGCCGGGATTCGGGGGCCGAGACGATGCGGTCACCGGCGCGTCGGGATGGTCTTCCCGTACCCCGATATCCCCGTGCCCCGGTCCCGGGTCCAGCTCCGCCCAGCCCGCGGCGCGCCAGCGCTCGAGCGTGGCCGCGAGGCCGGGCGGGCACGGCTCGGGCAGCTCGATGCCCTCCGCCGTCCGCAGGCCGAGGTACGACCGCTCCAGCCGGCGCTGCGCGTCGCTCAGCAGCTCGCGGCCCGCGACGGGGCTCGTGCCGCATGCCAGGAGCTTCTGCCAGCGGGCGTAGGCCGGCTCGTTCCACCAGCGCGCGAGGCCGTCGAAGCTGTGCGCCGACGGCCCGAGCCCGACGTACGGCGCCAGCGTCCAGTAGGCCCGGTTGTGCACCGCCTCGCGAGCCGGCCGCGCGGCGTTCGACACCTCGTAGAACCGGTAGCCGGCGGCTGCCAGCCGTTCGTGGGCCAGCAGGTACTCGTCGGCGTAGCGGGCCTCCGGCGCCGGATCCAGCTCGCGCCGCTCGGCGCGGCGGAAGAGCGGCGTGGCCGGCTCGAGCGTGAGCCCGTACAGCGAGACGTGGTCGGGCTCCAGCGCCGCGGCCGCGTCGAGGTCGCGCGCCCAGTCCCGGCCGAGCGATTCGGGCAGCGCGAAGATGAGGTCGAGCGAGAGGTTCGCGATGCCGGCGCGGCGCGCCGAGCGCACCGCCTCGCCGATCCGCGCCGCGCGGTGCGTGCGGTGCATCCACTCGAGCACCCGGTCGTCGAACGACTGCGCCCCGAGCGACACCCGGTTCACGCCGGCCCGCACCCAGGTGCGCGCGGCCTCGTCCGTGACGTCCTCGGGATTCGCCTCGAGGGTGAACTCCTCGGGAGCGCGCCGCAGTCCGAGCAGGCCGGCGAGCGCCGCCACGCCCTCGCCGCCCAGGAGCGACGGGGTCCCGCCGCCCAGGTAGACGGTCGCGGGCTCGGCCGGCACCCCGGCCAGGACCAGCTCGCGGGCCAGCGCGCCCAGGTAGGGGGCCACCGGCGTCCGCCGCCGGACGGCGATGCTGAAGTCGCAGTAGGTGCAGCGCCGCGCGCAGAACGGCACGTGCACGTAAAGGTGCGCGGCGCTCACGCGGCGAGGCGGAAGTGCTTGCCCGGCAGCTGCTCCGCCAGGCCCTTCAGCTCGAGCGAGGAGAGCGCGGCCAGGAGCGTGCCGGCGTCGAGCCGCGTGCGCTCGGCGATGGCGTCCACGTGCAGCGGCTCGGCGCCCAGGAGGTCGAACACCCGCGCCTCCGCCGCGAGCAGGCTGCTCTCGCTCGAGAACAGGTCGCCGATGGCGTCCGCCGCGGCCTTCCTCTCCTTCTGCTCCACCGCGTTCCACTTCAGGCCGAACGGCCGGAGCAGGTCGTCGGGGCCGAGGTAGATCGTCGCGCCCTCCTGCAGCAGCCGGTTCGGGCCGCCGGCCACCTCGTCCTCGAGCCGGCCCGGCACGGCGAGCACGAGCTTGCCCATGTCCAGCATCAGCCGCGAGGTGATGCGCGTGCCGCCGGTGATCCGCCCTTCCACCACCAGCAGGCAGCGCGCGAGGCCGGCGATCAGGCGGTTGCGCTTCGGGAACGAGCCGGGCAGCGGATCGGTGCCGGGCTCCTGCTCGCTCAGCAGGAGCCCCGAGCGCAGGATGTCGTCGTACAGGTCGCGGTTGCTCTTCGGGTAGGCCACGTCCACGCCGCTGCCCAGCACGGCGACGGTCTTGCCGCCGGCGTCGAGCGCGCCGCGGTGGCCGCGCGCGTCGAGCCCCCGCGCGAGGCCGCTCACCACCACGAGGCCGGCGCGCGCCGCCGCCTGCGCCGCGGCGTACGCGACCCGCAGGCCGTAGGGGGTGGGCGTACGGCTGCCGACGATGCCCACGAGGTCCCGCGCGAGGAGGCTCACGTCGCCGAGCGCGTAGAGCCGCTCGGGCTGCGGCTGCACGACGAGGAGCGACTTGGGGAACGCCGGGTCGTCGCGCTCCAGCACGCGCACCGCGGGAGGCGCGGCCGCGGTCACGTCGCGGCTCCGACCTCCGCGCGCTCCTGCGCCAGGCGCTGCCACAGGGCTTCGAGCATCGCGTCGAGGCCGAAGTGCGAGACCGACGAGATCACGAACTGGGCGAAGGCCTCGGGCGTGCGCGGGAGGCGCAGCGCCGCGGGATCCGGCACCACGTCGGCCTTGGTCCACGCCACGCAGTGCGGCTTCGCCGCCAGCGCCGGCGAGAACCGCTCCACCTCGCGCCGCAGCATCGCGTAGGAGGCGGCGAGGTCGGGCGCGTCGAGCGGCACGAGGCACAGCAGCACGCGCGTGCGCTCCACGTGCCGCAGGAACTTGAGCCCCAGGCCCTTCCCGCCGTGCGCGCCCTCGATGATGCCCGGGACGTCGGCCATCACGAACGTGCGGTGGTCCGTGAGCGGCACGACGCCGAGGTTGGGCTCCAGCGTCGTGAACGGATAGTCGGCGATCTTGGGGCGCGCCGCGGTGACGGCCGCCAGCAGCGTGCTCTTGCCGGCGTTGGGCTCGCCCAGGAGGCCGACGTCGGCGATCAGCTTCAGCGTCAGCCGGACGCTGCGCCGCTCGCCGTCCTCGCCCGGCTGGTAGTGGTGCGGCGTCTGGCGCGTCGGTGTCGCGAAGTGCTGGTTGCCGAGCCCGCCCCGCCCCCCGGCCGCGACCAGGACCGAGTCGCCGGGCTTCAGCACCTCGCCCAGCAGCTCGCCCGTCTTCGCGTCGCGGATCTCGGTCCCCGCCGGCACGGGGAGCACGAGGTCGGCCGCCGAGCGCCCCGTCTGCTGCGACGGGCCGCCCGGCTCGCCGGACTCCGCCACCCAGCGCGGGTGGTACGTGTAGTCGAGCAGGGTCCAGAGCTGCGGATCGGCGACGACGTGCACGTTGCCGCCGTGGCCGCCGTCGCCGCCCGACGGCCCCCCCTTCGGGACACGGCTCTCGCGCCGGAACGCCGTCATCCCGGAGCCGCCGTTGCCGGCGATCGCCTCCACGAGCACTTCGTCGATGAACATCGGCTAGGCGTGCCGGAGCGTGTCCTTCAGCTCCTCCCACAGGTTGCGCGCGACGGCGAGCGTGTCGGGCCAGACGCCGGCCACGCCGGCCATCGCGAACAGGGCATCCACTTGCGCGAGCGAGGCGCCGGCGTTCAGCGCGCCCCTGAGGTGCGCCAGGAGCTGCCGCGGCGTCCGCTGCGGCAGCAGCATCGCCACGGAGCACAGCTCGCGGCGCAGCATGTCGAGGCCCGGCCGGCTCAGCGTCTTGCCGTACCCGTCCACGATCATCCACTGCTCCAGCGCCGGGTGCAGCGCGCGCACGTTGTGGCGCAGCTGCTCGTAGTGCTTGCCGTACACGACGCGGCACGCCGCCTCGCCGCGCTCGCGCCACTCCTCCCAGCGCGCGTAGTCCGTCGCCTCCGCGCCCGGCGCCGGCTGGCCCGAGAGCCGCCGGAACTCGCCCATGGCGACGAGGGCGCGCGGGAAGCCCACGTAGAGCACCGAGGAGATCAGCATCTCCTCCAGCCACAGCGCCGGCGTCCCGCCGCGGAGCGCCTCGCCCATCCAGGCACCGAGCTGCGTCTCGGAGCCGGTCTGCAGCCCCAGCGCCACCCGCACGAGGCCGCGCGTCGGTTGATCGAGCACGGCGCCAACGTTATCGCCCGCGTCCGTCGCGCCGGGACCTTTCGGTTGCGGCTCGGCTCGAACGCGCGATCCCTTGCGCGCAGGCCGCTTCACGGCCGCTCCAGACGAACGTCCGCCTTCAACCGCCCCACCTCCTCGCCCAAGGTGTTGCGGATGGTGGGCGCGCGGAAGGTCTCGGCGACGTGCACGACGCCGGGCGCGAGGATCTCGAGCGCGGCCAGGAGCGCGGGCCGCGCGCTCTCGACGTCGCCGTCCTCCACCTTGAGAGCCATGCCCACGCGCTGTTCCGGGATGGCGACGCAGTAAACGCCGTCGGCGCCGATCTTGGCGATCACGCGGCCGCCCGAGCCGGCGATGACCTCGGTGCAGAGCCGGCCCGTGCCCGCGATGAGCCAGGGGTCGGCGGTGATGGCGGAGATGACGCGATCGGCGGCGGCATGCGGGGTGTTGGGTGTAGGGTGCAGCGTGTCGGTGCCGGACGACCCTGCACCCCTCACCCCACCCCCAACCGGCGCCTGACGTGATCCGAGTCTGGCATACGCCAGCGCCATGTTCCTGAGCGGCAGCGCGTAGCTCACGACGCCGCACCCGTCCACGCCGTGGCCCACGCGGCTCTCGGGCACGTCCGTCCAGCGCACGACCTCGGCGAGGAGCCGCCGCTGCACGGGATGCGACTGCAGCCGGTAGTCGGCGGTCGGCCAGCCGTGGAAGCGCGCCAGCGCCAGCATCCCGGCGTGCTTGCCCGAGCAGTTGCTGTGGATCCGGCGCGGCTTCTCGCCCCGCTCGGCCATCGCGCGCGCCACGGCCGGCGAGAGCGAGTTGTGCGGCCCGCAGGCGAGGTCGTCCTCCGTGCAGCCCGCCTTCGCCAGCAGGCCCCGGACGACCTCGACGTGGCGCGGCTCGCCGTTGTGCGACGCGCACGCCACGGCCACCTCGGCGTCGCTGATGCCGAGCGCGTCGGCGGCGCCCTCCGCGAGGAGCGGCAGCACCTGCACGAGCTTGGCGCACGAGCGCCAGTAGGTCACGAGATCGGGATCGCCGGTCGAGGCCGCGAGCTTCCCGTCCGCGTTCACGACCGCGATGGACACGCGGTGCCGGGACTCGACGATGCCGCCCCGCAGCGTCTCGACGATGGAAGGCATGACCCGGGAAAGCTAACCGGGCGGCGGTGCGCCCGCGTCGCCGCCCCCGGGACGGGCCAGCGCGAGCGCGATGCCGGCGATGGCCAGCGCGCCGCCGGCGACGGCGGCGGCGCCCGGCGGCTCGGCGATGGCGGGCAACGTCCACGCGATGAGCGTCGCCCCCACCGGCTCGCCCAGGGCGGCCACGTTCACCGTGTACGCGGGCAGGTAGCGCAGCGCGTAGTTGAGGCCGCCGTGACCGACGAGCATCGGCCCCAGGGCGAGAGCGAGGAAGATCAGCCAGTCCGCCGCCGGATACGCGACGAACGCCTCCCGGCGCGCCGCCGCCCAGGCCAGCAGCACCACGGCCGCCACGCCGTAGACCGGCGTGATGTAGGCCACCAGCCCCAGCCGCGAGCGCAGGCGCCGCCCGATGACGAAGTAGGCGCCGCCGAACACGGCGCCCGCCAGCGCCAGCGCGTCGCCCAGCAGGGCCGCGTGCCCCGCCCGCCGGGCATCGCCGAGCGCGATGACGGCCGCGCCGAGGATCGCGAGCACGATGCCCGCCGCCTGGCGGCCGTGCGGCCGCTCGCCGAGGAAGATCCGCGAGAACGCCCACGCGAAGACCGGCGAGAGCGAGACCAGCACGGCCGAGGCGGCCACGCTCGTCAGGCGGAGCGACGTGATCCAGGAGGCGAAGTGGAGCGCGAGTGCGACGCCGGCGAGGACCGCGATGCGCCGCTCCGCGCCGCCGAGGCGCGACCACTCGGCGCGGCCGCGGGAGGCGGCGAACGCGGGGGCCAGCACGAGCGAGGCGAGCGTGAGACGCCACGCGGCGATGGCGAGGGGCGGCGCCGTGGCGAGCCGGATGAGCGGGGCGGCCCACGACATCGCCACGACGGCGACCAGCATCACGACGAGCGGCGGGACCCTGGCGCGCACGGCGGGAGGATAGTGAGACTCGGGGACCGTGGTTAGGGGTCCGGGGCCGGGAAGGCCGACCCCGCACCCCGGGCCCCGGTCCCCGGCTCACGCGCTATATTCGCGCCCATGCGCCCGTGCCTGCTGACCCTGGCATTCGCGGCCTGCTGCGCCGTTCCCCTGGCCGCGCAGAACGACACGACGGCTCCCGCGCCGCCGCGCCGCATCGTGCCCAAGACGCCGCCCCCGGAGTCGCTGCCCGCGCACCCGGACACGGGCCCGGTGACCGTGCCGGCCCGCGGCATCGTGCCGAAGACGCCCCCCGAGGCGGCGCCCGAGAGCATCGCGCCCGCGGCGCCGGCCCACGACCTCGTCGACAAGGCGCCGCCCCAGGCGGTCCGGCCGCGCGGCATCGAGAGCAGTCTCTACCTCTCGGTGGATTCCTGGGTGACCCCGTTCGTCGAGCACCTGATCCGCGCGGGCGTCCTGCAGGGCCTCGACCCGCTGACGCGCCCGCTCAAGCGGGCCGACGTGGCGCGCGCGGTGGCCGGCGTGGATTCGACGCGAGTGTCGAGATCGGTCCGGAGCCAGCTGCGGCTCCTTGCCTGGGAGCTGGAAGAGCCGCAGGACACGGTGCGCTGGAAGCTCGACGCCGGCGTGGGGGTCCTGGGAGCGTCCGACGCGAGCCGCTGGACGCAGCGGCCGGCCGGCGACACCAGCCGCGTGTTCCCGCAGGCGGACCTGGCCTTCTCGCTGGAGATGCCGCACTTCGCCTTCATCACGCATCCGTACGTCGACAACCGGCTCAAGTACGATCCCCAGTACGTCGGCAAGAAGGACCGGTTCGTGGCCGGGCGGAACGACGAGGCCTACCTGATCGGGTCGTGGAAGTACTTCGACGTCTTCTTCGGCCTCGCCGACCGGAACTGGGGCTCGCCGGACGTCGAGGGCCTGCTCCTCTCGACGTCGCCCTACGCGTTCGACCACCTCTTCCTCAGGCTCGGGCCGCAGCGGTTGCGCCTGGAGATGCTCGCCACCGAGCTGAACGACCTCCCGTACTGGGCGGATTCGGTGGGCCAGCGACAGACGGCGAACCGGGCGCGCCGCTATCTGATGCTCCACCGGCTGGTCGTGATCCCGTCCGACCGCCTGGCCTTCTCGCTCTCCGAGGCGATGCTCTACGCCGACGAAGGGGGCGTGAGCCGGAGCTTCGAGCCGTGGTACCTGAACCCGCTCAACCTGTGGCTGCTGGCCCAGTACCAGGGTAAGACCACGGGCAACTCGCTGCTGGCCGGCGACGTGACGTGGCAGGCGCGACGCGACCTGCGCCTGTTCGGCCAGCTCTACCTGGACGATTTCCAGGTGGATCGGCGCCAGACGTCCGACCGCGAGCCGCCCGGCTACGGCTACACGCTCGACGCGAGCGGCGGTGCCTTCGGCGGCGACGTGAGCTGGACCGCGTACTACACGAAGGTGATGAACCTGTCGTACCGCACGCCGGCCAACGAGGAGCAGTACACGAGCGACTCCGTGGGCATCGCGCGCGATCACGACGACTACGACCAGCTGACCGC
>DATKNX010000083.1:0-7306 GCA_035541085.1 Gemmatimonadales bacterium | reverse complement strand
CCGCCGCCGGCCATCATCTTCTCGAAGTCGGCCATGCTGGCGACTTCCATCTCGGCGACGAGCGTCCAGTACTGCTCGGCGCAGACGTCGGTCATCACGCGCATCTTCGGCATCCCGGCTTTCGCCGAGAGCTTGTTCATGGCGAGGAACTTGTCGACCAGCGCGCGGACTTTGCCCGGCTTGCAGTACATCACTTCGCGGATGAGCAGCATGAGCGTCTCCCTGCGGGGGTTCGGGAACAACGGCGCGATGTGGAATCGGACGCACAACCTACCCAGGCCGCCGCCGGGTTGGCCAGAGGGATCGTGCGGCCGCGCTCAGCGCGCGGCGTGCGTCGCCGGCAGGGCTTTCTCGACCATCACGCGCGGGACCTCGTCACGCCGCGCCCCGGGGTGCAGTAGCGCTGCCGGGGTCGCGCGCGCGGCCGGGCGCCGGGCGCGACCCTGGCCGAACCAGCGCTTCCACTTCTCGCAGCGGTCGCAGCCGCCGCAGTGCGCGACCCGCTCGTCGAAGTGGCGCAGCAGCTCGGCGCGGCGGCAGCCGAACGCCGTGAGGTAGCGGAGCAGCGGATCCAGCTTCCGGTCGTCGGCGAGGATCATCCGCTGGAGCCTGAGGTCGCCGCGGGTCCACAGTACCTCGCAGCGGGCCCGCTTGCCGTCGCGGCCCGCGCGCCCCGCCTCCTGGTAATAGGCCTCGAGGCTCGTCGCCAGGCCGAGGTGCACGACGCGCCGGACGTTCGCCTTGTCGATGCCGAGGCCGAAGGCCGTGGTGGCGACGACGCATTCCAGCCGGTCGGAGGCGAACTGGGCCTGCAGCTCGCGGCGCACCATGTGCTCGAGGCCCGCGTGGTAGGGGGCCGCGATCACGCCCGCGTTGAGGAGCGTGCGCGTCCACCGCTCCGCGAGCCGCCGCGTGGGCACGTAGACGATGGACGGTCCGCGATAGGGCCGGAGCAGCGAGAGCAGCCGGTGGCGCCGGTCGTCCTCGTCCTTCACGCGCCGAGCCGCGAGGAACAGGTTGGGCCGGTCGAAGCTGCCGACGATGCGCTCGACCAGGCCCAGGCGCAGGGACTCGACGATGTCGTCGCGCACGACGCGCGTGGCGGTGGCCGTGAGGGCGAGCGTGGGCGGCCGGCCGAGCGCGAGGCGCGCCAAGCCGATCCGGCGATAGGCGGGCCGGAAGTCGGGGCCCCACTCGGAGACGCAATGCGCCTCGTCCACCGCAAGCAGGCTGGGCCGGGTGCGGCGCAGCGCGCCGATGATCTCGCCCGTCATCAGGCGCTCGGGGGCGAGGTAGAGCAGCTTGAGGCCTCCCCGCTCGGCGTCCGCCAGCGTCTCGCGCCGCGCCTTGGCGCTGGACGCGCTGGTGAGCGCGGCGGCCCAGATGCCGCGCGCGCGGGCGCGGTCCACCTGGTCCTGCATCAGCGAGATGAGCGGCGAGACGACGACCGTGAGGCCGTCCAGGACGAGCGCGGGCACCTGGTAGCACAGGGACTTGCCGCCGCCCGTGGGGAGCACGACGAGAGCGCTGCGGCCGGCGAGCGCCGCCCGCACGGCCCTGAGCTGCCCCGGGCGGAAGTCCGGGAAGCCGAAGCGGGCCCGCAGGAGGTCCCGGGCCCGCTCGAGGCGTTCGGCGAGCGGCGTCACGCCGCGCCAAGCTAGGCTCCCGGCTCAGCCGGGTGGGGCCGAACCGTTGCGGCGCTTGTCCTTTGCGCGCTGCCAGAAGCGCAGGAGAAAGGCCACCACCAGGAGGCCGAAACCGGCCCAGCCCAGGACCGGGACCCCGCGCTGGTCGGCGAACAGCAGCAGCGCCACGCCCGAGAGGACGAGCACGACCTTGGCGAGGGACCAGCCGCTCACCGGGGTCCCCTCACTTCTTGAGGAACGTCTCGATGGACTTGCGGAACTCCGGCGTCGCGCGGGCGACGGAGTTGACGCGCGCGCCGAGCAGGACGCCCGCCTCGAAGCCCAGCTCCTCCACCTGGTGCAGCTGCTGCTTGATGAGGGCCAGGGCGGAGGGCGACGACTGCGCGAGCTGCGCGAGCAGCGTGGCCGCGCGCACGTCCAGCTCGGCGGCCGGCGCCACGCGGGCCACGAGCCCGAGCCGCTCCGCCTCCTCGGCGGTCACGAGCCGGCCGGTCGCCGCGAGGTCGAACGCGACCTTCTCGCCCACGGCGCGGCGCAGCATCGTCATCACCATCGCCGGCACGAAGCCGCGCTGGATCTCGGGATAGCCGAACTGGGCGCCCGACGCCGCAACGACCAGGTCGCAGGCGGTGGCGAGACCGCAGCCGCCGGCGAGCGCGCGGCCCGCGACGACCGCCACGGAGACCTTGGGGCTGGCGCGCAGCATCACGAACAGCTCGCCCAGCTCCATCGCACGCCGCTCGTTTTCCTCCGCCGGGAGCTCGGCCGAGGCCAGCAGCTCCTCCAGGTCGAGGCCGGCGCAGAAGTCCTTCCCGGCCGCCCGGAGCGCGAGCACCCGCACCTCGGACGCGAGGTCGCAGCGCTCGAGCGCCGCCTTCAGCTCGGCGATCATCCGCCGGTCGAGCGCGTTGCGCTTCTCCGGCCGGTTCAGCGTCAGGGTGGCGATCCCGCTCGCGACCTCGATCAGGACCCGCGGCTCGCCCCCCGCCCCCCCCGTGCCCCGGTGCGCCCGCGCTCCCGTGCCCGCCTCAGACTGTGCCATCCGGCACCTCGATCTCCATCCGGAGCAGGGCCGTGCTCAACGTCTTGCCCTGCGCGTCGGTCTTGAGGGACACGGTGCCGCCGCCGCCGAGGGCGCCGTGCAGCAGGAAGTTCAGCGCGTGCAGGTTCGGCAGCTCGAAGCGCTCCACGGGCCCCGTGATCATCCCGGCGAAATGCGCGGCGACGCGCGCCGCCGTCAGCTCGCGCGCGAGCAGCGGGTAGTCGGCGGGCCGGCGCGCGATCACGCCGACGTTGGCCGTGTCGCCCTTGTCGCCGCTTCGCGCGTGGGCGAGCCGGAGCAGCCGGACCTTCACTTCGCGGCCTCCAGCAGCGCCAGCTTCCGCTCCAGCTCGGCCGCCTGCTTGTAGTTGGAGTGCGAGAGCTGGAGGACGAGCAGCGCGAGCAGGAAGAGGATCACGCCGAAGAACAGCCACCCCGTGCGCACCGCGACCGCCGCGACCACGATCATCAGTCCGCAGCGGATGAGCCAGGCCCGCGCGTCGCGGCGGGCCTTCCAGATCAGCCGCCGCTGGTCCTCGAGGTCCGGCAGGTGCGGCACGCCCGGCACCGTCGCCGGCCCCATGGGGAGCGGACGCAGGCCGAACAGGTTCACGCGGTCACGATCCTCACCATGGGACGAATCTCGCGCTTGGGCACGAGCGCCGGCCAGTAGGCCACGATTTCCTCGACCTTCGGCCGTCCGCCGGCGAAGCCGGTGACGCTCGGCGGGCCGTTGAGGATCAAGGGCGCCAGCTCGCGCGTGAACCGCTCGACCACGCCCCGCTCCGGCGCCCGAACGCCCACGCGCAGCTGCACTTCCGGCAGGTCGGGCGAGGGCTCGCCGGCGAGCGGGCCGTGGGTGGCGTTGAAGCCGACGAACTCGGTGAGCACCTCGTCGAACCGGAGGCCGAGCCGCTCCAGCCTCGCGCGCAGGACGCGGTCGGCCTCGCGCGCCTTGGCCAGGGCGTCGGGCCACGCGTAGACCAGCGTACCCACGGCCTTGAAGCCGGCCGCGTAGGCGATCGAGACCTTGAGCATGTCGGTCGCCGGGCGGCCGCGGATGCCGGTCACGCGCACGCAGTCGGGGCCCGCCTGCTCCAGCCGGATCGTGGTGAAGTCGGCGACGCAGTCCGGCGTGATGTACGTGGTCGGATCGCCCATCTCGTAGACCAGCTGCTCGGTCACGCTGGCCACGGTCACCGCGCCGCCCGTGCCCGGGTGCTTCGTGACGGCGAAGGTGCCGTCGCCCTCGGCTTCCACGATGGGATAGCCGACGTCCTCGAGCGCGGGCACCGCGGGCCAGCCGGCGAGGTAGTTGCCGCCGGAGCACTGCGCCCCGCACTCGATGATGTGGCCGGCGATGGTGCCCGCCGCGAGCAGGTCCCAGGCGTCGGCTTTCCAGCCGAATCGCTGGATGAGCGGGCCCAGCGTGAGGCCGGTGTCGGTGACGCGCCCCGTGACGACGACGTGCGCGCCGCCGGCCAGGGCCTCGACCACGGGCCACGCGCCGAGGTACGCGTTCGCCGAGAGCACGCGGGCGCGGACGTCGCTCAGCGGCCGCCCGGTGTCCATGTCGGCGAGCGGGATGCCCTTCCCCAGCAGCTCGTCGAGGCGCGGCAAGAGGTCGTCGCCAGTCACGACGCCGACCTTGAGACGGCCGGCGAGGCCGAGGCGGCGCGCGGTCTCCACGATGGCCGCAGCACACGCATCGGGGTTCACGCCGCCGGCATTGGTCGTGACGCGGATGCCGCGCTCGACCACCTTGGGCAGGATGCGCTCCAGGAGCGGCACGACGTCGCGCGCGTAGCCCAGCGAGGGGTCGCGCGACTTCTGCTTCTGGAGAATGGACATCGTGACTTCGGCCAGGTAGTCCATCATCAGGACGTCGATCGGGCCGCCCTCGACCTGGCGGACCGGGGCCTCGAGCCAGTCGCCCCAGAAGCCCTGACCGGCCGCGATGCGGAGCGTCACGGACGGCTCACGCCGAACTCGCGCTCGATCGCCATCCAGTCCCCCGCCGCCCCCGCGAGGCGGATGCGCACCAGATCGCGCCAGTCGCCGGTCGACAGCCGAGGGAACGCCGGAATGGCGATCTCGTCCGTCCCGTGGGCGGGCACGGTGATCGAGGCCGGCGCCGTGGAGCCGGCGGCCACGATCGGGTGCGCCGGCTCGGTGAAGGCGAGCCGGATGTCCGCCCGGAACACCGCCGGCGGCACCGTCCGCGCGAACGCGGGCGTCAGCTCGACCGTCACCGGATAGTCCGGGCCGCGCTTGGCCGGCAGGTCCACCGTCACCCGGTTGAAGTCGTAGTTCATCGGGCCCTGCCCGAGCTGGTCGCCGTCGCGGTCGAACAGCGTGATGCCGAAGTCCGTCACGCTGTTCCAGAACTCGGGCGTCACCCGGACCTCGACCACCGCCTGGGTGGCCCACTCCGGGGCGACGAAGGTCCGCGTGTACGGGCCGCCGTGCTCGACCGCGGCCGACCACCCCGTGACGATGCCGACCTGGTCGAAGCCGGCCACGAGCGTGGTGTCGTGCGGGGCCGTCGAGGCCACGGTGACGCTCGGCGACGCGCCGCCGGAATCGATCCTCGCAAAGGAAAGCGGCGGCACCACGGCGGTGAAGGAGTACGGGAGCGTGTCGCCCGGCATCGCGTCCACGACCGCTTCCCAAACGCCCGGCGCCAAGTCGTTCGCCGTGACCGACAGCGTTCCCGTGGCTCCGCCGGAACCGCCCACGTCCACGTGGTCCTTCGTGCGCGACGGCCGTCCGGTGGGCTCGTAGAACGACAGCGACGCGCGGTAGCCCGTGTCCGCCAGCGCGAGGCGCGCCGAGAGACCGGCCGCGCCGGCGGGCACGACCACGTACCAGCGGGCCGCGCGGCCCGGGGCGAGCCTGCGCGAGGAAGCGACGATCGCGCCCGCGGCCGTGTCCGGCACGATGACCTCGTTGACCAGCCGGAAGGCCGGGCCGGCGCCGGTGTCGGCCTCGGCCACGGCGTCGATCGCGCCGACGTAGCGGCCGGGCTGCGCCAGCTTCGCAGCGTCGTAGCGCACCTCGACGGTGGCCGTGCCCGCGGCGTCGAGCGTCACGGTCGACCGGACGGGTCTGAGCCACATCCGGTTGGAGGACAGACTGTACGTGCCGCCCGCCGCGGCCTGCGCCCCTTCCGCCACGCGCCGGATGGTGAACCACTGGACGGTGTCGGCCGGCGAGAGCAGGCCGCTCCGGCGGTAGGCCGCGGTCGCGCGATCGTTCGGGCTGGCGGCGCCGATTCCTGGCCCGGCGGACGCGCCGGGCACCGGAAGCGCCCGCACGTCGAAGCGCGCGGCCTCGTGCCCCGCCTCGAGCCACTGGTAGGCCGCCTCCGCGCGCGGGAGGCCGTAGCCCTCGTCGGTCTCGCTCTCGCCCGTGAGGTGGCGCGCCGTGGCGCACAGCGCGGCCGTGATCTGGGCGCCGCTGACCTGCCTGCCCTCGGCCTTCATCGCCGACATCAGGAGCGCCACGAGGCCCGCCGCCTGGGGCGAGGCCATCGAGGTGCCGCCCTTCACCTCCTCGCCGGTGTTCCACACCGGGACGGTCGAGTAGGCGAGACCCGGCGTCACGATGTCGGGCTTGTCGGTCTCGCCGCCCCTGGAGCTCCACCAGCCCAGCGTCTCGGGGCTCTGCGTCCCGAACTGCACGGGCGCGAACGCCGCGGGATAGGTGGCGCCCACGGTGAGGGCGAACGGCGCCGACGCCGGCAGCCCCATCGTCTCGGTGCCGGGGCCGTCGTTGCCGGCGCTGATGGCGAAGACCACGTTCGGGTGGGCGACGAGGAAGTCGTCCACGAGCGAGTCCATCACCGCGTCGCCCGGCTCCATGTTCCCGATGCCGAACGACATGTTCATCACCAGGGGTAGCCCTCGGTCGGCGGCGAACCGCGCCGCGTACTCCATGGCGCGGATCATCGAGCCGGTGGTCGAGAGCCCGCCGCGCGCGTCGTCGGCGATCTTGAGCGCGACGATCTGGGCGCCGGGAGCGACGCCGTCGAAGCCGCGCACGCCGTAGAGGTCGTGTCCCGCCGCGATGCCAGCCACGTGGGTGCCGTGGCCCGCGGTGTCGAGGAAGAGCGAGAGGCGCGGGCGGCCCGCCGCGTCGG
The DNA here is from genome assembly GCA_035541085.1 of Gemmatimonadales bacterium. GTDB lineage: Bacteria > Gemmatimonadota > Gemmatimonadetes > Gemmatimonadales > JACORV01 > Fen-1245. The sequence continues at coordinate 478 of DATKNX010000083.1, read as the reverse complement.
TCGAGAGGTTCACCGCGCCCGTGATGGGACCGGCCGCGCCGCGCCGCGAGCCGAAGGTGAAGGTCTGATGCTTCACGAGGAAGTCGGCGAGCGGCGTCTCGCCCGCCAGCGTCCCGTCGCCGTTGGTGTCGATCAGCGCGACCCAGCCCGACGCCGTGCGCACGACGACGACGCCGAACCGGTCGCGGTTCGTGCCGTTCCCGTTGAAGTCGGCGGCCGGCACGTCGCCGAAGGGCAGCTCGCTGATGACGCCGCCGTACCACACCGAGTCCACCGCCACCGCGCGAACCGCGTCGGCGCCTTCGAGCGTGAGGCCGCCCGGCAGCACGATCAGGTCGCGCGCGTCGGGCCGCACGCGCTCGAGCGGGACGTCGCCTTCACCCGAGAAGTTCCGGAGGTCGAGGATCTTGGGCTGGCCGGTCGAGGTGGTGCCGAGCCCCTCGACGCCGGGGTCCACGCCGCTGTCGAGGATGGCGAT
>DATKNX010000082.1:0-6978 GCA_035541085.1 Gemmatimonadales bacterium | reverse complement strand
GGTCGTACCAGCCGTCGGAGTCGTCGTACAGGATGACGATGGCCGTGCGCGGCCACTCCGGCGATTCCTCGACGAAGTTCACGACCTCGGTGAGGAACGTCTGCTCGTCGAGCGGATCGGAGTAGCCCGCGTGGCCGTCCTCGTGCGCCGGCGCCTTGAGGAACGCGACGGCCGGGAAGTTCCCCTCCCGCACGGCCGCGAAGAAGTCGCGCAGGTCGTACTGGTGGTTGGCCGCGTCGCCCGAGCGGCCGATCGCGCCCGGCGACGCGGGCCGCAGGTGGCGCGGGTTCGCCGTGGACCGGTAGTACTGGAACGGCTCGTGGTGCGGGATGAAGTCGGGCGCGGCCTGCAGGGCGATCGACGACTTGGTCGTCCGGCTGCACCCCTTGCCGCCGGCGGTCGCCGTGCCGAGGTCGAAGCCGCCCTGGAACCAGCCCCAGGTGACGCCGGCCGCGCTCAGCAGGTCGCCGACGTTCCTCCCCGTCATCCGGCCCTGGTTGATGTAGAGGAGGGAATCGGAGCAGACGTCGAGCGACGGGCCGGCGTCGCTGATGAGCGTGAAGCCTCCCTGGCCGTCGTGGACCCACGAGGTGGAGTCCGCCGCGGTGTCCGTGACCCAGCCGTTCGTCTGGCCGGAGACGAGGCCGATGGCGCCGGGCGCCGACGGGCCGTACACGTCGCCGTACGCGGCGTCGCTCATCGCGAAGTGCTGGGCGTAGTTCCACAGCGCCGTCACCGTGTTCCCGTCGTAGTAGCCCATCACCACCGCGGGCGTGTAGAAGGCGGTGGTCCCGCCGCCGAGTCCGGCGCCGGTGTACTTGGGGAACAGGTCCGCGGCGCCGCCGTCGTAGGCCAGCTGCTCCTCCGTGTAGTCGTGCGACTGGTCGGCGGTCGCCGCCTGGGTCCGGTCGAGGCGGAACGGGTTGCTGGCCATCGTGCCGTTCTGCCCGTTTGCGGCGTTGGGGTTGTGCGCGAGCAGCGCGGGCGAGAGCCCGTTCACGGCCGGCGTGCCCGGCGCGGCGGTGAACGCCGGCTCGCCGCGCGGGTTCGCGGCCACGGGATACGTGCCGAAGTAGTGGTCGAAGGAGATGTTCTCGCCGAAGATGACCACGAGGTGCTTGATCGGCGTCGCGGTGGGCAGCGCGTCGGGCGCCCGCTCCCGGCGGCCGCAGGCCGCGAGCGCGAACGCCGCCGCGATCGACGAAACGAGACGCGTGATGGTCATGCTCCGCTCCTGGGCGAGGCGTCCGCCGGCGGGCGCCGGCTTGGCGTGCAAACGGATGATAGCATCGACCCGCCCTCGCCCGCGTCACCGTCCCGTAACAGATTGAAGGCGCGGGCGCCGGACGCCCGCTCCCACGCAACTCGCACGGAGGCACGATGAGGACGACGTTGCTCGTGATGCTGGGCGCCGTGCTGCCCGCGGCGCTCGCCGCGCAGGCGCCCGGCGCCTGCACGTTCCGCGGGACGCCGGCGCAGCTGGCGCAGCGCCCCAGCCCGCTCGATTCCGTCCAGGCCACCATCGACGGCGCGACGGTGAAGGTCTGCTACGGCCGCCCGTCGGCCCGCGGCCGCGCGATCATGGGCGGCCTGGTGCCGTTCGGCGCGCCGTGGCGCCTGGGGGCCAACGAGCCCACGCGCCTCACGCTCCCGTTCGCCGCCGAGGTGGCCGGCGTGCGCGTGCCGGCCGGCACGTACTCGCTCTACGTGGTGCCGCAGGCGACGAGCTGGGAGGTGCACGTCAACCGCGCCGTCGAGCGCTGGGGCATTCCGATCGACGCGGCGGTCCAGAGCCAGGACGTGGGGAAGGGCACGGTGCCGGTCGAGACGCTCGCGCAGCCCATCGAGCAGCTCACGCTGCGCCTGGTGACCGAGCCCGGCGCGCTCGTGGTCGAGTGGGAGAGGACGCGGATCACCATCCCGATCAAGAAGGCGGGCTGACGGCCTCGCTCCGCAGGCGCAACTAGGCGGCGCGCCCCGCGGTGACCCCGGCGCTTCCCGGAGGGTCACTACGGCAGGGAGGCACTCGTGATCGCTCGCCGCTTCGCCGCGCTCGCCGCCGCGGCCGTCGTCGCCGCGTGTCACCGCGAGCCGACGGCCGTGTGCCCGGGCTGCGGCTTCGCTCCGCCGCCGCCCACCGAGGCCCTGGTGGGCTTTCACGACTCGGTGAACGCGGCGCTGCTCTACGTCTACGGCCTCACGATCGAGGACACGCGCTCCTCGCCGCCCGCGGCGCGGGTGCGCGGAGACACGGCGGCGTTCGACCGGGTCGCGGCGGACCCGCAGGTAGCGTACGTGTTCGTGCTCTGGCTCGTCTCGACGGACGACTCGACCGGCGCCTTCGTCGGCTTCCACGATCGGCCGAGCGGCGCGGACACCCTGAGCGATGCGGACCGGCAGCTGGTAGCCTCCGTGGGAGCGCGGATCGAGTACGTCTACTCCGTCATTCCCGACATCGCGGTCGTGCTGCCGGTCTGGGCGGTGCCGAGCCTCGTCACGAGTCCGCTGGTCTCCGGTTGGGAGCCCGACATGCCGGCCTGGACGGGGGCGCGCTGAGGCGCGCCGGGCAGGCCCCCCGAGACGCGACGGCGCCCGGATCGCTCCGGGCGCCGTTCGTTTCACCGCCGGACGACCCTGCGCGCGACCCTAGATGCCGAGGTCCGCGCGGCCCATGGACTCCCAGTCCTCCGGCGGGCCCCACACGCTCTTCTCGCTGCCGAGCAGCGTGGTGTAGGAGTGCAGCATCCCGAAGTTGGCGCAGCGGATCGAGAACCACGCGATGTCCTTGCGCTCGCACAGCGCCTTCTCGATGTCGTCGGTGACCTGGACGCTGGTGCGCCGCTCCGCGTGCACCTTCTGGATGATCGCGATCTCGTCCTGCTCCGTGAGGAAGGAGTAGATCGGCGCGAGGGCCTTCGCGTCCACCACGTCCACGAGGTCCTCGGGGAACACGTCGGCGTCGGACTGCGTCTCGATGGTCATCGAGCTGAGCTGCGCGAACAGGCCGCCGGCCTTGTCGCTCGGGTACGTCGTGAGGCACGGCACCGCGATCTTGAACGCCACGCGCGGCTTGAAGGACGACGCCTTGGCGGTGTACGAGCACAGGTACCGCACCAGGCACTTCTCCTTCGAGACCGGCGTCCGCTTCTCCATGAAGAACGGATAGGTGAAGGTGGCGCTGACGTCCGTCGCGCTCAGGCCGTCGAGGTAGTCCTGCACGTTCTTCTTGAGCGTGCCCGTCCCGATCACCTCGCGGTGGCTGTGCAGGATCTGGATCAGCTTGCCGATCCAGCCCGCCTCGAACGAGTGGTTGATGCGCGCCGAGATCGAAATGCTGGCGATCGTGTGCTGGCCCTCGGGGTTCGCGCGCGACGCGACCCGCAAGGGGTAGGGCAGGTCCTGCAGGCCAACGTCCACCAGGTACCGCCGTTCCTCCGACATCTCACACCTCCGTATGGCCCGCGTCAGGCGGCGCGGGCTTCCTTGGCGGGCGCCTGCGCCCGCAGCTGTTCCCGGATCTGCCCGTACCGGCGCAGCGCGACGATGGCGCCCACGGCCTGCTCGGGCGTCGGGTACGACGGGATGCCGAAGTCCCTGAGCCGCGTCAGCGCCGCGTTGCACTCCGGGCCTCCCTGGCACTCCATCACGAACGGCTTGCCGAGGTGGCGGTACAGCTCGTGCACCTTCAGCGCCACGTCGGCGATGGCCGGCACGTTGGTGATGGCGGACGGGCACACCGACCCGTACACGCCGTCCACCATCGGGTCCTCGAACGCGGCGCTGAACGCGCGCTCGTACACCGAGGGCGTCGCCGTGCCGGCGATGTCCACGGGGTTGAGGACCGAGCCGAAGCCCGGCATGTCGGCCCTGAGCCGCACGGCGAGGTCCGGCGAGATCTCCTGCAGCGGCCTCAAGGGCAGCCCCAGGCGCTCGAAGTGCTCGCACGAGAGCAGCCCCGAACCGCCGCCGTTGGTGATCATCACGACGTTGCCGCGCCTCAGGGGCGGCTGCATCGCCAGGCCGATCGAGACGTCGAGGAATTCCTGCCACTGCGTGGCCCGGATGACGCCGGCTTCCTTGAAAACCGCGTCGAAGAAGTCGTCGCCGAGGCCCTCGTTCTCGGAGGCCGTGTGCGCCATCGCGGCCTTCTTGGCGCTGCCGGCCGAGCCCACCTTGATGACGACGACGGGCTTGGTGGGCACGACGGCCTTGCACGCGGCGACGAACGCCTCCGGCGAATCGAGCCCCTCGACGTAGACGGCGAGGCAGCGCGTGTTCGGATCGGTGCCGCCGTAGGCGATGAACTCGGAGAAGTCCACGTCGGCCTTGTTGCCCAGGCCGACGAAGAAGCTCATCCCGTAGTGCCGGAGCAGCGACGCGCCGAGCGCGCCGAGCAGGTTGGCGCCCGACTGGGAGATCATCCCCACCGGACCGGGCACCGGCAGGTAGGGGATGAAGCCGCAGTTGAAGCGGAAATACGGGCTGCCCATCCCGAGGAAGTTCGGGCCGATCAGCGGCAGCTCGTGCTCGCGGCAGAAGCGCGTGAGCTGGTCCTGGATGTCGCCGCGTCCGGTCTCCTTGAAGTCGCTGCTGGAGACCGCGACGACCTTCGCCTGCTTCGTGGCCGCCTGCTCGACGACCTCGGGCACGGCGCGCGCCGGCACCGCGACGAAGACGAGGTCCACCGCACCCGGCACGTCGGCGAGGCTCTTGTAGGTCGTCAGGCCCTGGACCTCCTCCGCCGCGGGGTTCACCGGGTAGATCGTGCCCCGGTAGCCCCACTTCAGCAGGCCCTCGATGACCTTGTAGCCGACCTTGTTGGGATTGCGCGACGCGCCGATGACGGCGACCGACGATGGATTCAACGCGTACTTGAGGTTCTGAATCACGTAGGGGCGGGGAGCTTCGATTTTCACGCCGGAGCACCTCCTTGTCGTGGGAGGCGACAGCGCGGCACCGGCGGATGCTGACCGAAGTCTGGCGACTGCACCTCTACGACGAATTCCCGCTCGAAATCATTGCATACCGCGGGCCAGCGGGCACGGCGCCCTCCGCGCGCCGCCGTAACGCGAGCGCGCGCAATCCGTTGAATTGCGGGGAGAATTTCGGACTTCGCGCGACGAAGCGCGCCGCGCGCGCGTGCGCGCGGCGTCAGACGTTGAAGCGGATGTTCAGGATGTCGCCGTCGGCGACGACGTAGTCCTTGCCCTCGACCTGCAGCTTCCCCGCTTCCTTGAGCGCGTGCTCCGAGCCGAACTTCATGAACACCTCGTAGGGCATCACCTCGGCGCGGATGAAGCCGCGCTCGAGATCGGTGTGGATCCTCCCCGCCGCCTGCTTCGCGTTGCTCCCGCGCCGCACCGGCCACGCGCGCACCTCGTCGGGCCCGACGGTGAAGAAGGCAATCAGGTCGAGGAGGCCGTACGCGGTGTGGATGAAGCGCGCGAGCGCCGACTCCTGGAGGCCGAGGTCTTGGAGAAAGGCGGCCTGGTCGGCCGGGTCCATCTTCGCGATCTCAGCCTCGACGCTCGCCGACAGCACCAGCCCCGCCGCGTGGATCTGCGGCAGGCGCTTCGCCATCGCGTCGGGCAGCGGCTGCGCCGCCTCGTCCTCGCTCCGATTGAGGACCACCATCAGCGGCCGGTCGGTGAGGAAGCCGTAGCCGGTGAGCCGGCCGCGGTCGAGGACCTGAGCCGACAGCGAGCGCAGCGGCAACTCCTGCTCCAGCGTCTTCTGCATCAGCTCGAAGGCGGCCAGCTCCATCGGGTCCGGCTTGTCCTTCTTCGCGCGGTCCAGCCGCCGCTCGACCAGCTTGAGGTCGGCGAGCAGGCACTCCGTCACGAACGCGTCCAGCTCGCCGGCGGGATCGGCCTTGGTCTCCAGCGCCGGGTTGGCGAACGCCCGCAGCACCAGGCACAGCACGTCCTGGTCGCGGATCTGCTGCAGCGCCTTCTGCGAGAGGCCCTTCTTCTCCGCACCGTGCTCGCCGGGGATGTCGCTGAAGACGATCTCGGCGTAGACGGTCTTCTTCGGCTTGAAGATCGCGGTCAGCTTGTCGATGCGCGCGTCGGGCACCTTCACGGTCCCGAGGTGCACGTCGCCGCCGAAGCCGACGGGCACGTCGAGGCCCGTCAGCGTGTTGAAGACGGTCGTCTTGCCCGAACCCGCGAAGCCCACCAGGCCGATTTTCATGGCCCAAAACTACAGCGGGAGGCGGCATGCCGCCTCCCGCCGTGAGTCCGAACGCCGGCGCTCCGATCGGCTCCCGCCGGGCTCAGCGCGGTTGTCCCTCCGTCGTGCCGGTCGAATCGTCCTGCCAGCCACCGCCGAGCGCCTTGTAAAGGCCGATGATGGCGTCGGCCTGGCGGGCCCGGGCGTTCACGGCGCCGAGCGCCGCCGCGAGGTGCGTTCGCTGAGCATCCACTACCTCCAGGAACGGCGCGGTGCCGGCCGCGTAGCGGGCCTCGGCCGCCGCGAGCGCCGCGGCCGCATAGACCGCCTGCGAATCGGCCGACGCGCGCCGCTCGCCGGCGAATCGCAGCGCGGCCAGCTGGGTCTCCGCGTCGGCGAGCGCGCTCAGCACGGTGCCCTCGTACGCGATCTCCGCCTGGCGTCGCCGCGATTCAGCGGCGTGGAGCCCCGCCACCAGGCTGCCTCCCATGAACAAGGGCTGTGTGATGGATGCCGTGAGCTCCCAGGTCCGCTCGGTTAACCCCGGCGTGGACTGTACGAAACCCATGATCGTCGTGCTGAAGCCAGGCTCCTTGATCCAGCGGACGTCGGCGGAGAGGTCCAGTTGCGGCAGGAGTTGCGCCCTCGCCGCGCCCACGTCGGCGCCCACCGCAGCCAGCTCGCGCTCGGCCGCCCTGACGTCGGGCCGGCGCGTGACGAGCGCCGACGGCAGACCTGCGGGAACGGCTGCGAGCAGCTGGTCGCCGGGCGCACCGGTGCGGGGAATCGGGCCTGGTGCGCGGCCCA
>DATKNX010000081.1:0-10944 GCA_035541085.1 Gemmatimonadales bacterium | reverse complement strand
GTCGTCGCGATCGTGATCGCGGTCCTCTATTTCGCCCACGTCATCGACGGCACGCTCGCGCTGATCCTCGGCATCGTCGCCCTCATCTTCCTCCTCACCGGCGTGGTCTCGTTCTGTCCGATCTACGCGCTGCTCGGGCTCAAGACCTGCGCGGAGGAGCCGACGCCGGCCCCGCCGGCGGCGCCCAAGGCGTAGTCGCCGCCCTGTCAGGACTTCGAAGCCCCGCGGGCCCCCCGGTTCGCGGGGCTTCGCGTCGCGGGGCGATTGACAGCGGCAGGCGCGCGTGGAGAGGTTGCAGCGTTCCCATAGCCAAGATCCCTGGACGCAGCGGGAGCTCTCCGTGGCGAGACGGCGCGCGCGCATCGAGCTGGACGACCGTGATGAACCGAAGGGCGGGATCGGGCGGATGACGGGCTCGGGCCTGGGACGACGCACGTTCCTCGCGCGGGTCGCCGGGGCGGGCTGGGGCGCCGTGGCCCTCGGGCCGTGGCTCGGCCGCGCGCTGGCGGCGCTGCCGCGGCGCGCGGGCGCCGGCGCCGCGGGGCCCGCGGGCGCCCCCGACGCGCTCCCGCTCGACCCCCGGGACGGCCCGAGGTGGCGGATGCTGGGCCCCTTCCGCGGCGGCCGCGTGGACGCGGTGGGCGGCGTGCCGGGCCGGCCCAACGAGTTCTACTTCGGGCACGTGAACGGCGGGGTCTGGAAGACCGGCGACGGCGGGCGCACCTGGGAGCCGGTGTTCGACGCCGAGCCCGTCGCGTCGATCGGCGCGCTGGCGGTGGCACCGTCGGCGCCCGACGTGGTCTACGCCGGGAGCGGCGAGTCCACGCCGCGGGACTCGACGGGCTACGGCAACGGCGTCTACAAGTCCGCCGACGGAGGCCGGACCTGGACCCACCTCGGCCTCGAGGCCACGCAGCACATCGGCAAGATCGCCGTGGACCCGCGCAACCCCGACGTCGTGTTCGTCGCGGCCATCGGCTCGCTGTACGCCTCCAACCCGGAGCGCGGCGTCTTCCGCTCGCGCAACGGCGGCCGGACGTGGGAGAAGGTGCTCTACCGGGACGAGAACGTCGGCGCGGTCGAGGTGGTGGTGGATCCGGCCGACTCGCGCGTCGTGTACGCCGGGCTGTGGAACACGCGCCGGCCGCCGTGGTTCACGTACGCGCCGACCAACGGCCCGGGCGGCGGCATCTTCAAGTCCACCGACGGCGGCGGGAGCTGGAAGCAGCTCACGGAGGGTCTGCCGCGGGAGGGCATCGGCCGGACGGGCATCGCGGTCTCGCCGAGCCATCCGCGGCGCGTGTACGCGGTGGTGGACTGCCTGGTGCCGGAGCCGGGCGCAGAGCCCGCACCCGCACCGGCCGGGGCGCGCGGCGCACCGCCGGCGCCGCCGATGCAGGGGGGCTTCTTCCGGTCCGACGACGCCGGCGCGACGTGGAGCCGCCTGTCGAACGATCCCGCGCTGTGGGGCCGGGGCTGGTACTTCGAGAAGATCGCGGTGGACCCGCGCGATCCCGACATCGTCTACGTGCCCAACGTGGCCGTGAACCGCACGAAGGACGGCGGGCACACCTGGGTGGCGCTGCGCGGCTCGCCCGGGGGCGACGACTACCACCAGGTCTGGATCGCGCCCGACGATCCGGACACGCTCATCGTCGGCAGCGACCAGGGTGCGGTGATCACGCGCAACGCGCGCAGCGACGATCCGCGCGACGTGACGTGGACATCGTGGCTGAACCAGCCCACGGCGCAGATCTACCACGTGTCGGTGGACTACCGGTTCCCCTACTGGGTGACCGGCGCGCAGCAGGACAGCGGCGCCGTGGCCGTGCGCTCGCGCGGCAAGTTCGCCGAGATCTCGGAGCGCGACTGGGAGCCGATGGGCGCGGCGGGCGAGAGCGGCTACACGGCCGGCGACCCGCTGCACCCCGGCATCGTGTACGGCGGCACCGGCACGCGGTGGGACCTGGAAACGAACACCCAGGTGCCGGGCACCACCGAGCCCAGGAGTCCCGAGCCGGCGCGCGCGGACTGGACGCAGCCGCTGGTGCTCTCGCCGGCCGACCCGCACGCGCTCTACTACGCGAACCAGTTCCTGTTCCGCACGACGGACGCCGCGCAGACCTGGACGCAGATCAGTCCCGACCTCACGCGCCCCGCTCCGGGCGTGCCGCCCAACCTGGATGCGGCGGCCGCCGCCGACAACGGGAACGGGCGGCGCGGCGTGATCTACACGATCGCCCCGTCGCCGCTCCTCGTGCCGATGGTATGGGTGGGCACGGACGACGGACTGATCCAGGTCACCACCGACGGCGGCACGACGTGGAAGGACGTGACGCCGCCGGCGCTCACGGCGTGGAGCCGGGTCACGACGGTGGAGGCGTCCCACCACGACTTCCGTACGGCGTACGCGAGCGTGGACCGGCACCAGCTCGACGACTTCGCGCCGTACGTCTACCGCACCCGCGACCTGGGGCTCACGTGGGAGAGCGTCGCCGCGGGGCTGCCGGCGGGTGTGTACGTCCACACGGTGAAGGAGGACCCGGTGCGGCCGGGCCTGCTGTTCGCGGGCACCGAGCGCGGCGCGTTCGTCTCCTTCGACGCGGGCGACCACTGGCAGCCGCTGCAGCTCAACCTGCCACCGACCTCGGTGCGCGATTTTGCGGTCTACGGTGACGACCTCATCGTGGCGACGCACGGGCGCGGCTTCTGGGTGGTGGACGACATCAGTCCGCTCCGCCAGCTCACGGACGCCGTGCTCGCGGCGGACGCGTACCTGTTCAAGCCCGCCGACGCGATCAACGTGATCCAGGGGGGCGACGACGGCACGCCGCTGCAGAAGGACGAGCCCCAGGCCGAGAATCTGCCCGCGGGCGCGGTGATCGACTACTACCTGAAGGGCACGGCGGCGGGTCCGGTGACGCTCGAGATCCTCGATGCGAGCGGCGCGAGCCTCAGGACCTTTTCGAGCGCGGGCACGACGGAGGGCGCGGGGCCGCGCGGCGCCGCGGGCGGCATTCCGCGCGTCTCACCGCTGTGGCAGACCGCCCCGCAGCCGTTCTCGGCGGGGGCCGGCATTCACCGCGTGGTCTGGCGCCCCGTGCCGCCGGCGCCCGCGGGCGGACCCGGCGGCGGGGGCGGAGGCTTCCGGCGCGGCCCGGTGCGGCTCCTGACGGGCACGTTCACGGCCAAGCTCACCGTGAACGGGCAGAGCTACACGCAGTCGTTCACGGTGCGCCCGGATCCCAGGGCGCGATAGCGGGGAAGCCGCCGCTCGCGCAGGCCGCCGCCGACGGCGCGAGGCGGCCGCCGCTCAGCGGGCGGCGAAGTCGCCGGCGGCGGGAAGGACGTTGCCGCTCGCGTCGAACAGCGACAGCGAGCCGCCGCCCCAGACGTAGAGACCGGGGACCTGGATGGCTTCGGGGTACCACCACACCACGCCGGCGCCGTGGCCGGCGGGCACGCTCGCGACCGCGGCCAGCAGGTCCGTCAAGTACTGCGCCTGACCGGCGGGCGTGACCGCCCACGTCATCGGCGCCGTGTTCGTCGCGATGCCCTGCCAGCCGGTGCCGCCCCACGGGTACGACGTCTCGACGACCATCACGTCCTTGCCGTAGCGCTGCTCGGCGGCCTGCAGGTTGGCCTCGAGCGCGCCGATCGTGCCGTGCCACCACGGGTAGTAGCTCAGGCCGATGACGTCGTAGGGGACGCCGTAGCCGTTCATGTGGTCGAAGAACCACTCCGTGCCGCCGACGTCGCCGCCCTGCCCGTAGTGCAGCATGATGCGCACCGAATCGCCGGGCCCGAGCGCGGCGCGCACCCCCGCGATGCCCGCCTTGAGCAGGCGCGTGAACTGATTCCACTCCGTAGCGGTGTCGTTGGTGGCGTACAGCTGGCCGAGCGGCCACAGGATCCCGCCGTCCACCTCATTGCCGATCTGCACGACGTCGGGCAGCGCACCCGCCTGCTTGAGCGTGCGGACCACGCTGTCGGTGTACGACTGCACCCGCGCCGCCAGCGAGTCGATGCCCAGGCTCGACCACGCCGCCGGCGTGGTCTGGTGGCCGGGATCGGCCCAGGTGTCGGAGTAGTGGATGTCGAGCAGCAGCTTCGCGCCGGCGGCCTTCACCCGCTGCGCGAGGGCGACCGTGTAGGGCAGGTCGTTGACGATGACGTCCGTGTCCGGCGGGTTCACGAACAGGCGCAGACGGAAGCCGTTGCTGCCGTGCGCGTGCAGGATGGCGATCGCGTCGCCGGCCTGCCCGCCGTCGCGGAACACGCCGCCCGCCCGCTCGATGCGCGCCAGGGACGAGACGTCCGCCCCGAGGAACATGCCGCTCAAGGGGGACGGCGGAGGCGTCTGCGTGGTCGAGGCGTGATCGCCGCAGGCGGCGACGAGCCCGAGCAGCCCCGCGGCCATCCAGGCGCGAGGTGCGGACCAGACCGTGACGACGGGCGAGGCGCGCATCGACGTTCGAGATACTCAGGCGCGGCCCGGTTGACCAGGGCCCGGCGCTAGAGCCTGACGCTGAGGCCGCCCGTGACAATGCGCGGGTTGGGGATGAGGTTGTCGTCGATCCCCGTGAGGCCGCCGAGCGGATCGACGCCCTTGTAGCCGGTGATGGTGAACGCGTTCTGCACCGTGGCGTAGACGCGCAGAGAACGGCCGCCGAGCGTGAACGTGTAGCCGAGCGTGACGTCGTCCAGCCTGAGGAACGACGCGTCCTGCACGAAGTAGTCCGACAGGGACCGCGGGACCGTGAACCCGGTCGCCAGGAAGGACGTGGAGACGTTGGACGGCGAGCCGCCGCCGGTGAACGCCGTCGCCGCAGCCTGGGACGCCACGTTGTCGTACACCCAGCTGCCGAGGTACGCCCGCAACGTGAAGCTCAGGTCGAACCGGCCGTAGGTGAGGTAGGAGCTGTGGCCGAGGATCCACGTCGGGGCGGGGTCGTGATACGGCCGGAGCCCGCGGGCGTCGCAGTTGTCCTGGCCGGGGCTCGACGTGAACGTGCTGTCGCCGTTCGCGTAGTAGTACGTCCCGTCCACCGGCTTGCCGTTCTGGTAGAACTGCCGGCAGACGTAGAAGGAGTTGAGCGGGGAACCCGGTGTGAGGATCTGGGCGGTGGAGCCGACGCCGCCCGCGACGGGGCCGACGAGAATGCCGGACGCGGCCGGGAGGCTCAGCAGCCTGTTCGCCGTGTGTGCCGCGGTGAAATCCATGGTCCAGCCGAGTCCGTGGGCCGGCGCGTTCAGAATCCGGACGCCGAGCGTGGCCTCGATGCCCGTATTCCGCATCGAGCCGATGTTCGTCGTGAGGTAATTCGAGAAGACGACCCCGCCCGCGATGGGAACCGTGCCGATCAGGTCGGTGGTCTTCGAGGTGTACCAGTCCACCGAGCCGGTGACCTTCTGGGCCATCAAGCCGAAGTCCAGGCCCACGTCGTACACGTTCGACCGTTGAGGCTTCAGGTCGGGATCCACCGGCGCGACGGCCGTTCCGGGCGGCACGTCCTCGAAGAACGGACTGCCCACGCGCGCCCACGATGCCCGCAGCTTCAGGTCGGAGAGCGCCGCGACGCCGCGCAGCAGCGGCTCGCGCGAGAGGCGCCAGGCCACCGAGACCGACGGGAAGCTCTGCCACTCGCTCGTCGGCGAGGTGGAGCGGTCGCGGCGCAGGCTCGCCGACAGCAGGTAGCGGTCGTCGAGGTCGTAGCCGAGCCTGCCGAAGAGGGACTGGAGCGTGCCGCGAGCCGTGGACTTGGTCGTGACGACCGAGCCCGCGGTCGGAACGCCCGCATCGCCCAGCAGGTTGGTGCCGAGGTTGGCGAGGTCCACCGCCGTCAGGTCGGTGTGCGAGGTTTCGGTGGAGTACCCGGCCGTGGCGTCGAGCCGGCCGGGCAGCCCCGGCACGGCGGCGGCGTACTCGAGCCAGCCCTCGAGCAGCGAGTTCACGCGTTCTCCGCTGTCGAGGTCGAGGTACCCGTGAGCCCCTCGCGTCTGGTCGGCGAGGGTGCCGGGCGCGAACTGCCGGCGGTCGGCCTGCGTCACGTCGTAGCCGAGGTTGAGGTGCGCGCTCAGCTCGCGCAGGAACGGCATCCGCAGATCACCCTCGACGTTGCCGAGGCTGCGCCAGGTCGTGCCGCGGTCGGTGGCGAGGTTCAGCGCCGCCACCGGGTTGCTGGCCGACGGGCCGCTGGTGTTCCAGTCCCAGTAGCCCGTCCCGAAGCCCTGCGTGTTGTTCGGATCGTACACCGGCTGCGTCGGCGCCATCGTGGCCGCTTCGCCCAGCGCGCCGTTCGGCGTGTACCCGTCGTTCGTGCGCGCGCCCCTCACGTTCGCCCGCACGTCGAGGAGGTCGCCGAGGAGGTGCTGGTCGTAGTTGAAGCCGAGAGAGAGCCGCTCGGTCGAGCTTCCCCGGACCACGCCGTTGGCGTCCAGGTAGCCGAACGAGAGCCGGATGCTCCGGCCCGGACCGGCGTTGGTGAGGGAGACGTTCTGCTCCTCGCCGTAGCCGGCGTGGGTCACGAGGGCCGTCCAGTCGGTGGAGGCTCCGTCCAGCATCGCGGTGCGGGCCGGCGCGTACTCGGCGACGGCCACGCCGAACTGGACCGCGTCCAGAACGGCGGGCAGCTTCACGGCCGACGCGGCGAACGCGCTCGTGCCGTAGTCGATCCACGTGCCCTGCCGCCCTTCGCCCGACTTGGTGGTGATGAGCACCACGCCGTTGGACCCGTTGCCGCCGTAGATGGCCGCGGCGTCCGCGCCCTTGAGCACGGTGATGCTCGCGATGTCGGACGGGTTCAGGAAGTTGAGCGCGTCCCGGCCGAGGGAGAGACCGCCGCCCGTGCCCGGGGCGGCCGGCATGCCGTCGATCACGTAGAGCGGTTCGGCGACGCCGGCGAGCGACGCCGCGCCGCGAATCCGCACGGCGACGCCGCCGCCGATCTCGTCGTCATCCACCACCTGGACGCCGGCGATCTTGCTCTGAATCAGCTCCCCGGGGCTGACGATGCGGCCCGTGTTGAACTGCGCGGCGTTCACCGTCGCGACGGCCCCGGTCACGCTGGCCGCACGCTGCCGCCCATATCCGATCGGGACGAGGTCGCGGCGGCTCGTGTCGGCGGCCGTGCTGTCGGTCCGGCTCGCGGGCGCCTGCGCCCGCAGGGGCGCGAAGGCGATCAGCCCAAGGAATGCGGCGACGAAGCAGGTGCGGCTCATGCGGGACTCCGGACGTGACGGGTTCACGTGGCGCAAATCACCGGCCACGCCGGGCAGGCTACGCGCCGGGCGTTAGCTGGGCGTCATTCGGCACGGGGAATTGGGAGTGGCGCGACTCGGATATAGAACGGCAAGGGTCGCCCACTCGGGCGGCCCCGGACCGCTGCATTCGCTACCTAGTAGAAAGGTGAGTCGAGAGGCTACCGGTGCTTGTGCGATTCCGGCCCGCAGCTCGGGACGGCGAGCGGCGAGCCCGTGGCCGTGACGGTGGGCAGGCTGTGGCCCGCGAGGCCCGCGTTCAGGCCGACGAGATCGCGGGTCCGTATCCGGTTCCACGTGGTGGCGTCGCGCCGCAGCTCCTTGCAGGCCGCCGCGTAGTCGGCGAGCGCCGCGGGCGTCGGCGCCATGTCGGCGAGGTCCTGGCCGTTCAGCTGGCGCCCGAGGTTGCCGTCGATGGTGACGAACGTCGGCGCCGACGTCGGCCCGCCCCGGCGGAAGAACCCGCGCGGAGCCGCCGCGCTGCCGGCGACCGTGTCGATGCCGGCCAGGATGGCCTTCGCGGCGTCCACGACGTCGGCCGGCACGCTCGAGCCCGTGTCGGCCGCGATCGCCGGGCGCAGCGCCAGCGCCTGGTGGTAGCCGTCCCACGCGACGCTCATCCCGTGCGCGAGGTTCATCTGCAGCGCGTGCTGCGCCGCGATCGCCGCCGCCGTTCCGGGCGAGCGGGGATCGTTCGTGACGGTCAGGTCGGCCGTGTACGCCTTGCCGGCCACGGTGAGCTTGATCGTGTAGCGGCCCGGCGGGGCCATCGGCCCCTGAGGCGACGCCGGCGTCAGGCCGGGGTTGGCGTTGATGTCGAAGCTGTGGCTGAACGCCGGCGGCGCGTCGTAGCGCAGGTCCCAGTTGGTGCGGTTGATGCCGGCCTCGACGGGCAGCGCCTGCGGCGCGGCCAGCCAGAAGCTCGGCTCGGGCGGATGGGCCGCCTCGCTCACCGGTGCCGGCGCCACGCTGGAGAGGTGCCGGACTACCGCCCCCGACGCGTCGAGCACGTCGAGCGTGACCTCGCCCTCGGGCTTCGTCTTGAGCCAGTAGTAGACGATCGCGCCGTCGGGCGGGTTCAGGGCGTGCGGGACCTCCGGCGGGAACGGCGTGTTCTGGCCCACGTTCCGGTGCACGCGGACGGCCGAGCCCGGCGTGAAGAGGTGCACGTCTTCGTTCTCGAGGTCCGGCGTCATCTGCCTGAGCGGCGAGATGTCGTCGAGGATCCAGATGCCGCGCCCGTACGTGCCCACCACGAGGTCGTGGCCCGTGATCGCGGCGTCGCGATACGACGTGTTCGGCAGGTTGAGCTGCAGCGACTGCCAGTGGTCGCCGTCGTCGAACGTGACGAACATCCCGCTCTCGGTGCCCGCGAAGAGCAGGCCCGCCTTCTTCGTGTCCGCGCGGATCACCTGCGCGAAGCTGCCGCTCGGCTCGTCCGTGGGCAGGCCCGCCACGATCTTCGTCCACGTCTTCCCGAAGTCGCGGGTCCGGTAGAAGAGCGGCGCGTAGTCGCCGGTCGCGTGGCCGTCCACGGCCGCGTAGCCCTCGGCCGGATTCACGTGCGAGGCTTCGACGGCGGTGACGTCGGACTGGTCGGAGTCGGGCAGCGCCGGGATCGAGGCGTCCTGCCAGCTGCGCCCCTCGTCCCGCGTGACCTTGATGAGACCGTTGCTGGTGCCGACCCAGATGATGCCGCGGCCCACGGTGGAGGCGGACAGCGACTCGATGGAACCGCCGCGCGGCGTGCCGGGCCGGCCCGGGCGCGCCGCGAGGCTCTCGGCCGGCGGCGTCACGCCCTTGGGATAGCCGAGGTCCGGGCTCAGGCGGCGCCAGTGCGCGCCGCCGTCGGTCGTGGCCATCACGTACTGGTAGCCCACGAGCAGCTCGCGCGGATTCCACGGCGCCCACACCAGCGGCTGCGACCGCGTGACGCGCAGGTAGCTGGCGGGGTCGGCGCCGGGGCCGACGTCGATGACCTGCTCGCTCGGCCACGTCACCTTGAGGATCCCCGAGCCCGAGCCGTAGACGACGTTGGGGTCGAGCGGATCCGCCACGACCGTGCCCCACTCCCACGTGCCGACCGGGCTCCAGTCCATCGGCGTGATCGCGCCGTAGTTGCCGCGGCTCCTGGTGCGGATGGCGCCCGCGTCCTGCTGGCTCGCGTAGATCCAGTACGGCCACGACCGGTCCACCGAGACGTGGTAGACCTGCTCGGTGGACTGGTTGTACCACGGGCTCCAGGTGCGGCCGCCGTCGAGCGTCACGGTCGCGCCCTGGTCCATGCCGAGCAGCATCCGCTGGCCGTCGGTCGGATCGATCCACAGCTGCTGCGGGTCGTCGCCGCCCGGCGCGCCCTTGAAGCCGGTGAAGGTGTTGCCGCCGTCGGTGGAGACGTAGCTCGAGGTGTTGACGGTGATGACGACGTCGGGGTTGGCGCTGCCGACGTAGACGCCGCAGTTGTAGCCGCCCTGCCCGTTCCCGACGCGGGCGTCGGTCGAGTCCATCCGCCGCCAGGTGGAGCCGCCGTCGTCGGAGCGGTAGAGGCCGAAGTTGCCGATCAGGAAGACGCGCCGCGCTTCGGTGTGCATCGCCACGGCGAGCGAGGTGCGGCCGAAGAGCCGTGGCAGGCCCGTACCCTTCACCTCCTGCCAGGTGACGCCCTCGTCCGTGGACTTGTACAGCGCCGTGCCCGTCGGCCCGTTGCCGCCCGCGCCGCCGAACCCGAACCGCGCGTTGGCCTGCGGCGCGAAGAAGTGCCGGTCGGTCGTGGCGAAGACCGTTCCCGGCTGGTCGTAGGCCCACGCCAGTTTCTGGACGCCCGTCGAGTCGTCCACGAAGAGCGTGCGCGTCCACGTCCGGCCGCCGTCGCTGCTGCGGTAGACGCCGCGCTGGCCGCCGCGCGCGTGCAGGCTCCCCTGCGCGGCGACCAGCACCACGTTCGGATCGCGCGGGTCCACGAGGATCGAGGGGATCTGCTTCGTCGAGTCGAGCCCGAGGTGCCGCCAGGTGCGGCCCGCGTCGGTGGACTTGTAGACGCCGTCGCCCTCGTCGATGTTGCCGCCCGTCGGCATGTCCCCGGTGCCGACGTAGATCACGTTCGTGTCGGAGGGCGCGACCTCGACCGCGCCGATGGACGAGACGCTCGTGATCGAGTCGAAGATCGGCTCCCACGTGGTGCCGGCGTTGGTCGTCTTCCACACGCCGCCGGTGGGGAAGCCGGCGTAGAAGACGCCCGGCTCGCCGATGGCGCCCGTCACGGCCGAGACGCGCCCCGCGCGGAACGGCCCGACGTTGCGCCAGAGGAGCCCCGACACGGATTGGGCCGCGGCCGGCGCGGCGAGGGCGAGCAGGGCTGCCGCGAGGGCCGCTGACGGAAGTTGGACCGGCGCGAGTTTGCGGAATTCCGTCTTCACGGGCATCTCCAGTTGGCGCGAAGCGGGCGACGCATACGCTAGTGGATTGGTCGGTATTCTAAGCCTACGTCCGGGTGGGCGCAGGCGCTGCACCGGGGCGGGCCGGGCACGGGCCTTGGCGGACGACTGTCGCCCGGAGCGACGGGCCGGCGAGGGAGGCTGGAGATGCGCGCTAGTCTCAGGATCGGATGCGCGGCTGCGGTGGCTGCGTTCGCGTGGAGCGCCGCAGTCCTGGCGCAAGGTGCGACCACGCCAGGAGCGGCGCCTG
>DATKNX010000080.1:0-18463 GCA_035541085.1 Gemmatimonadales bacterium | reverse complement strand
GGTTCTACCGGAACCGGTACTACGAGATCGACCCGGTGGGCTTCAACGTGGCGAGCTTCTTCAACATCCTGACGCCGTGACCGCGTAGGCCGCGGGAGCGCACCTCGGCCGGCACGCCGCAGTCCCGGGCGGGCCGGCCGTGGTGTTTCCGGGGCTCGCCCTCGGGCGCCGGGGGCTCAGCGCGCGGGCAGCTCCGCCAGCCGCTCGACCGCGCGCCGCAGGTGGGGGATCACGATGGAGCCGCCGACCACCAGCGACACCGCGAAGGCGTCGTAGAACTCCGCGTCGTTCACGCCCTCCTCGCGGCACCGCACCACGTGATAGGTGATGCAGTCGTCGCAGCGCAGCACCATCGAGGCCACCAGGCCCAGCAGCTCCTTGGTCTTCGCCGGCAGCGCGCCGGCCTCGTAGGTCCGCGCGTCCAGGGCGAAGAAGCGGTTGATCTCCAGGTTCCCGGCCGCGAGGATCGCGGCGTTCATCTTCTCCCGGTAGTGCCGGAAGGCCTCCAGCGTGTCCGTCATCGCGCGCTCCTCTCGTACACCGTCTCGCCGCCGAGCACCGTCATCAGGACGTGCGTGTCGAGGATCCGCTCGGGCGCCACGGTCATGATGTCCTGGTCGAGCACCGTGAAGTCCGCGTACTTCCCCGGCGCGAGCGAGCCGGCCACGTGCTCCATGAACGCCGCGTAGGCCGGCCAGATCGTGAGACTCCGCAGCGCCTCCTCGCGCGTCATGCGCTGCGCCGGATACCAGCCGCCGGCCGGCCAGCCGTCGGCGTCCTGGCGGGTGACGGCCGAGTGGAAGCGGATCATCGGGTTCACGGCCTCCACGGGCGCGTCGGTGCCGTTGGGGACGACGACGCCGGTCGCCAGCAGCGAGCGCCAGGCGTAGGCACCCAGCACGCGGGTCGGTCCCAGCCGGTTGGCGACCCAGTACATGTCGCTGGTCTGGTGGCTCGTCTGCATCGACGGGATCACGCCCAGGGCCGCGAAGCGGGGGATGTCGGGCGGGCTCAGGGTCTGCGCGTGCTCGATCCGGAAGCGGTGGTCGGCCGTCGGCACGGTGTCCAGCGCCGCCTCGTACGCGTCGAGCACGAGCCGGTTGGCGCGGTCGCCGATGGCGTGGGTGCAGACCTGGAAGCCGTGCCGCAGCGCCGCGATGGCGATGCGGCGGATCTCGTTGGTGTCGGTCACCAGCAGGCCGCGGTTGCCGGGGTCGTCGCTGTAGTCCTCCAGCAGCGCCGCGCCGCGAGAGCCCATCGCGCCGTCGGCGTACAGCTTGATGGCCCGGATCCACAGCCGGCCGCCCTCGAGCGCCACCTGCGGGCCGCGGCCGAACGCCCAGGCCACGTCGTCGCTGTCGCCCGACACCATCTCGTAGTCGCGCAGGGCGAGCCGCCCGGCGTGCGCCAGCTCCTCGGCGACGCCGATCCCCTCGCGGCTCTCGCCGGCGTCGTGTGCGCCGGTCACGCCCCAGCGGTTGAGCTCCGCCACCGCCGCCAGCAGCCGGGCGCGCTCCTCGTCGTGCGACGGGGGCGGCACCACGCGCTCGACCAGCGCCATGGCGTTGTCCACCAGCACCCCGGTGGGCGAGCCGTCGGGGTTCCGCTCGATGCGGCCGCCGGCGGGATCGGGCGTGGCCGCCGTGATGCCCGCCGCCCGCAGCGCCGCCGCGTTCACCAGCAGCGCGTGGCCGTCCACCCGCTCGAGCACCACGGCGTGGTCGGGCACGGCGCGGCTGAGCGGCTCCTCCGTGGGGAAGCGCGTGTCGGGCCACAGGTTCTGGTCCCAGCCGCGGCCCTCGATCCACTCGCCGGGCGTCGCGGCCCGCGCCCGCGCCGCCACCTTCGCGATCACGGCGTCGTAGCTGCGCGTCCCGGCGAGGTCCACCGTGCGCAGCGCCTTGCCGAGGCCCTGCAGGTGGAGGTGCGCGTCCACGATGCCCGGAATGACCGTGGCGTCGCCCAGGTCGAGCATGCGGGTGCGCGGCCCGCGGAGGACCATCGCCTCCCGCACGCTCCCGGCGAAGGCCACGAGCCCCCCGCGGACGGCGAGGGCGCGCACCATCGGCCGATCGGCGTCCACGGTGTAGATCCGCGCGGCGGTCACGATCAGATCGGCCTGCTGGGCGGGACCCGGGGGCGGGGTCTGGGCCAGGGCCGAATGCGCCGCGAGGGCGCAGGCAATGCCGACAGCGATCGTTCTCATATGCGGGCGCTCGCGAGGTGGAGGGGATGCGCGGGCCGGTGACCGCCGTCACGATGGCTCGGCCGGCACGCCTCGTATAATATTGGCGCATGCTGCAAATCGCCCTGCGGCCGCCGCGGCCGCGATACCTGGCGCTCCTCGTCGCCCTGCCGCTCGCGGTGGGGTGCGCGGATTCCACGTCGCCCGGCGCGCTGACGATGACGGTGGCGCCGGCGAGCCGGAGCATCGGCCTCAACCCCGACAGCCTTGCGGGGTCGGGGCTGACGTTCGATTCCGCCGTGGTCGCCCTGGCGGGGCAGGGCGCGTCGGTGGCGTCCTGGACGGCCACGCACGGCTCGAGCACCTGGCTCACCGTCGTGACCGGGGGAGGGACGGGGAGCGCGATCCTCCGCTGGGTGGTGGACCCGATCTACCTCGCGCCCGGCACGTACGTGGACACGATCACCGTGGTCGCGGCCGGCGCCGCCGGCAGCCCCGCGCGGATCGTGGACAGCCTGACGGTGCGCGGCACGCCAGCGCAACTGATCACGTTGCGGCGGGCCTGGCTCCCGGGCGAGCGCGACTCGACGATCGCGTTCGTCGAGCGGAACCACTCGCTCAACGTGCTGGGCTACGACATCTCGGACCAGGCGCCCGCCATCTTCGCGGGCGACTCGACCACGGTCGTGGTCCCCAATCCGGCCTATCAGACGCCGGCGCCCACCGGCTTTGCCCGTGCTTCACAGTTCGCGTCGAACTGGACCGTGGTCGGCGTGAACCTCTTCATCCAGAACAAGAGCCAGACGCCGTACGACACGCTGAGCTGGCTGGGCGTGCTGTGGTACAACCCGAGCGACTCGACGTGGAAGGGGCTGGTCCTCGCGGCGACGCTGGCGACCACGCTGCCCCTGACCACCATCAATACGACGAGCTTCGGCAACTCGGGCGACAAGTCGGGGGCGGGCGGGGGCGAGGCGCAGCAGTCCACCGGGACGTACTGGGAGGCGAACGGCGGCCAGATTCAGATCACGCAGAACGGCTACTGCTTCAACAGCAATACGCTCACGTCCGGCGCGTTCAAGGGCGGCACCGAGGCCCTGTGCCTGTTCGGCGGGCAGCTGGTGAACGTCACCATGCCGCGCCTGACGGGCACGACGGCGCCGTCGAGCCAGACCATCAATCTCGATTTCCGCAACAACCTGATCTGGGGCGTGCGGATCACGTGCGCGTTCCCGAGCCCGTGCACCGGCGCCGCGCCCGTGTGGCGTCCGGGGGCGGCGCCGCTGTCGGTGCGGGAGGCGCTGACGGGGAGGTGATGAGGTGATGGAAGTGATGAGGTGATGAAGTGATGAGGGCGGACTGCGGTCTACGGACTGCAGACGGCAGGCCGTCCGTCATCACATCATCAGCCCATCACTTCATCACTGCATCGCCTCCCCGTTCCGATCGCTCCCCGTCTTACGGCGTCCCGCTCCAGCTGTTGTTCCCCCGATCGATGTCCGGCAGGATCCCGTCCGGATCGATCACGACCTTCACCACGTGCGCCGGCCAGCGGTGCACCCAGACGTACGGTGAGCCGCGGTACCAGGCCTCCACCGGCAGCTTGACGCGCTCGGTCGTGCCGTTCGCCAGGCCGACGGCGAGGTCCAGCGGCCAGACCATCTCTGCTTTGTTCGAGAAGTAAATCCGCGCGATCGTCACGGCGCCGCTGTCGTGCTGCACCACCGAGTCCACGGCCTGGTCGAGGTGGTCAGTGCGGTAGAACCAGCTGCGCCAGAACCACGACAGATCCTCGCCGAGGCCGTCGTTCATCGTGCGGAAGAAATCGGCGGGCGTCGGGTGCTTGAAGGCCCAGCGCCGGGCGTACTCGCGGAACGCCTGGTCGAACGCCGCCGAGTCCACGAGCTCGGTGCGCAGCAGGTGCAGGCCGAGCGCGGTCTTCGGGTAGTGGAGGACGCTGCTCAGGATCGGCGGGTTGCGGTCCTGCGGCTCCATGATGGGCGCTTCGCGGCCCGTGTAGTGCGCGAGCAGGTTGACCCACCACCCCGCGGCGCGGCCGATCTCGGGCCCGTTCACCGTCGTCGTGTCGGCCGGGTAGCGGTCGTGGTACGTGAAGTAGTCGATGAAGGTGTTGAAGCCCTCGTCCTGCCAGCCGTACAGCCGCTCGTTGCTCCCGACGGTCATCGGGAACCACTGGTGGCCCAGCTCGTGGGTGGTGACGAAGTAGAGCTCGTGCTCGTCGTGCCGCTCCGAGCAGAACACGATCATCGGGTACTCCATCCCGCCGACGGGCCCGTTCACGTTGATCGCCGTCGGGTAGGGATAGCGGTACCAGCGCGAGTGGTGGGAGATGGTGTGGCGGCCCATGTCGGCGGCCTGCGACCACAGCGGCAGCGCCGCCGGCGGATACAGCGCCTGGATCAGCACGCCCTCCCACCCGGAGGCGTCCCAGATGAAGTTCGGCGCCGCGGCCCAGGCCACGTCCCGGACGTTGTGCGCGCGGAAGTGCCAGCTGCGCGTCGCGCCGGTGCCCGCGGGCAGCAGATCGGGCTTGCCGACCTCGTCCCGCGTGATGATGTGGACGGTGGTGTCGGACCTGAGCGCGAGCGCCAGGCGCTCCCGCTCCCGCGCCGTCAGCACCTGCGCGGCGTTCGCGAGCACGCCGGTGCCCGTCACCGTGTAGGTCGCCGGCGCCGTGATGGTGAAGTCGATGTCGCCGTACTCGAGGTAGAACTCGCCGTTGCCCAGGTACTGCGCCGTGTTCCATCCCGTGACGTCGTCGTAGACGGCCATCCGCGGGTACCACTGCGCGATTTCGTACAGCCAGCCCTCCGGGAACTTCTCGCGGCCGGTGCGGCCCTGCTGCAGCGGCACCATGTAGTGCCAGGCGATGTCGAACTCCGCCACGCCCCTCGGCGGCAGCGGACGGTCGAGGTCCACGCGCATCATCGTCGCGTTGACGCGGTAGCTGAGGGCGGTGGCGGCGGGCTTCGCACCGGCCTTGGCCGCCCGCAGCGCGTTCACCCGCTCGAGCGTGTAGCCGCCCACGTAGGTGGATTCGGCGGGGCGCCCGAACCCGCCGCTCAGCGCCGCGAACCTGCTGCCGGGATCCTGGATGTTCTGGTCGAGCTGGATCCAGACGTAGCGCAGCGTGTCGGGCGAGTTGTTGGTGTAGCGGATCGTCTCCTCGCCGCGCACCGAGCGGGTGCCGGTGTCGAGCGTCGCGAGGATCGTGTAGTCCGCGCGCTGCTGCCAGTAGAGCGGGCCGGGAGTGCCGGCCGCCGTGCGGTACGCGTTCGGCGCCGGCAGCGACAGCGGCCGGAACGGCGACGTGTCGGGCACGCCGGGGCCGGGCCGCGCGGCCGGGGAAGTGGACGGGGGCTGCTGGGCGCGCGCCGCGGCGGGGAGCGCCGCCAGGGCGAGCAGGACGAGGCACGTGGTACGGGTCATGCGATCACCGCGAGTGGGAGGTTCGCGTTTTCCAGGCGGTGCGCCCGGAGGTACATTCAGGCGGTTTGATGATAGCCCCACCCGTTTCTTTCCGCACGCGCCGGTCGCCGGCCGTCCCGGCCTCGCGCGCGGCACGATGAAGCAGCCCACGGTTCGCGGCTGGGCCTGGATCATCGGGTCGCTGGCGTTCGCCTCGCTCGCCGCGCTCGCCATCGTTTCCGCCGTCGCCCTCGTGCCGCACACGCGCATGCTGCGCCAGGCCACCGCGCCGATCCTGCCCCTCTACTCGGCGGCGACGGAGCAGGAGCGCGGCCTCCGGGACGAGCTGGCGGCGGCGTACCGCTGGGTGGGCTCCGGCAATCCGGCGGCGCTCGCCGAGGTGCGCGGCCTGCTGGCCCGTCCGGGCGCCGCGCTCGATCCGCAGCTCAGGGCCTACGTCCCGCCGGCGCTCCGGGTGCGGCTCGACCGCGCGGACTCGCTCGTGGCGGCGGCCGAGGGCGACATCGCGCAGGCGCTGCGCGAGCGCGAGGCCGGCCACGAACCCGCCGCGCTGGCCCTGCTCGCGGCCGCGAGCGCCGACCGCCGGCTCGTGGCCGCGCAGATGTCGGACCTCGTCACGGCCAGCGTCGCCGAGGCCCGCGCCCTCGAGGAGCAGACCGTGTCCGCCGCCGAGCGGGCGCGCCTCATCGTGGCGCTCGCCGTGGTGCTGGCCCTGGGCCTCCTGGTGGCCAGCGTGACGCTGCTCCGCGACCGGGTGATCCGCCCCGTTGCGAGGCTGCACGAGGACGTGCGCGTCATCGCCGCCGGCGATCTCGCCCATCGCGCCGCCGCGGCGGGCACGGACGAGATCGGCGAGCTGGCGCGCGACGTCAACCAGATGACCGCCGCGCTCGAGGCGAGGATCCGCCAGAACGACCGCCTCCGGGCCGTGGGCGAGCTGGCGGCCGGCCTCGCGCACGAGCTGAACAATCCGCTGCAGGTCATCCTCGCGCGGTCGAGCCAGGCGCTGGCGGGTGGCACGAGCGAGGAGAGCCGCGAGTCCATGCGGCTGATCCAGGAGCACGCGCGGCGCGCGGGCCGCGTGGTGGCGGGCCTGCTGAGCTTCGTGCGCGCGCGCAGCGGCGAGCGCGCCCCCGCCGACCTGAACGCGATCGTCGCGGACACCGTCGCCCTTCTCCGCGACGAGTTCGCCGACGAGCGCGTGGCGCTCGACGTCCGCCTGGCGGACCGGCCGTGCGTCGCGCGCGTGGACCGCCCCCAGATCGAGCAGCTGCTGGTGAACCTGCTCGCCAACGGCCTGCGCGCGGCGGCGCGCGCGTCGCGCGCGCGGACCGTCGTCGTGGAGACGCGCGCCGAGACGGACACCGTGATGGTGGCGGTCGAGGACTCGGGCCCCGGCATTCCCTCCGACGTGCGCGCCAGGATCTTCGATCCCTTCTTCACCACCGGCGGCACGGAGCGCGTGGGCCTCGGGCTGTCGATCGCGGGCCAGATCGCGCTCGCGCACTCGGGCCGCCTCGCGCTCGTCGAGGGCACGCTGGGCGGCGCGCGCTTCGAGCTCCGCCTGCCGGCCGACGCGCTCCCCGCGCCCGCCACACCGCCCGCGCGCGAGAAGGCCGCGGCCGCGCCCCCGCCGGCGGCGGGGGCCGGCTGTCTCGCGGACCTCCACGTGCTCGTGGCGGACGACGAGGAAGCGGTGCGCAAGACGTGGGAGCGCTACTTCACGCGGCTCGGCGCGGCCGTCACCGTGGCGGGCGACGGGCAGCGCGCGCTCGACCTCATCCGCGGCCAGGACTTCGACGCCGTCGTGCTCGACCTCAAGATGCCGGTGCTCGGCGGCTGGGACGTCGTGCAGGCCGCGCGGCGGGAGCGGCCGGACCTGGCGAGCCGGATCATCATCGTCTCGGGCGACGCCACGGGACTATTCGACCTGCAGACCGCCGAGCACCTCGAGCCCTGGCGCGTGCTCGAGAAGCCCGTGGACCTCGACGCCATCCGCCAGGCCGTGCTCCGTGCGGCACAGCTGACCCACCGCAGGTAGATCTCCGACAACGCGACTTCCCTTTCCGTCGTGTGCAAAACAGCGACGGGAACGGTCCGCTTTTTGCCACTCGATAGGCTCGCACGCACAGGGAGCGGCCGTGCTGCCGGATCTGGCGGGAAACGACGCGGCGACGGTGCATCGGGGGCTGGCGCGGGAGGCGCGGCTGGTGAGCGACCTGCGCGCAGCGCTGCCCGTCGAGGCCCAGACGATGTTCTTTCGGCAGTTCGACGAGCTGCTCGCGCTGCTCGCCGAGCCGCGCTGCGCCGAGTGCCAGGCGGACGGCGTGCCCTGTCCGCACGTGGCCGTGAGCTGCGAGCAGTGCGGCCGCTCGCTGACGTGGATCCGCGATTTGAGAGACGCCATAGCCAGGAGCTCGACATGACGGCAGGTGCCGGGGTGCTCGAGGCGGCAGGGGGCGCGGCGGCGAGGCCGGCCGCGGAGGGCGAGGTCCTGCTGAAGGGCTGCGAGGCGATCGCCGAAGCGGCCATTCGCAGCGGGCTCGACGCCTACTTCGCCTACCCGATCACCCCACAGACGGACATTCCGGAGTACATGGCCGAGCGGCTGCCGAAGCTGGGCAAGACGTACACGCAGGCCAACTCCGAGATCTCGGCCATCAACATGGTCTACGGCGCCGCGGGCGCCGGCAAGCGCTGCATGACGTCGTCCTCGAGCCCGGGCATCAGCCTGAAGCAGGAGGGGATCTCGTACATCGCGGGCGCGGAGCTGCCGTGCTTCATCGTGAACGTGATGCGCGGCGGGCCCGGCCTCGGGACGGTCTACGGCTCGCAGGAGGACTACTGGCAGTCGGTGAAGGGCGGGGGGCACGGCGGGTACCGGATGCCGGTGATGGCGCCGGCGACGGTGCAGGAGTGCGCCGACCTCACGATGCTGTGCATCCGGCTCGCGGACCAGTACCGCACGCCGACGCTGCTGTGCCTCGACGGGACGCTCGGACAGATGTGGGAGAACCTCACGTTCTCGACGTTCGACGAGAGCGGGCTGCCGGCGAAGGACTGGGCCACGACGGGCCGGAAGAACGGGCGCAAGTCGAACCTGATCAGCAGCATCATCATCGAGCCGCCGGAGCTCGAGGCCCACAACCGCGAGCTCCACGCGAAGTACGCGCGCATCGCCCAGCGCGAGCAGCGCTGGGAGGAGTACCAGGCGGACGACGCCGACGTGGTGATCGTGGCGTTCGGCCTGGCGGGCCGGATCGCGCGCACGGGGGTGGACCTGCTGCGGGCGGCGGGGCGCAAGGTCGGGCTGGTGCGGCCGATCTCGCTGTTCCCGTTCCCGGTGGACGGGTTCCGGCCGCTGGTGAGCCGGCCGCGCAAGTGGCTGGTGGTGGAGATGAACGCGGGCCAGATGGTCGAGGACGTGAAGAGCACGCTGTTCGACCTGGGCCGGGTGGACCCGGTGAAGTTCTACGGGCGCCAGGGCGGCGTGATCCCGACGCCGGAGGAGATCGCGGAGGTGGTCGAGCGCGAGTTCCCGAAGGGAGGTGCCCGATGACCGGCGCCGCGACGGAAGAGAAGGTGCTGCCCCGGGTGGAGTTCGACACCCAGGTCTGCAAGGGCTGCGGGGTGTGCATCGAGGCGTGCCCGGAGGACATCATCGAGTACGCCGACGTCTTCAACCACCGCGGCGTGCGGCCGACGCGGCTCGTCGACGGCAGCCTGCCCCGGTGCACCGCGTGCGGCAACTGCGCGGTGGTCTGCCCGGACGGCGCGGTGCTCGTGGACAACGTCCGCAAGCACCTGCACTTCGGCAAGAACCCGCTCCGCATCGGCGACATGCACTACTGCCCGGGCTGCGACGAGGGCACGGTGCACGAGCTGCTGGCGGAGGTGATCAGCGACCTGGGCATCCAGGACGTGGCGGTCGGCGTGGCCTCGGTGGGCTGCACGGTGTTCGCCTACCGCTACATCGACATCGACTGGCAGCAGGCCGCGCACGGCCGCGCCACCTCGGTGGCCTGGGGCATCGAGTGCCAGCACCCCGAGCTGCGGGTGTTCACGCTGCAGGGCGACGGCGACCTGGCGGGCATCGGCATCGGCGAGACGTTCCACGCCGCGGCGCGGGGCGACCCGACGGTGCTGATCTTCCTCAACAACGCCATCTACGGCATGACGGGCGGCCAGCTGGCCCCGACCACGATGATGGGCCAGGTCACCTCGACGTCGCCGGAGGGCCGGGACGTCAAGAACCACGGCTACCCGATCACGATGACCGAGGCGCTGGCGCTGCAACAGGGCTGCTCGTTCGCGGTGCGCACCACCGTGCACGACGCGCCCGCGATCCGGCGCACCAAGAAGTACATCCGGCAGGCGTTCCTGAACCAGGAGAAGAACAAGAGCCTGTCGGTGGTCGAGATCCTCTCGGCGTGTCCGTCGGGCTGGAAGCTGGACCCGGTGGACGCGCACACGTACGTGGTCGAACACCTGATGCCGGCCTACAAGCCCGGGGTGATCAAGGAGCCGCCGGGAGGGATGCCGCGATGATCGAACGGGTCATGATATCGGGCAGCGGCGGCGACGGCGCCGTGTTCCTCGGCAAGCTGCTGTCGTGGGCCGCGATGGCGGCCAAGCGCGGGTTCTTCACGACGGGGCTGCCGTCGTACGGCCCCGAGATCCGGGGCGGCACGTCGCGCACCGAGGTGATCATCTCGGACGTGGCGATCGGCTCGCCGGTGCTGACGACGATGGAGAGCCTGATCGTCTACAACGACATGTCGCTCGACCGGTTCGAGGCGGGCGTGGTGCCCGGCGGGCTGATCGTGCTGAACGCGGACGTGGTCACCCGGGCGCCCACGCGCACGGACGTGACGGTGATCCCGGTGCACTGCAGCGCGGAGGCGGTGGCCCTCGGCAGCCCGCGCTCGATGAACGTGGTGTCGCTGGGCGCGTGGGCGGCGCACAAGGCGCACGTCCTCGACCGCGCGGCGTTGCTGGCGGGCCTCGCGCACGTCACGAAGAGCCCGAAGGTGCTGGACATCAACACCCGCGCGCTCGACCGGGGCATGGCCATCGCGCGCGAGCTGAACGTCGCGGAGCCGGCGCTAGCGCGCTGACGGCCGCAGCTTCAGGATGACCGCGTCGGCTTCCCGGAGCCGGCGCGTGAGCATGCGGATGACGCCCTCGGCGATCTCCACCTGCTCGTGCAGGATCTCGTAGAACTCCTCGCTGCCGATCCGCAGCACCTCGGCGTCCTCCTCGACCACGGCCGTGCCGCTCCGCGGCACCTCGTCGAGGACCGCCATTTCGCCGAACGCCTCGCCGGGCCCCAGCGTGGCGAGCCGCTCGCCGCCGCCGTCGATCCCGATGCGGCCGCGCACCACGACGTACAGCGCGTCGCCCATGTCGCCTTCGTGGAACACCGTCTGGCCGGCGGCGAAGGTCTCGACCTCCGCCACGCGCGCGAGCGCCGCGAGGTCCTCGCCGCTCACGCGCTCGAAGACGGGGGCGCTCTTGAGGAACAGGATCTTCTCCACCGTGGCGTACAAGGGGTCCTCCGGGATCGGGCGTCCTTCGAGGCGCGCCAGGGAGCGCGAGGCGTGGAGCGCGACTGTGGCATCGGGGTCGGCCAGGAGCGGGCGGATGAGGTCGGCGGCGTGCCGGGGATCGGCGGCGGCCACCGCGTGCAGCGCGCCCTCGCGCGCCAGCGGGTCGGGATGCGTCAGGGCGCGCTTGCCTTCGTCGCCGCCCACGGGGTCGGCGCGCCGCGCCAGCGCGTCGAGCGCGAGCAGCACGACGTACGGGTTGGGGTGCCGGCAGTGGCGGCGCAGGAACTCCGCGGGCGGCGGCACCGGCGGCACCAGGGTGCCGGCCTTCCTCAGCCGCTCGGCCATCGGCACGTCGTCGAGGAAGGGCATCACCAGCGGCCGCAGCGGCGCGTCGAGCAGCGTGTCGAGCACCTCGAGCGCGTTGGCGCGCCGGCCGGGGTCGGCCACGCACTCGCGCACCAGCGCCATCGGCTCCGGCTCGTAGCGCAGCTCGAGGATGCGCAACACCCGGCGCACGGCACGGTCGCGGCGGAACTCGAAGACCTCCTCGAGCAGCGGCGTGCTGTAGAGCGGCCGCGCGACCTCCCAGCCGGCGAGGTTGCCGTACGTCTCGCGCACCTCGTCGAGGATCATCGCGTACACGGCGGCCACGCTCTCGGGCGGCAGCTGCAGCGTGCGCCTCAGGTGCGAGAGCGCGGCGCAGATCCGCAGGCGCAGGTGGCTGTCCGGCACGCCGACCAGGGCGCGGAGCTGCTCGTAGGTCTCGGGCAGCGCGATGCGCCGCAGCAGCCGCGGGACGAGCAGCTTGACCTGGCGCGACGTGGACTTGCGGGTGATCTGCTCGCACAGCGGCGCCACGGCGGGCGCGCCCACGGCCACGAGGGCCTGGCCGGCGCGGCGCCGGCAGGCGGGGTCGCCGAGCAACTCCACGAGCACCGGCACGAGGCGGGGATCGGCCACGCCCGGCGCCGAGCGCAGGGCGGCGCGCCGCACCGCGGGGTCCGGATCGTCGAGCAGCCGCCGCAGCGGGCGGTAGGCGGCCGGCCCGAGGGCCCGGAGGGCACGCGCGGCCTCGACGCGGTCCGCCTTCGTGGCGGAGGCGAGCAGCTTGGCGAGCTGGGCGCCGCCCTCGATGCCGCCCTCGATCCCGCCGTGCAGCAAGAGGCCGGTGAGGACCGCCACGCGCACGTCGTCCGACGGGTCCGCGACGAGCGGCACGAGCGATTCGACCGCGTCGTCCCGCGAGAGCGTGGCGAGCGCCGTGGCGGCGGCGGCGCGCACGGCGGGATCGGCGTCGTGCAGCGCGGCCACGGCGGGCCGCGGGTCGGCGTCGGGGAGGTCGCCGAGCTGGGCGAGGGCGGCGGCGCGGACCGCCGCGTCGGGGTGCGTCGCGAGCCGGGCCACGGCGCGGGCGAACGCCTCCGAGCGGTCGCCGGCGAGCTGCTCGAGCGCGATCAGGACCTGGCGCGGCTCGCACGTGTCGAGACAGCGGATCAGGGCGTCGCGCCCCGCCGAGTCGAGCAGGTACTCGTGGTCGAGGGCCAGGGCGCCGCGCGCGCTCAGCGTGATCTCCAGCTGGCGCAGATAGCGGCGGCGCACGACCGGGATCATCGCGAACCACGCCAGCACGAACGGCAGGCTCACCCACGACATCAGCGCGGCGCCGTGCAGCAGCGGCACGAACGCGATCACCGCCAGGCCGGCCAGCGCGTAGCCGATCGGCTTGACGACCACCTCGAGGAAGGCGCGGGTGCGCGCCTTCACCTCGGGCGCGAACGGCACGTAGAGCGCCTGGAACGTCGTCTCCTGGATGGTGAACTGGAACCCGTTGTCGCCGAACTTCATCAGCGTCGCGACGGCGAGCCGCGGCACGGCGAGGAGCGCCGCCGTCGCGGCGCCGAACACGGAGGGCATCGTGCCCATGCCCCAGCCCACGCCCAGCCGCGCGAGGATGCGCGGCGTCGCCACGATCTGGAACACGAACGCCACGACCCCGGTGGCCGCGTAGAACAGGCTGAAGAACTGGGCGAGGTGGTCCTCGCTGTAGGTAGCGCGCGCGATGGCCTTGAACTGGTAGTCGCCGATGTTGAGCGCGGTGAACGCCACGAGCAGGATGACCGACAGGGCGCGCACGTACGGGTCGTCGAGGACCTTCGGCGGCGGCCCGCGCCGCCGCGGCTGCGCGCCGGCCCGCACGCTGCGCTCGGCGCGCGGCTCGCGGTCGAGCGGGAGGGCCAGGAGCCCGAAGCCGGCCATCAGCGCGGCCAGCACGAACAGCAGCTGCTCGGTGCCGATGGCCCGGACGATCGCGCCGGTGCCGAGGCCGACGGCCACCGACGCCAGGAGGCGCGCGGCGCCGATCGTGCCGAAGAGCCGTTTCGCCGACCGCGCGTCGTGCAGGTCGTTGGCCACCGTCCAGAACTGCACGATGAGCAGGTTCGCGACGATGTCGGCCCACACGTAGAAGGCCGGGTAGATCCAGGCGGCCCCCGAGCGCACGACGCCCCAGGTGGCGAGATAGGTGAGGATGCCCACCGCGGCCGTGAGCATGGACAGGCGGTGGCGCGCCATCCGGTCGGCGATCCGCGCGTACAGCACGACCGTGGCGGCCGACGTGACGCCGTAGACGACGAACATCCAGGGCAGGGCGGCGAGCGAGTAGCGGCTCAGGAACAGCGTGTCCCGCACCGTCCGGCCGAGGAAGAAGACGGCCGACGCGAGGAAGAGGTGGAGGAAGAGGAGGGCGGTGCGGCGGCCCTCGCCCGGCCGGATCTGCAGCGCGGCCTCGAGGAAGCCGTCGAGGGCGGCCCGCGGCCGGCTCACGGGGCCCGCCCCGCGCGCCGTTGCCCCGCGGCGGCGGCCGGTGAATACTGCGCCGATGCCCCTCGACGACCTGCTCGACCAGAACCGCCGCTGGGCCGAGGCCCGGCGCGCCCGGGACCCGGAGTTCTTCGCGCGCCTGGCGGCCGGTCAGCGGCCGCGCCTGCTGTGGATCGGCTGCTCGGACTCACGCGTGCCCGCCGAAGAGATCCTGGGCTGCGGTCCCGGGGAAGTGTTCGTTCACCGGAACGTGGCCAACGTCGTCGCGTCGAACGACATCAATATCGCCTCGGTGATCCAGTACGCGACCGTGAACCTGGGCATCGCCGACGTCGTCGTGTGCGGCCACTACGGGTGCGGCGGCATCCTGG
This sequence comes from Gemmatimonadales bacterium, assembly GCA_035541085.1. Taxonomy (GTDB): domain Bacteria; phylum Gemmatimonadota; class Gemmatimonadetes; order Gemmatimonadales; family JACORV01; genus Fen-1245. The sequence goes on along the minus strand of DATKNX010000080.1, from coordinate 4,088 downwards.
CCGCGTGCGCGCACGACCTGCCGGACGGCTACCTCGGCGACTGGCTGAACCTCGTGGGCGACGCCCGGCGGACGGTGGACCGGGACGTGGAGCGGGATGCCGGCCTCGCCCGCCTCACCCCCGAGGCGTACCACCACCGCGTCGTCGAGGCGAACGTGCGCCTGCAGATCGCCCACCTGGCCGAGCTCGGCCTGGTGCGGCGGCTCCTCGCCGCCCGCCCGGGCGCCCTGCGCCTGCACGGATGGGTGTACGACATCGGCACCGGACTCGTCAAGATCGTCGTGCCCGGCGATACTTAAGGGTGCTTGGCACGGCGCTTGCTGCGGTGCGCCGCATCGGCCCGCAGTCCGCGCCAGGCGTATCCGATCCGCTCGAGGGAAGGTGCCGCGATGGGCAAGGACACGCTGACGATCACCGACAACCGCACGGGGGCGACGTACGAGGTCGCCATCACCGAGGGCGCGATCCGCGCGATGGACCTGCGCCAGATCAAGACCGGCCCGGGCGACTTCGGCCTGATGACCTACGACCCCGCGTTCATGAACACGGCGTCGTGCCGCAGCGCGATCACGTACATCGACGGCGACGCCGGCATCCTGCGGTACCGGGGCTACCCCATCGAGCAGCTCGCGGAGCAGAGCAGCTTCGTGGAGACCGCGTACCTCCTGATCTCCGGGGAGCTGCCCACGGCGCCGCAGCTCAAGGAGTGGAGCGCGCAGATCGCGGCCCACTACATGGTGCACGAGAACGTCAAGAAGTTCATGGACGGGTTCCACTACGACGCGCACCCGATGGGGATGCTGGTGAGCACGGTGGGAGCGCTCTCGACCTTCTACCAGGACTCGAAGCACATCTTCGATCCGCCGAGCCGGCTGCACCAGGTCTACCGGCTGCTCGGCAAGATGCCGACCGTGGCGGCCTACGCCTACCGGCACAGCCGCGGCCTGCCGTACGCGTACCCGGATCCGACGCTGTCGTACGTGGGCAACTTCATCTCGATGCTCGGCCAGCGCGCCGGGGCGTGCGAGCCGTTCGTGCCGCACCCGGCCCTCGAGCGCGCCCTCGACCTGCTGTTCATCCTGCACGCCGACCACGAGCAGAACTGCAGCACCAACGCGATGCGCTCGGTCGGCAGCTCGCACGCCGACCCGTTCGTGTCGGTGGCCGCCGCGACCGCGGCGCTCTACGGCCCCTTGCACGGCGGGGCGAACGAGGAAGTGCTGAAGATGCTGCGCGAGATCGGCGACAAGGCGCACATCCCGGCGTACATCGAGCGCGTCAAGAAGGGCGAGCTCAGGCTGATGGGCTTCGGGCACCGGGTCTACAAGAACTACGACCCGCGCGCCCGCATCATCCGCGCGGCGGCGCACTCGGTGCTCGAGGTGACGGGCAGCAGCCCGCTCCTCGACATCGCACTCGAGCTCGAGAAGATCGCGCTCGCCGACGAGTACTTCATCAAGCACAAGCTCTACCCGAACGTGGATTTCTATTCCGGCGTCATTTACCAGGCGATGGGCTTCCCGGTGGCGATGTTCCCGGTGCTGTTCGCCATCGCCCGGACCGCCGGCTGGATCGCCCAGTGGCAGGAGTTGCTGCTGGACAAGGAGCAGAAGATCGCGCGGCCGCGGCAGCTGTTCGTCGGCCACGCCGAGCGGGCCTACGTGCCCATGGACCAGAGGAGCGCCGTGTGAGACGCGTGATCGTGATCGGGGCGGCGGGACGGGACTTCTTCAACTTCCTCACCGTCTACCGCGACGACCCGTCGCTGGAGGTCGTGGCCTTCACCGCGCAGCAGATTCCGCACATCGCCGAACGCAGCTTCCCCGCCTCCCTGGCGGGCAGCCGGTACCCCAAGGGCATCCCGATCCATCCCGAGAGCCGCCTCGAGGAGCTGATCCGCACGCTCAAGGCGGACGAGTGCGTGCTCTCCTATTCCGACCTCGCCGACGCCGACGTGATGCACCTCGCGGCGCGCGTGAACGCGGCCGGCGCCGACTTCACCCTGCTCGGCGCGCAGCGCGTCCTGAAGTCGAGCCGGCCGGTCGTGGCCATCTGCGCCTCGCGCACCGGCGCGGGGAAGAGCCCGCTGTCGCGCGCGGTGGTGCCGTTCCTCCGGGAGCACGGGAAGCGGGTCGCCGTGATCCGGCACCCCATGCCCTACGGCGACCTGGCCGCGCAGGCGGTGCAGCGTTTCGCCTCCGAGGCGGACCTCGTGAAGCACAAGGTCACCGTGGAGGAGCGCGAGGAGTACGAGCCCCACGTCGCCACCGGCTCCGTCGTGTTCGCGGGCGTGGACTACGCCGCGATCCTGCACGCGGCCGAGCAGGAGGCCGACGTCATCCTGTGGGACGGCGGGAACAACGACACCAGCTTCATCAAGGCCGACCTCTACCTGACGGTGGTCGATCCGCACCGCGCGGGTCACGAGGCCAGCTATTACCCCGGCGAGACGAACGTGCGCTTGGCCGACGTCGTGATCATCAACAAGGTGGACACCGCGCCGGCCGACGCCGTGGCCAAGGTGCGCGAGACGGTGAAGGCGCTGAACCCGAAGGCGCGGATCGTCGAGGCGGCCTGCCCCGTGAAGGCGGCCGACCCGGGCGTGCTCAAGGGCAAGAAGGTGCTCGCGATCGACGACGGCCCGACCCTCACGCACGGCGGGATGGCCTTCGGAGCCGCGGTCCTCGCGGCGTGGGACGCGGGCGCCCGCGAGCTGGTGGACCCGCGGCCGTTCGCCGTGGGCGAGATCGCCGAGGCGCTGGCCAAGTACCAGCACGTCAAGCGCGCGCTGCCGGCCCTGGGCTACGGCGACAAGCAGGTCAAGGACCTCGAGGCCACGATCGCGCGCGCGGCCGAGGGCGGCGTCGAGGCGGTCGCGATCGGCACGCCGATCGACCTCGCCCGGCTGGTCAGGATTCCGATCCCGGCCACCCGGGTGAGCTACAGCATCGCGCTCAAGGGGATGACTCTGGAGCAGCTGCTTGCCCCCGTCCTCGGGAGCGCCGGCAAGCGGTAGCTGAATTCCTCGCGCTGGCATCCGGTTTGCGGTACTCCGGCGCGATCGGAGCCGAGTGGCCGCGGGTGGCAGGCTGGTGACCGCTTAGGGCGCTCCTGGCGGCACGCGTGCGACTGAGGCATACAGGGTCGGGTGGGGATCGGGTGGGTAGCAGGCGCCGAGTCCGTCACCCCGGCCGCTCGCTTCGATCATCGTGCGGTGCGAGACACGCGTGGCTCAGAGTAGGCGGAGATCGAATAGTCGAGCGATCCAGTCGGATATGTGGCCGCCGTCGAATCCGCTCCGGTGCCTCAGGGCCCCGGGGCGGTCGTGTTTCGGGCGGCCAAAAAGCGCCCGGCCGGCTGCGCCGGCTGTGCCCTTTTGCCGCGCACAATTGTCCCCGGCGTCGGCCTGCCTCGTGTAAACCGCGTGTTTTGGCCTTTCTCGCCACTCCCGCGTGCAACGCGCTTCCAGCCTCAATGGCATATCCCTTGCTCCCCGAAGAGGTTGCACGGCTTGGAGAGTTCGTCCTCGTGGGAGGCGTGTCGTGAGCGCCACCGTAAGGTCCGAATCGGAGGGAAGGGGCCATGGAGTGAACGGCCCCGACGGTGCCCGCGCCCGCGGGTCCCAGGCCCGCGCGACCCACGATCCCCATCCGCAGTTCGCAGTCGCCAGGAGCAACGCCCATGCAAACGCCTGAGCACGGTGCCGCCGAGGCCGTGAGGATCGGAGTCTACGTCTGTCACTGCGGCAGCAACATCGCGGGGACGATCGACGTGCACGCCGTCGCGGAGCACGCCTCGAAGCTCGCGGGGGTCGTGGTGAGCCGCGAGTACAAGTACATGTGCTCCGATCCCGGGCAGGAGCTGATCAAGAACGACATCAAGGACCACCAGCTCACCCGGATCGTGGTGGCGTCGTGTTCGCCGCACCTGCACGAGAAGACGTTCCGCGGAGCGGTCTGGGCGGGGGGCGTCAACCCCTACCAGTTCCAGATGGTGAACATCCGCGAGCACGCCTCCTGGGTGCACACCGACAAGGCGGCGGCGACCGAGAAGGCCGACGCGCTGGTGCGGGCGGCGGTGGCGCGGGT
>DATKNX010000079.1:0-10229 GCA_035541085.1 Gemmatimonadales bacterium | reverse complement strand
CCGACCTTCGAGATCCGCGGCGGCTTGTGCTGCAGGTACAGCGAGTACCAGGTGAACGACGCGCTGTCGCCGCAGACCGGGTCGTTGCCGGGCGTCGATGGATCGTCCGGCATGCACGTCCAGCCGTTCGTGCCGGCCTTGAGCTGCACCATCTGGCCGCCGGGCGTCGCCGGAAAGTCCATGATGGTCGCCGCCGCCGCGATCGCGCGCGGCCCGGCGCTCATCGCGTTCTGGATCTTCCACTCCGGCGTCCCCTTCGCCGGTCCCTCGGGGGCCGCCTGCTGCGCCGCCTGTTCCTTCGAGCACGCCGCCGCGACAACGAGCGCGATCCCGGCGGCCATCCGCCATCCGTTCCTCACGCGTCCTCCTGAAGAGAAGGGTAAGACGATGCGGGCCGTTCTCGGCGCCGCGCTGAGACCCTCGTTCGCTATCGGCTGTTTGGTTGAACCGAGCGTGCGAAAACCGCACGCGAATATAGGGTCGGCGCCGCCAATGGCTAGTGGGTTAGTCGTGAATGTGGGCGACCGCGAGACTTCGTGGTGAGGTTGACATTCATACGTTTGTATGAGATGATACATACGTATGACAGAGAGCCAGGAAATCCGCGATCGGCTGATCGAGGCAGCCCGCGAGCTCTTCGCCCGGGACGGCTTCGATGCGGCCAGCGTCCGTGACATCACCGCCCGGGCGCACGCCAACCTCGGCGCGATCACCTACCACTTCGGGTCGAAGGAGGCGCTCTACCATGCGGTCATCGAGCGGTTCGCCACGCCGCTCGCCGACCGGCTGGCGGAGGTCTCGACCCAGACCGGTCCGGCGCTCGAGCGCCTCGCCACGGCCGTGTGGGTCTTCATGGACCACATCTGGTCGCGGCCCGAGATGCCGCGCCTGATCCTGCGCGAGCTGGCCAGCGACCGGCCGCTGCCGGAGCCCGTGGCGCGGGTGATACGGCGCAACATGGAGTCGTTCACCCGGATCATCACGGACGGCCAGCGGGACGGCACCATCCGCGCGGGCGAGCCGCACCTGATGGCAATGAGCATCGCCGGCCAGCCGATGTTCCTCGCGCTGGCCTCGCGCGCCATCCGGGCGGCCCTCGGCACCGACCCCGGCGATCCCGCGTTCCGCAAGCTCATCGCCGAGCACGTCATCGCCAACATCCAGGCGGCGTTCGCCAACCGCGGCGCGCCCGCCGACACCGGCGCCGCCGTCCGGGCCGCGCCCTCAACGCAGGACCGCACGCCATGACTGTGCCTCTGCTTCTCGCGCTGCAGCTCGCGGCGCAGGACACGAGCCGCCTCACCCTGGCCGACGCCGTGCAGCGCGCGCTCGCGAGCCAGCCCGGCGTCGCGGCCGCGCGCGAGAGCCGCGCCTCGGCCCAGGCCAACGTCGGGGTGGCCCGCGCGCCGCTCTGGCCGCGCCTCTCGGCCAGCCTCTCGGCGAACCAGTACAAGATCGGCAACCTCGTCTACCCGCTCTCGGGCATCAACCCGGCGAACCCGCCGCTCTTCGCCACGACGCTGAGCCAGGGCGCGCTGCAGCTCGGCTACACGCTGTTCGACTTCGGCGGACGCACCTCGCAGCTGCGGCTCGCGAAGGCCGAGGAGCGGCGGGCCGAGGCGGCGCTCGACGCGACCTCCGCGGCCACGATCTCGCGCACGGTGAGCGCGTACCTGCGCGTGCTCACGACCCGCGGCGTGCTCGACGCGCAGGAGCGGCGGCTCGCCGCCCTGCGCTCCGAGGCCGACCGCGTCGCGCAGCTCGAGGCGCAGGGCAAGGCCGCGCACGTGGAGGTGCTGCGGCTCGCGGCGGAGGTGTCGCGGGCCCGCGCCGACGAGGTGGCGACCCGCGCCCAGCTCGACGTCGCCGAGCACGACCTCGGGCGGCTGGTGAACCTGCCCGCCGACACCGTGCGGGTGCTCAGGCCCGTGCGGCTCGCCGACACCACGCTGGAAGGCCGCGCGGCGCTCATCGCGACGGCCGAGCAGAACAGCCCCGAGGTGGCGCAGGCCGAGCGCGAAGCGGAGGCGGCCCAGGCGGGCGTGGGCGTCGCACAGGCCTCGCTTCTGCCGCAGCTCTCGGCCACCGCGGTGTACGTCGAGAACGGCCACCAGTTCACCGGTTACCGGCCGTGGTGGAACGCGGGGCTCCAGCTCTCGTATCCGATCTTCACCGGCGGCAGCCGCAGCAGCGCCGTCCGCGCCAACCAGGCCGCGGCCAGGGCGGCGGGCGCGCAGCTCGACGCCGCACGGCAGGGCGCCGAGCAGAGCGTGGACGCGGCGGTCGCGACCCTCGCGTCGGCGAGCGCGACGGTCCAGGCGCTCTCCACCGCGGTCGCGCAGTCCGAGGAGGTCGAGCGCATCCGGCTCTTGAGCCTGCAGGTCGGCTCGGGCACCGAGACGGACTACCTCGACGCGGAGGCGACGCTGCTCTCCAACCGGGCGAGCCTGGTGCAGGCGCAGAACGACGAGATCGCCGCGCGGGTGGAGCTGGCGCGGGTGACGGGGGAGTTGAGCGCGGGGTGGCTGGGGAGAACGCTGGCGCAGTGAGAGAAACGGCTGGGTGAAGGGTGTGAGGGTGTAGGGGGGTGAGGGTCATGGAGACAACGACATGAATCGCAAGAGACTGCTTCCGATCGTCGCCGTCATCGTCGTCGCGGTGGCGCTCTACTTCGTCCTCCGCCCGCGCGGGGGCGCCGGGGCGCTCGACGCCTCCGGCACCGTCGAGGCGACCGACGCCCAGCTCGGCTTCCAGGCGGCGGGCCGCATCGACACGATCTTCGTGGACGAGGGCGACCGCGTGAAGGCGGACCAGGAGCTGGCGCGGCTCGACCAGGCGGAGCTCGTGGCCCGGCGCGCGCAGGCTGCGGCGCAGTACGCGGCCGCGCAGGCGCTCCTCACCGAGCTCGAGCGGGGCAACCGCGCGGAGGACATCCAGCAGGGTCGCGACGCGCTGGCGGCCGCGAACCAGAAGCTGACCGACGCGCAGCGCGACCTCGACCGCACGAAGCGGCTGTTCGGCGGCGGCGCCGTGAGCCGCGAGGCGCTCGACAAGGACCAGCTCGCGTTCGACGTGGCGCAGAGCTCGCGCGACCAGGCGGCGCAGGCGCTGCAGCTCCTCGAGGCGGGCCCGCGGCCCGAGCGCATCGAGGCCCAGCGCGCCACGGTCGCGCAGGCCCGCGCCACGGTCGCGCAGATCGACGCGATGCTCGCCAACGCCGTGATCCGCGCCCCCTTCGACGGCGTCGTCACGGTGAAGGACCGCGAGGTCGGCGAGACCGTGCAGCCCGGCGCCCCCGTCCTCACCGTCACCAACATGAACGATCGCTGGGTGCGGATCTACATCCCCGAGACGCGTATCGGGGCCGTGCACCTCGGCGAGCCGGCGACGATCACGGCCGACACGTACAGGGGCAAGGTCTACCGCGGCGAGGTGAGCTTCATCGCCAGCGAAGCGGAGTTCACGCCCAAGAACGTGCAGACGACCGACGAGCGCGTGAAGCTCGTGTACGCCGTGAAGGTGCGGATCACACGGGATTCGACGTACGACCTGAAGCCGGGAATTCCCGCAGACGTTCAGTTGGGAGTTGCGAGGGCACGGTGAAGTTGCCAGACGCCAAGTTGGCAGTGGTTCCCAGACGTGAGTGAACGGGTGCAGGCCGCCACGCCACTCCCCACGGCACTCTCCTCCGCTTCGGGGGGGGCGGCGATCTCCATCCGCGGGCTGACGCGGAAGTTCCGCGAGCTGACGGCGGTGGACGCGCTCACGCTCGAGGTGAAGGCCGGCGCGCTGTTCGGCCTGGTGGGGCCCGACGGCGCGGGCAAGACCACCACGCTCAGGATGCTGGCCGGCGTGCTGCCGCCCACGTCCGGCGACGCGCGCGTGGCGGGCGTGAGCGTGGCGCAGGACCCGGAGGGCGTGAAGCGGCACATCGCCTACATGTCGCAGCGCTTCGGCCTGTACCACGACCTCACGGTGCGCGAGAACATCGACTTCTACGCCGACCTGTACGCGGTGCCGAAGGCGGAGCGGCCGGCGCGCCTCCAGCGGCTGTACCACTTCTCGAACCTCGGGCCGTTCGAGCACCGGCTCGCCGGGCAGCTCTCGGGCGGGATGAAGCAGAAGCTCTCGCTGTGCTGCGCGCTGGTGCACCACCCCGAGATCCTCCTGCTCGACGAGCCCACGTTCGGCGTGGATCCGATCAGCCGGCGCGACTTGTGGCTGATCCTGCACGAGATGGTCGCCGAGGGGACGACGGTGTTCGTCACGACGGCGTACATGGACGAGGCGGAGCGCTGCGACCAGGTGGCGCTGCTGCACCAGGGGCGCGTGGTCGCGCTCGACGCGCCGGAGGCGCTGCAGCGCGGCTACGCGGGCGAGGTGCTGGCGGTGCGGGTGAGCGACCGGCGCGCCGCGGCGAAGGTGCTGGCCGCCTCCCCCGGCGTGCGGCGCGCGGCCGTCTTCGGCGACACGATCCACGTCACGCTGGGCTCGCGCGAGCGCGAGTGGCCGGCGGCGGAGCGCGCGCTGGCGGCGGCGGGCATCGAGGTGCTCGAGACGGGCGACGCGGAACCGAGCATGGAGGACGTGTTCATCGACAAGGTCGGGGCGCAGCATGGCTGACGGCGTGGTGGGGCCTCGCGACTCGGCGTCTCGCAACTCTCCTGGCTGTGCCGTCGAGGTCACGGACCTCACCCGCAAGTTCGGCGACTTCACCGCCGTGGACCGCGTCACGTTCCTCGTGGACCCCGGCGAGATCTTCGGCTTCCTGGGGCCCAACGGCGCCGGGAAGACGACCACCATCCGGATGCTCACGGGCCTCCTGGCGCCGACCTCGGGCGAGGGCTGCGTGGCGGGGCTCGACATCCGGAAGGAGACCGAGGCGCTCAAGCAGCGCATCGGCTACATGTCGCAGCTCTTCTCCCTCTACGGCGACCTCACGGTCGAGGAGAACATCGCCTTCTTCGCCGGGCTCTACGGCGTCGCGGGCGAGCGGCTGGCGGCGCGCCGCGCCTGGGTCCTCCAGATGGCCGGCCTCGCCGGGCACGAGCGCCAGCTCACGGCCGAGCTGCCGCTGGGGTGGAAGCAGCGGCTCGCGCTCGGCTGCGCGGTGCTCCACGAGCCGCCGATCCTCTTCCTCGACGAGCCCACCTCGGGCGTGGACCCGGTGGCGCGGCGCAACTTCTGGGAGCTGATCTACTCGCTGGCCGACGGCGGCACGACCGTGCTGGTGAGCACGCACTACATGGAGGAGGCGGAGTACTGCCACCGGCTGGCCCTGATGAACCGCGGCCGGCTCATCGCCCTCGACACGCCCAAGGCCATCAAGGCGCTGATGACGGAGCCGCTGCTCGAGATCCGCACGGCCCACGGGCCCGCGGTGGCGCAGGCGCTCCAGGGCCAGCCGGGCGTCGTCGAGGCGGCGATGTTCGGACGCGCCGTGCACGTCGCGGTCGAGAACGCGCAGGCCGCGGCCGCCGCGCTGCCGCCGCTGCTGGCCGCGCGCGGCCTCGACGTGCGGTCCGTGTCGCCGGTGCGCCCCTCGCTCGAGGACGTCTTCGTCGCGCTGGTGCGCCGCGAGGGCGGTGCGGTGCTCGGATGACCGCGCGCCTCAGCGCCGGCCGCCTGTGGGCGATGGCCCGCAAGGAGTGGCTGCACATCCGCCGCGACTCGCGCAGCCTCGCGATGGCGTTCGCCGTGCCTGCCGCGATGGTGATCTTGTTCGGCTACGTCATCACCTTCGACGTGCGCGACATCCGCATGGCCGTGCTCGACCAGTCGCACACGACGCAGAGCCGCGACTTGGTGGACGCCTTCCGTTCCTCGGGCTACTTCCGCGTGGCCCGGCAGCTCACCAGCGACGACCAGATCTCGCCGCTGCTCGTGCGGGGCACCGTGCGCCTCGTGCTCGTCATCCCGCCCAACTTCGCGAAGCACCTCGCCGCCGCGGAGCCCGCGCCGGTGCAGGCGCTGCTGGACGGCGGCGACGCCAACACCGCGTCCATCGCGATCAACTACGCGCAGGCCATCGTCACCAGCTACTCGGCCACGGCCGTCCTCAAGGGCGTGCCCCTGCCCGTCCCCATCGCCGTGGATTCCCGCGTCTGGTACAACGAGGACCTCAAGAGCAGCTCGATGATCGTGCCCGGCCTGATGGCCGCCATCATGATGATCCTGTCCGCCCTCCTGACCTCGCTCACGATCGCGCGCGAGTGGGAGCGCGGCACGATGGAGCAGCTCGCGGCGACGCCGGTCCACCGGCTCGAGGTGATCCTCGGCAAGCTGCTGCCGTACCTCGGCATCGGGGCCGTGGACATCGTGCTCGTGGCGGTCGTCGGCGGCGTCGTCTTCGCCGTCCCGTTCCGCGGCAGCCCAGCGCTCCTGATGATCACGGGGATGCTCTTCCTGGTGGGCGCCCAGGGCCTGGGGATGTTCATCAGCGCGAGCGCCAAGTCGCAGTTCCTGGCCACTCAGCTCGCGATGATCGTCACGTTCCTGCCGGCCATGCTGCTGTCGGGGCTGATGTTCGACATCTCCAGCATGCCGAAGGTGCTGCAGATCATCTCGCTCGTGGTGCCCGCGCGGTACTTCATCGCCGCCACGCGCGGCATCTTCCTCAAGGGCGTCGGGCTCGAGGTGCTCTGGGGCCAGGCGCTCGGGATGCTCGTCTTCGCGCTCGCCGGCCTCGGCCTCGCGGTGCACGCCTTCCGCAAGGAGATCGTGTGACCGTCCTGGGCCTCGACCTCGGCCGGCTCGTCCAGCTGGTGCGCAAGGAGGCGCGCCAGACCTTCCGCGACCCGCGCGCGCTGCGGGTGATCTTCATGGCGCCCATCCTGCAGCTCGTGATCTTCGGTTACGCGGTCACGACCGACGTGAAGGACGCCGCGATGATCGTGTACGACCGCGACCACACGACGGAGTCGCGCGAGCTGGTGCAGGCCCTGACCGCCGGCGGCTACTTCCGCGTGGCGAGCCTGGCCGCCAAGGCGGAGGACCTGGCCGACGCCCTGGACCACGGGCGCGCCATCGTGGCGCTCGAGATCCCGCGCGGCTTCCAGGGCGACCTCGCGGCGGGCGGCCGCGCCTCCGTCCAGCTCCTGATCGACGGCACGACCTCCAACACGGCCACGGTCGCGCAGGCGTACGCGAGCCAGATCATCCTGCGATTCGGGCAGCAGCATTCGCCGCTGGTCGCGCAAACCGCGGGCACGGGGGCACAGGGGCACGGGGGCACGGGACTTCCGGGCGTGGACCTCCGCGTGCGCGCGTGGTACAACCCGAACCTCGAGAGCCGCGTCTACAACGTGCCGGGCGTGGTGTGCAACCTGATGATGCTGATGGCGCTGCTGCTGACGACCCTGGCCGTGGTCCGGGAGCGCGAGCTGGGCACGCTCGAGCAGCTGATGGTGAGCCCGTTGACGCCGGGCGAGCTGATCGTCGGCAAGACGCTGCCGGTGGTGGGCATCGCGCTGGTGGACCTCGCCCTCATCACCACGGTGGCCACGCTGTGGTTCGCGATCCCGCTCCGCGGCACGCTGGCGACGCTCGGCCTCACGAGCCTGGCCTACATCGTGTGCGGCCTCGGGATCGGGCTCCTGATCTCGACCGTCTCCAGCACCACGCAGGAAGCGTTCATGACGATGTTCATGTTCTTCCTGCCGGCGATGATCTTCTCCGGGTTCTTCTTCCCCGTCGAGAACATGCCCGTTTTCTTCCAGTACCTGACCCTGCTCGACCCGGTGCGCTACTACGTGGAGGCCGTGCGCGCGATCTTCCTCAAGGGCGCGGGGCTGGCGGTGCTGTGGCCGGACGTGCTCGTGCTCACGCTCATGGGCGGCGGGATCCTGTGGTTCGCGGCGCGGCGCTTCCACAAGACGACCGCCTGACGAGTTGCCAGACGGCACGTCGGGAGGGGGGCGAGTTGCGGGACGCCGAGTTCCGGGTGTTACCAGACGCGGAGTTGCGAGGGGAGCCACGCTGAGGCTGCGGTGGGAAGTGCGGGTCGTGCTGCTGCTGGCGGTCCTGGCGCTCGTGTGGTGGCTGCGCGCGCACTACCGCTGGCCGCAGGTCTACGTCGAGACGGACGCCTCGATGGCGCCCACCGTGGACCAGGGGGACGTCTTCCTCGCCGTGGGCCCCGTCCGGCACCTCAGGCGCGGCATGCTGGTGCTCTTCCCCTTCGAGGACGAGGACGGCGTCACCCAGGTGCTCCGCCGGGTGGCCGGCCTGCCCGGCGACACCGTGCGGCTGGTGAACGGCCGCGCGGTCGTGAACGGCCGGCCCCAGCCGTGGCCGTTCAGGATCCTCGCCCCGAAGGCCTGGCGCTCGCCGTACGTGCGGGGCGGCAATCTCTACAGATGGGGTCCCACGCGGGTGCCGCCCGACTCGGTGCTGCTCCTGGCCGACGATCGGGACGCGCTGGGCTGGCCCGACAGCCGGTTCATCGGCCCCGTGCCCGTCGCTTCGATCGAGGCCGAGGCGCGCAGGATCCTCTGGCCGCTGCGAGGGCCCCGGTTCCTCAAGTCGTTGCGCGATCAGCCCCTGGCCCCCGCGGCCGGACCGCAGGATGTCCGCGTAACGCCCGACTGACGCTCGAGTGACGCCCCCCGCTTAGCTTCGCTCCCGCTGTCGGGCTTGCCGCCCGGCGTCAGGAGCAGGCACGTGAACGAGGTAGTCTGGATCCGCACGTACCCGAACGAGTTAGGGGCGTATCGCGCCCGCGATCTCCTCAAGACCCGCGGCATCCAGGCGGTCGTCGCCGACGACTCGGGGCTCGGGATGGAGCCCGCCGCCAGGCTGATCCGGTTCATCCGCCTCGGCGTGTCGGTCGAGGACCTGAACGCGGCCCTGGCGATCCTGGACGGCAACGGCAACGCGCCCCAGCCCTAGCCGGACCGCGCGGTGACCGACCTGGTCTGGATCAAGACGTTCCCCGACGAAGCCGCCGCACAACGCGCCTGCGCGCTCCTCCGGGAGCACGGCGTCGAGTGCATCGCCGCGGAGGATCCGGGCAAGGTGACGTACGTCTCGCTGCCGCCGATGCGCGGCTATCGCCTGGGCGTGCGCGCCGACGACGTGCGCGCCGCCCTGGAGCTGATCTGGGGACAGCCGGTGCACTGAACGGACGCCGGCGGTCCAGCGTAGTCGCCTCACCAGGAGGAGCCATGCGCGCCCGCCACGTCCTCGCCGTCCTCGCCTTGCTCGCCGTCCCCGCCGCTCTCGCGGCCCAGCACCACCCGCAGGCCCCCGCTCACCGGGCGCCGGGCGTCACCGTCGTCTACGGCACGCTGCTGGGCTCGGACGGGGCGCCGATGAAGCTCGCGCACGTACACCTGCTCGAGCCGCTGACCGGCCGCCTCGTCGCGCGGGCGCAGGCCGAGGCCGACGGGCGGTTCGCGCTCGCGACGGTCGGGACCGGCGTCTTCCAGCTCGAGTTCACGGGCGTCGATCACTACTCGGCCACGGTCCCGCTGGTGGCGATGGAGCACGCGAGCCTCGAGGTGAGCGCGCGGCTCAAGCACTACACGTACAGCGACTCGCTGGGCAAGGTGACCGCCCTCGGCGATTTCAATCACAACGCTTTCGAGAACATGACGCCGCTGGTGCGCCAGGCGGACGGCCGGTACTCGGCCACCGTGACGGTGGACAGCGCCGCCGACAGCGTGGCCTACGAGCTGCTGGGGCTCGAGGTCTCGGGCAGCCGCAGCATCAACGGCACCATGGCGGACCGCTGGGTGTACGACGAGGGCGGCGACTACCGGGCCGTCGTCGCCGCGCACGGCGGCCACGCGACCATCGTCCTGGATCCGGCGCAGCTCGTGCGACAAGGCGGGACGGGCGATACGCTGTCGGTCGCGTTCGGCGACCCGCGGAGCGAGCCGGCACGGCTGTCGCTGCTGTGGAACACGTGGCAGGCGGCGCGCGGCCACTGGCAGGATTCCCTGATGGCCGCGGTGCACCGCCGGGAAGCGGTGACGCGCGTGAACTACGACATCGGGCCGTTCGTCGCGGGGAGGGTCGCCGCGCTCGCGAAGGAGCACGACCCGCTCGCGCGGCAGCTGATCGAGCTGCAGATCCTCCAGGCGCACGACATGGGCGGCAAGGTGGATCCGTCGCTGGCGCGGCGCATCACCCGCGAGGTGCCGCCGACGTCGCCGTGGTTCGTGCTCTTCCAGCTGGCCTCGCCGGGCCGGATGGAGGCGGCGTTCGCTCTCGCGAGCCCGCCGCCC
>DATKNX010000078.1:0-2384 GCA_035541085.1 Gemmatimonadales bacterium | reverse complement strand
TCGCCACCGGCCACGTGCAGCGCGCCATCCTCGGCGTCGCCATCGGGCCGATCCACCCGGAGGACGCGCAGGCGGTGGGCCTGAAGGACGTGCGCGGCGTCGTGATCGAGGACTACAGCGGCACCAACTCGCCGGCGAAGGCCGCCGGCCTGCAGATCGGCGACGTGATCGTGGCGCTCAACGACACCGCGATCGACCACGTGGCCCAGCTCCAGTCCATGGTGGGCTTCAAGCGGCCGGGCGAGGTGGTGCACGTCCAGGCCGTGCACGCGGGCGGCCAGATCCGCACCTACGACGTGCGGCTCGCGGCGGCCGGCGCGGACAGCAGCGAGCTCGCGAGCGGCGGCAGCGGCCACGACAAGGCCGCGTCGCCCGCCGACGAGGTCTCCAGCAAGCTGGGCGTCACCGTCGAGAGCATGAGCGCGGACGACGTCCGCCACGTGGCGGGCGACCTGCGCGGGCCGGTGGTGACCGACGTGGACGACGACGGGCCGGCGTTCCAGAAGCTGTACCCGCCCTCGCCGGGCGGCGGGGCCGACGTGATCCTGTCGGTCAACGGCACCCGCGTGCGCACGCCGGAGGACTTCCAGCACGCCGTGCACGGGCTCGACAAGGGCCAGATCGTGACGCTGATCGTCGCGAACGTGAGCGGCGGCGCGTCGGCGCGCCGGGTGGTGCGCCTCGCCGTGCGCTGAGGCGGCCTTTCGCGGCCGTCCGACGCCGAGCGCCCGCCCTGCGCGGGCGCTCGTCGTCTCGGGCGGCAGCGGTTATCTTGGGGTCGCGGAACGCGCGAAAGTGGCGGAACTGGCAGACGCGCGGGCCTTAGGAGCCCGTGGGGCAACCCGTGGGGGTTCGAATCCCCCCTTTCGCACTATGACCGAGACCGGCATCGAGCTCACCGCGGCGGCCCAGGACGCGGCCCGCCGCACCTACACCGTGTCCGTGAGCCCCGAGCGCGTGCGCGCGGCGGAGGCCGCGACCACGGAGCGCTACGCGCGCCAGCTCAAGATCCAGGGCTTCCGCAAGGGCAAGGCACCGCCGTCGGTCGTGCGCCGGCGCTTCGGCGACGCCATCCGCCAGAGCGTGATCGAGGACCTGCTGCGCGCCTCGTGGGAGGCGGCCCGGGAGCAGGACGCCCTCAAGCCCATCGCCGACCCGCAGGTGCGCAACGTGAAGTTCGAGGACGGCGCGCCCCTGACCTTCGAGCTGCTGGTGGACGTCAAGCCGGAGATCGCGCTGGAGCGGCTCCACGGCTTCCACCTGACGCGGCGCGTCGCCGCCGTCACCGACGAGATGGTGGAAGCCCAGCTCACCACGCTCCGCGAGCAGCGGGCGCCGTGGGTGCCGGCCGAGGGCCGCGCCAAGCCCGGCGACCTGGTCGAGGCCACCGTCGCCAACCTCGACGGCGAGGGGGCGGAGGCGGCGGGCGGCGAGCCGGTGCGCTTCGTCCTCGGCCAGGGCCGCGCCCTGCCGGAGCTGGAGTCGCGGCTGATGGAGCTCGACCCCGGCGGCACGTGGGAGGGCGCGCTGCGCTTCCCCGACGACCACCCCGACGAGGCCAAGCGCGGCCAGAGCCGCCGCGTGCGCGTCACGCTCGGCGAGGTCAAGCGGCAGGCGCTCCCGGAGCTGACCGACGAGTTCGCGCGGGAAGTCGGCGAGTTCGCGTCGGTCGAGGCGCTCCGGACCGCGGTCCGCGCGGACCTCGCGGCCGAGGCGGGCCGCGAGGCCGACGCCCGGGTCCGCGGCGAGCTGATCGACCAGATCGCCGCCGCCAACAACGTCGCCGTGCCGCCCTCGCTGCTCGACCGCGCCGTGGGGGCGTCGATCGCCGCCTATGGCGTGCCCGAGGACCAGCGCGGCCGCTTCGCCGCCGAATTCCGCCCGGTGGCGGAGGCGAGCGTGCGGCGGGACCTGATCATCGAGACCGTCGCCGAGCAGAACGGGCTCGCGGCCACCGCCGACGCCGTGGCGGCCCGGATCGCGGAGGTCGCCCAGCGCCGGGGCGAGAAGCCCGCGGCCGTGCGCGCCGCGCTCGAGAAGGCCGGCCGGCTCCGCGAGCTGGAGCGGTCCATCACCGAAGAGAACGTGTTCACCCACCTCCTCGGTCAGAGCACCGTGGAGGACGCCCCAGCTACCCGCTGACACCGAGCGATCCCGTGGGAGAGAGAATCGACGTGTCCACGCTCTATCCGCCGTACATCATCGAGCGCTCCAGCCGCGGCGAGCGCACCTACGACATCTTCTCCCGGTTGCTGATGGACCGGATCATCTTCCTCGGCGTCCCGATCAACGACGAGGTCTCGAACATCGTCATCGCGCAGCTGCTCTTCCTCCAGGCCGACAGCCCGGAGAAGGACATCTACGTCTACGTCAACTCGCCGGGC
>DATKNX010000077.1:0-3544 GCA_035541085.1 Gemmatimonadales bacterium | reverse complement strand
CGCCGGCGGCGTGCTGCTCAGCCTGAGCGCAGCATTCGCCGGCGTTTCGTTGGTCAGGGGGCAGGGCACCGTCCGGGCCTGGGTGCCGGACGGGGCGCAACCGGGCGTCGCCGGCGCCCCGGCGACCCAGATGGACACCGGCCTCGGCCCGCTGCCGCGGTCGTCGGGCTCCGGCTACTCGAGCCTCGACGCCGTGCGGCCCGGCGGCGACTGGCCGGTCCTGCCGCGGCGGCTCAAAGGTCCCGTACAGCCCATTTTCTACCGCCACGACGTGCACGCGGGCCAGTATCGCATCCCCTGTCTCTACTGCCACAACAACGCCGCCAACTCCTGGACGATCAACCTGCCGTCCGAGAGCACGTGCATGGGCTGCCACCTCGTGACGTCGGCGCCCGACTCGGCCGGCAATCCGAACGCCGACATCGCGAAGCTGCGGGATTACTACGCGAAGGGCGTGTCCATCCCGTGGGTGCGGATCAACAAGATTCCCGAGTACGCGCACTTCCCCCACATGCGCCACGTCGCGGCGGGCCTCGCCTGCCAGACGTGCCACGGGAACATCCAGCAGATGCCCCGCGTGTTCCCGGTGCGCAATCTCAGCGACATGGGGTGGTGCACCAGCTGCCACATGCAGCGCGGCGTGACCCGCGACTGCACGGTGTGCCACTTCTAGCCGGGCGGCGAGGAGCGTAATGGAGCGCAGGCGGTTCCTTCAGGTGGCGGGTGCGGCGGGCCTCGGCGTGGCGGCCGGCTGCACGAACGGCTCCGGCGAGCGCCTGCTCCCCTACGTCAACGAGTCCGACGACCTCATCCCGGGCATCCCGGAGTACTACGCGAGCACCTGCCGCGAGTGCCCGGCCGGATGCGGCGTCGTGGTGAAGACGCGCGAGGCGCGCGCGATCAAGGTCGAGGGCAACCCGCAGCACCCGGTGGGCCACGGACACCTGTGCGCCCGCGGCCAGGCGGCGCTGCAGGGGCTGTACGATCCGGACCGCCTCCGGGAGCCGGTGCGCATCACGGCCCGGGGCCGCGAGCCGGTCACGTGGGACCGGGCCATCGAGGAGATCGCCGCCGCCCTCGGTACCGCGGCCGCCTCCGGGGCCGACCGCGTGGCGCTCGTGACGGGCGCGGACAGCGGTGTGCTCGACGCGTTCTACGACGAGTGGCTCGCGGCCTTCCGCTCCAAGCGGCGGCTGCGCTACGAGGCCTTCGCCTACGAGCCGCTGCGCGAGGCCGGCCGGCTGACCTTCGGCACCGCCGGGGTACCGGAGTACGACTTCGGCTCCGCCCAGTACGTCCTGTCGTTCGGCGCCGACTTCCTCGAGACGTGGCTGTCGCCGGTGGAGTACGCGCGCCAGTTCGCCGAGGCGCACCGCTGGCGTGATGGCCGCATGGCGCGGTTCGTCGCGGTCGAGCCGCGGCGCGGACTCACGGCCTTCAGCGCCGACGAGTGGATCGCGCCCAAGCCCGGCACCGAGGGCCTGCTGGCGTTGGGCATCGCGGCGGGCGTCCTGCGCCAGGGCAAGGCGGCGGTCGCGGGCGCCGAGGCGGACCGGCTGCGCGGCTTCCTTGCCCGGTTCGACGCGCGCACGGTGTCGGACGCCACGGGCGTGAGCGAGGCCGTGATCGAGCGCGTGGCGCGCGAGTTCGCGGCCGCGAGGCCGGGCCTCGCGGTGGCAGGCGGCGTGGCGGCCCAGCACCGCGGCGCCACGCAGACGGCGGTCGCGGTCAACCTGCTCAACTACGTGGCCGGCAACGTCGGCCGCACGGTGCGCTACCACGCGGCGTCGCCGTGGGACAAGGTCGCGCGCTACCGCGACGCGGCCGCGTGGCTCGACGCCATGCGCGCCGGCGACGTGGACGTCGCACTGGTGCACCGCACGAATCCCGCCTTCACGCTGCCCAAGTCGGCCGGCTTCGAGGCGGCCTTCGGGAAGGTGCGGCTCAAGGTCGCCCTGGCGAGCCATCTCGACGAGACGGCGGCGCTGTGCGACCTGGTGCTCCCCGACCTCACGCCCATCGAGGAGTGGGGCGTCGTCGAGCCGGCGGCCGGGGTGCGCAGCTACGTGCAGCCGGCGATGACGCCCGTCTTCGATGGCACCCGGCAGGCGGCGGACGTGCTGCTCGCGTTCGCGTCCAAGGCCGGCAAGACGGTGGGGAAGGGCGCGGCGAGCGCGCGCGAGCTGGTGGCCGCGGGCACGGCGCCGGCCGTGCTGGAGCGCGCGCTGCAGCACGGCGGCGAGTTCGCGGCGGCGCCCGTCAAGCCGGTGCGGCTCGCCCCCGACTTCGCGCGGCTCGGCTACCAGGCGCCGACGTTCGACGGCGACGCGGGCGCGGGCGCGCTGGTCCTGGTCGCGTACCCCTCGATGGCGTTCTACGACGGGCGCGGCGCGAACAAGGGCTGGCTGCAGGAGCTGCCGGACGCGGCGACCAAGATCGCGTGGCAGAGCTGGGTCGAGGTGCACCCCGATACCGCGCAGCGCCTGGGGGTCGTGAACGGAGACGTGGTCACGGTCACCTCCCCGCACGGCCACGTCGAGGTGCCGGTCTACGTGTATCCCGGCGTGCGCCCCGACGTCGTCGCCATGCCGATCGGGCAGGGCCACACCGCCTACGGGCGCAGCGCGCGCGGCCGCGGCGCCAATCCGCTGGACCTGCTGGCGGCGGACGCGACCGATGCGTCGGGCGCCCTGGCGTTCTGCTCCACGCGCGTGACGCTCGCCAAGACGGGCCGGTGGGAGAAGCTGATGACCACCGAGGGCAGCCCGCGCCAGCTCGGCCGCGGGATCGCCCGCGCCGTGAGCGTGGCCGGCGCCCTCAAGGGCGAGGTCGAGGCGGGGCCGGAGGCCACGCTGACCGACGCCGAGCGCGCGGCGGTCGCCGCTGCGGCCGCGTCGCAGAGGGCCCGCACCGATATCGGGGTTTACGCGCAGCCGCACCCGAAGTGGGAGATGGTCATCGACCTCTCGCGCTGCACGGGCTGCCAGGCGTGCGTCACGGCGTGCTACGCCGAGAACAACATCGCGGTCGTGGGCGAGGAGCAGACGCGGCGCCATCGCGGGATGGCCTGGATGCGCCTCGAGCGCTACTTCGAGGGCGACACGTCGGGCACGGATTTCCAGGTGCGCCAGATCCCGATGCTCTGCCAGCAGTGCGAGAACGCGCCCTGCGAGCCGGTCTGCCCGGTGTACGCGTCCTACCACACGCCCGACGGCCTGAACGGGCAGGTCTACAACCGCTGCGTCGGCACCCGGTACTGCGCCAACAACTGCCCGTACAAGGTCCGCTACTTCAACTGGTGGGACTACGGGCGCGAGCAGGACCCGTATTTCGCGTTCGCCGAGCCCTTGAACTGGCAGCTCAACCCGGACGTGACGGTACGCACCAAGGGCGTGATGGAGAAGTGCACCTTCTGCATCCAGCGCATCCGCTACGCGCAGAACGACGCCAAGGTGAGGAAGCGCGACCTGGTGGACGGCGACATCACGCCGGCCTGCGCGCAGACCTGTCCCGCGGACGCCATCGTGTTCGGCGACGCGCACGA
>DATKNX010000076.1:0-35974 GCA_035541085.1 Gemmatimonadales bacterium | reverse complement strand
ACGAGCAGCACGAACGCCAGCATGTCGCCGTCGGCGTCGCGCACGTAGCCCGACAGGCAGCGCACGTTGCTGAGCGAGCCGGTCTTGGCGTGCACGTTGCCGGCCGCCGGCGTGCCCTTCAGGCGCGTGGCCAGCGTGCCGTCCACGCCCGCGATGGGCAGCGCGGCGAAGAACGGCGGGAAGCCGGGCTGCCGGTACATCGCGTCGAGGACCTGCGCCACCGCCTCGGGAGCGACGTAGTTGTAGCGTGAGAGGCCGGAGCCGTCGGCAAGGACGTACGCGTCCGGCGGCACGCCGAAGCCGCTCAGCACGTCGCGCACCACGGCCCGGCCGCTGTCCATCGAGCCCGCGCCCTTGACCTGGGCGCCGAGCACGCGGAGCAGCATCTCGCCGATCAGGTTCTGGCTCGGCTTGAGGAACAACGCGAGGATGCTGTCGAGCGGCGGCGACTGCCAGACGAACAGCGTGTCCACGGTGGTATCGGCGGCGATCGTGCCCTGCCGGACGGCCTGCGTCGTATCCCGGCGGGCGGCCGCCGTCGTGTCGCCGCGGACGGCGACGCCGGAATCGGCGAGCGCCGCGGTGAGCCCCGCGACGAAGTAGCGCGTCGGGTCGGGCACGGAGAGCGGGAGGCGGAGGGCGGGCCGGCCCACCGAGAGGCGCCCGCTGAGCGTGACCGAGTCGCCGAACGGCGCTCGGTTCCAGACGAGCCCGCGCGCGTCGGAATCGGCGGCCACGGTGGTCGCCGTGCTGAACAGACGGAGCGGCGCGCGGGCGGGCAGGAGCGAGACGGCCAGCGGGAGGCCGGGCGCGGCGCCGGGCGCGACCGAGATCCAGGCGACGCCGTCGTCCAACTCGAGCGCGCCGACCGGGGCCGCGTAGTCGGCGTCCAGGTCGTCCCACGCCCACCCCGGACCGAGCGGCGGGTCGGTGAACAGCGACGCGTCGCCGACCACGCGGCCGGCCACGACGTGGATGCCGCGGGCGCGGATGGAGTCGACCCACGGCCGCAGCGGCGCCAGCGGGTCGGCGCCCGTCGCGGGGTCCACGGCGAGTGCAGGGTCGCCCCGGCCAACCACCACGAGGTCGCCGGCCAGGGTGTCGGCGCGGCGCGAGCCACGCGCGAGCACCGCGGTCCGGAACCGGAAATCCGGGCCCAGCCGGGTCAGGGCGGCCGCGGCGACGAACAGCTTGAGGTTGGAGGCGGGGAGGAACAGGCGCTCGGCGTTGCGACGGTAGAGCACCTCGCCGTCGTCGAGGGCCTGGACGACGATCCCCCACTCGGCCCGGGCGAACGCCGGGTCCGCGAGCGCGCTGTCCACCTGCGCGGCGAGCGCCGCCACCTCCGGCGCCGGTGGGCGCACGGCGGCCCGGCCGGCGCAGGCCGCGACGAGCAGCGCCGCGAGCGGGCGCCCGGCGCGCCTCAGCGCGCGCCCTGAGACACGAGATCGACGAGTCGGTAGAGCCAGTTGGTGTCGCTGAAGCGGAGCACCGGCACGGCGGCGCGGAAATCGGTCGCGTCGGTCACGATGGCGATGTACTGCGCGGCTTCGGGTGCGGCCGGGTCGTAGAGCGGCGTGGCGTGCACCGCGCGGCGGTACACCTCGACCTTCGGCAGGTCGAACCGCTTGAACCCCTCCACCACCACGAAGTGCGCGTCGCCCAGGTAGCGCGATACCAGCTCGCGGGGGCCCGACTCCTCGTCCGTGCGCGCGATGAGGATGCGCGAGCCGGGGGTCTCCATCAGCACCCGCTCGGCGCCGCCCTCGTGCAGGTGGCGCCACGTGTCGCGGCCCTTCTCGTCCATCTCGAAGGCGTGCGCGCCGTGCTTGATCGTCATCACGCGGTGGCCGCGGCGCACCAGCTCGCGCACGAGCGCCACGACCAGCGTGGTCTTCCCGGAGTTCTTCTTGCCGATTATCGAGACGAGCCGAGGTTCCGGCATAGCTCTTCCGCTCGTGCCAGGTCGTCGGGCGTGTTGACGTTGAAGAATAGAACCGCCGGATCGCCGTACTGCAACACGGTCTCGCGCGCGAGCCGCGCGACGCGCACGGCGGCGTGGAAGCCGATGGCGCGGCCTTCGCCGCGCGCGATGGCGGCGCGGATCGCGGGGCCGCAGGCGGGGCCGTACGCGGCGCACAGCGGCTCGACGCCGCGGCGCGAGTCGCTCTCCGGCAGCACGGCGTCGGCGGTCTCGAGGCCGGCGGCCAGGGCCGCGAGCAGCGCGGGGGGCACGAAGGGCATGTCCCAAGCGACGCACAGCGCGGAACCCAGCGCCTCGACGGCGGTGAGGATCCCGCCGAGCGATCCGTGTTCGGGGAGCACGTCGGGCACCACACGCAGGCCGGGCCGCCAGGCGGCGGCGCCGGGGGCGTTGGCGATCAGGACCGGCGCGGCGTGCGTCGCCCGCTCGAGGCCCTCGACCACCCGGTCGACGATCCGGCGGCCGCCGACCTCGAGCAGGCCCTTGGGGGCTCCGCCGTACCGCGTCGCGCCGCCCCCCGCGATGACCGCGCCGAGGGCGGTCAGTAGCGGTGGCCCCTCCGCTTCTCGAGCACGACGTCGAGGCCCACCGTGAAGTTCGCCACGCTCACCAGCCGGGTGCCGATCGGAGGATCGGGGTACGCTCCCTCGTTCGCGATCTGGGCCGTGTCGGTGGCCGGACCGGTGGGGCGCGGCAGCGCGATGAAGATGTCCCGGAACTCCATCCGGACCTGGTAGCCCGGCGCGAGCGGCAGCATCAGCCCCACCCCCACCGACGCCATGTACGTCAGCTCCCGGTGGTGCTCGTCGGCGAGCATGTAGACGGTGGCCTCGGTCGTGTTGCTCACGATCGCCTGCCCGGTCGTCTCGACGAACGAGGTGCCGAGGATGGCGGGGCCGATCCCCGCGCGGACGTACGGCTGCACGCCGCGCGTCGTGACGCGGTACGTCACGCCGGCGAGGAACCCGGCCACGCTCCCGGGCAGGTTCAGTCCGTTCGCCGTCGCGCAGGCCTGCGCGTTCTGGTTGTTGTTCTGCGGCGTCGGCGTGATGGCGCCCACCGGCGTGCACGCGGACTCGCTCTCGAGGCCGAAGTAGCCCGCCTCGAGGGAAAGGCCGAGGTGCGGCTTCCAGAAGTACGTCCCGGTCAGCGTGGCGTCGAAGCCCGAGTGCAGCTTCCGCCCGAGCGCCATCGTGTCCCACTGATCGCCCGCGCCGGTCTGGTCGGAGAACACCAGCTGGCGGGGCAGGGTCCACAGGTTGCCGCCCGCGAGGATGCCGCCCGAGATGGAGAAGATGAGGTTGGGCTCCTCCCCGGTCTGCGCGCGGGCGGGCGCGGCGAGGCACGCGAGCAGCACGAGGGCCGCCGAAACGGCGCGCGCGCTACGCATCGGGCCGGTGGACCTGCGGCGCGCCGGACACCGCGCGCCCGACGAGCTCGACCCCCGAGCGCCGTGCGATGGCGAGCGCGAGGGTCGAGGGCACCGAGGGCGTCGCCACGTACGCGATGCCCGCGCGCGCGGCCTTGAACGCCAGCTCGGCCGAGATGCGGCCGGTCACGAGCAGCCCCAGACCGTCCGGCGACCGTCCCGCCATGAGGATTCCCCCGATGACCTTGTCCACCGCGTTGTGTCGGCCGATGTCCTCGGCGTGCTGGAGCAGCGAGGCACCGTCCGTCAGCGCGGCGGCGTGGATGCCGCCCGTTTCCTCGTACCGCTTGCCGCGCCCGTACAGCTCCTTGAACCGCTCCCGCAGCGTCGCCGCCGGCGGCGCGGCGCCCCGGGGCGGCATCGCCGGCAGCGACGCGGGCTCGGCCAGCGCGACGCTGACCGCCCCGCAGCCCGACGCGAGCACGCGGCGGCGCGTGTCCCGGCCGATGGCCTCGACGCGCCCGGGCGCCAGCTCGGCCCAGAACCCCAGGTCCGTGGCGCACGGCGTGAGCGAGACGAGATCGGCCAGCCGCTCGATGTACCCCTCGCCGTGCAGCCAGCCCACGGCCAGCTCCTCGAGCTGGTCCGGCGTGCACATCCACGTCACGGCCGGCCGCCGGTTCACCTCCAGCCAGACCGGCGTCTCCTCCACCGCGGCGAGCCTGCCCTCGACGACCTTCTGTCGGCTCACCGCCCGTCAGGCCTCGCCCCGGTATTCGGCGAACAGCGCCGGCTCCTCCTGGACGCGCACGCTCGCCAGCGCGCAGCCCGCGGGCAGCCGCGCCGCGACGCGGCGCCAGATGTCCACGCACAGCTCCTCGCCCGTCGGCACCGTCCGCCCGTAGGCGTACTCCGGCAGGTCGAGGTTGAGGTGCCGGTGGTCGAGCCGCGCCACGACCTCCTCCGCGAGGAGGCGGTCGAGCAGGCCGAGGTCGGCCGACATCCCGGTCGTCTCGTCCACGCGCCCGCGCACCGTGACGGAGCACTGGTAGGTGTGGCCGTGGCCGTGCGGCGCGGCGCACTTGCCGAAGACCTCGGCGTTCTTCGCCTCGCTCCACTCCGGCCGGAAATAGCGGTGGGCGGCGCTGAACTGCACCGTCCGCGTGAGGTACGCCGTGGGCATGAGGGGAAGATACCCCTCAGAACACCTTCACGGCCACGCTCTTGAACGACGCCACGACCTCGCGGCCCACGGCCAGCGCCATCTCCTCGAAGCTCTGGCGCGTGATGCGCGCGACCAGCTCGACCCCCACGTCGATGGTGACCCGCCTCTCGGCGCCGTGTTCCGCCACGCGCACGATCCGGCCGCGGAACGCGTTGCGCGCCGAGGAGACGAGCGGCGCGGCCGAGAGCACGATCTCGTCGGGGGCGACGGCCAGCGTGGCCGGCCCGCTGCGCTCGGTCACCACGACGATGCGGAGCGGGCCGACGGCCACGTCCTGCATCGGCCCGCCGCCTGGCAGGTCCACGCGGAACAGGTTCTCCGGCGTGACCGGCGACGGCACGCCCTGGTGCAGCGCGAGCAGCGAGCCCGCCCAGCGGTAGGCGTCCTCGAGGAGGTGCGAGGCGAACACGACCGTGAGCGGGCGCCGCGCCTGCTCGTCGGCGAGGGCCGCGAACATGGCCTGCTGAGCGGCGCGGTCGGCGCTCGAGGCCGGCTCGTCGAGCAGCAGGGCCAGCGGCTCGACGGCCAGCGCGCGCGCCACCGCGACGCGCTGGATCTCGCCCTCCGAGAGGGCGCGGGCGTCGCGCCCGCGCAGGCCCTGCAGCTGGAGCCGCTCGAGCGCGGCGCCGACGCGTCGGGCCACCGCGGGGCCCCGCACGCCGGCGGCCCTGAGGCCGAACGCCACGTTGGCTTCCACGGTGCCGCGGAACAGGTACGGGCGCTGCTCGACCAGGGTGACGCGCCGCCGCGCCGCGCGCCGCGCCGCGCCGGTCGTCACGGGCGCGCCGTCGAGCGTGACGGTGCCCGCCGACGGCGGCTCCAGGAACGCGAGCAGCCGGAGCAGCGTGCTCTTGCCGGCGCCGTTGGGGCCCACGAGCGCGAGCCGGGCGCCGGCCTCGACCGCCAGCGCGTCGATGGCGAGCACCGTACGCCCGCCGTACGCCTGGCGCAGGCCCGCGACCTCAAACGTCGCCACGGCCCTGCAGCATCTGTATCAGCACGTTGACGGTGAGGGCGAGGGCGAGCAGCACGAGGCCGAGCGCGACGGCGAGGGAGAAGTTGCCCTGCGAGGTGGCGAGGGTGATGGCGGTCGTGAGCGTGCGCGTCTCGTGGCGGATGTTGCCGCCCACGATGAGCGCCGCGCCCACCTCCGAGAGCACGCGGCCGAAGGCCACCACGACCGCCGCGGCCAGCGCGAAGCGCGCCTCGCGCGCGACCGCCCACGCGGTGCGCAGCGGGCCCGCGCCCAGCGTCAGGGCGGTGCGGCGGACGCGCGGATCCACGGCCTGCACCGCGGCGGCGCTGAGGGCCGTCGCGATCGGCAGCGCGAGGATCACCTCGGCGATCACGATGGCCTGCCAGCTGAACAGGAGGCCGAGGCCGCCCAGCGGGCCGCGGCGGGCGAGCAGGCCGTAGATCGCCAGGCCGATGACGACCGTGGGGAAGGCGAGCGCGGTGTTGAGCAGCAGGAGCACGGCGCGGCGGCCGCGCAGCCGGCTCGCGCCCAGCATGAAGCCCAGCGGAATCCCGATCAGGCAGGCGAAGACGGTGGCGGTGAGGGCCACCTTGAGGGAGAGCGCCGCGATGCCGAGGACTTCGGTCTCCACGGCGCTACGCCCGCCCCGTCAGAAGCTGAACCCGTACGCGACGCCGACCCACAGCGTGAGGTTGCTGGTCCAGCTCTTGTTGGAGTTCCCCACCGGGAGCACGGAGGCGCGGGGCGGCGGCCCGGCGTAGTGGATGTCCAGCGAATCGAAGTAGGCGGCCGGGTACTGGTAGCGGAAGTAGTAGTCGCGCACCTCGAACCGCACGGCCAGCGCGTCCGAGAGGAACCAGCGCGTGCCGATGGTGGGCACGAGGGCGAAATCGAAACCCACCTGGTAGCCGCCCGGGTCCGTCACGTTCCGCGTGGGCGTCACGAAGCCCAGGCCGACCGCCGCGTACGGCGCGAGGCGGTGCCACGTCTTGTCGCCCGTCACGTTCAGGGCGAGCGCCAGGTCGGCGAGCACGAGCGGCATCCGGATGTCCGGCCCGCGCCGCGCCGAGTCCGTGTGCGTCACCGACGTGTCGGCGATGATGACGTGCCGGCTGCTCACCGCCTCGCCGAGCGTGGCCCACAGCTCGACCGGCCCCGACAGCCGCACCGCGAGCCGCCCGCCGAACGCGGTGCCCGGCAGCGAGCCCACGTCCGCGTCGGCGGCGTTCCCGGCCCAGTGCCCCCCGAACAGCGTGACGCTCTCGTGGTAGACGATGTCGCGGTACGGCGAGCTCTCGGGCGGGTTCCCGACCACCTGCGCGACGGCGGGCACGGGGGCACCGAGGCACACGAGCACGGCCAGTGCCCGGAGCCCGCGGCCTCGGGCGCCCTCCGGCCTCGCGCTGCGCGAACGCTCCCGTGCCTCCGTGCGCCCGTGCCCCGGTGCCGGCGTCTTCACGCCGCCTCCCGCAGGTCGCGCCCGGTCATGACGCGCGGCGCCTCGAGACCGAGCAGGCCGAGGATCGTCGGCGCGACGTCGCGCAGCGAGCCACCGGCCCGCAGCAGGCCCTTGTACCCCTCGTCCATCAGCACGAGCGGGACCGGGTTCGTGGTGTGCGCCGTGTGCGGGCCGCCGGTGGCCGGATCGATCATCAGCTCGCAGTTCCCGTGGTCGGCCGTGACGAGCAGCGAGGCGTGCGCGCGCTCCACCGACGCGATCACGCGCGCCAGGCTCTGGTCCACCGTCTCGACCGCGCGCACGGCCGCGTCCAGCTTCCCGGTGTGGCCCACCATGTCGCCGTTGGCGTAGTTGGCGAGAACGAACGCGTGGCGGCGCTCCTCGATGCCCCGGCACAGGATGTCGGTGATGCCCGCCGCGCTCATCTCGGGCTTGAGGTCGTAGGTCGCCACCTTCTGGCTGTCCACCAGGCGCCGCTCCTCGCCCTTGTACGGCTGCTCGACGCCGCCGTTGAAGAAGTAGGTGACGTGCGCGTACTTCTCGGTTTCCGCCGTGCGCAGCATGCCCAGCCCGTTCCGGCTCACCACCTCCGCGAGGATCTCCTCGAGCGTCTCCGGCCCGAAGACGACCGGCAGCTTGAAGGTGGCGTCGTACGCCGTCATCGTGACCACGTCCAGGAGCGGCGCGCCGCCGCGGTCGAAGCCCGCGAAGTCGGGCTGCGTCCAGGCCCGCACCATCTGCCGCATCCGGTCCGCGCGGAAGTTGAAGCAGAAGATGCCGTCGCCCGGGCGGATCGGCGCGACGGGCGCTCCCGCGCCGTCCACCATCACCAGCGGCCGCACGAACTCGTCCGTCTCGCCGCGGCCGTAGGCCGCGGTGATCCCGGCCACCGGGTCGGTGACCGGCGTGCCCGCGCCGCTCATCATCGCGTCGTACGCCAGCTTGGTGCGGTCCCACCGCTTGTCGCGGTCCATGCCGTAGTACCGGCCGGTGACCGTGGCGATCCGCGCGCGGCCCTTGAGCGCGCCCACCAGCGCGCGCATGTAGTCGGCGGCCGAGGACGGCGGAGTGTCGCGCCCGTCGAGCAGGGCCTGGATCGCGACCCGCGGCACCTGCTGCCGCTCGGCGAGGTCGAGGCAGGCCAGCAGGTGCCGGTCGAGCGCGTGCACGCCGCCGGGCCCGACGAGGCCGAACAGGTGCAGCGTGCCGCCGCGCTTCTTCACGTCGGCCAGGAGCCGGAGCAGCGCCGCGTTCTCGAAGAAGGCGCCGGAGGCGATGGCGTCGGAGACGCGCACGATGTCCTGGTGCACGACGCGCCCGGCACCGAGGTTCAGGTGCCCCACCTCGGAGTTGCCCATCTGCCCGTCGGGGAGGCCCACCGAGCCGCCGGAGGCGTCGAGCAGCGTGCGGGGCAGGGCGTCCCACAGCTTGTGCCACGTGGGCGAGCGCGCGAGCTCGATCGCGTTGCCGTCGCCGCCGCGGCGGAAGCCCCACCCGTCCAGCACCACCAGCACCACCGGTCCGCGAAGCGTCGCCCCGCCGTTTGACATCGCTACTCCCAGGTTCTACAATGACTTTTGTGCCCAACCGCAGGCCGCAATCTACCCCCGCGTGGCGCCCCCAACCAGCCGCTCGGGCCCTCCTCTCCCTCGCGCTTCTCGGACTCCTCGCATGCCCGTTCGCGGCGCGCGCGCGGGCCCAGCAGGCGACCGTGCGGCGGGACGGCGAGAGCGTGACGGACGATCCGGGTGGGCGGCCGCTGGGGCGGCTGGCGGCGGGCGTCGCGCTGGCGGTGCAGGGCACGCGCGGCACGAGCACGCAGGTGCTGCTCGACGGCTGGATCGTGCGCTCGTCGGTGAAGCCGACGACGCAGGACGGCCACGACCTCGCGGTGAGCCGCGACGAGAACCTGCGCGTCGTGCCGAACGGCCGGCTGGTGGCGCGGCTGGTCAAGGGCGCCCTGCTCGACCGCGTCGAGCAGCGCGGCGGCTGGATCCACGTCAAGCGCGCCGGCTGGGTCGCGTCGGGCGGCCTCGAGGGCGCGGCGGCGACGGCGTCCGCCCCGCCGGCGGGACCGCCCGACACGGGCGTGGACGCGCGCCGCGCCGTGCTGCGGCGCCAGGCGCGGCTCTACCGCGGCCCCGAGGCGCCGGCGACGGGCGTGCTCGAGGCGGGCACGCCGATCCGCATCACCGCCCGCGCCGGCGGCTGGACGCGGGTCGAGGCGGCGGGATGGGTGAAGGACGGCGACGTCGCGCAGGCCGGCGGGCAGGCGGTGAGCGGCGTGACGGCCGCGGACCTGCGCGCCTCGCCCGACGAGTGGGTCGGCAAGGTGCTGCGCTGGACGATCCAGTTCATCGCGCTGCAGACGGCCGACGAGCTCAGGCCCGACTTCACGCCGGGCCAGCGGTACATCCTCGCCCGCGGGCCCGCGCCGGAGTACGCGTTCGTGTACGTGATCGTGCCGCCCGACAAGCTGGCGGAGGTCTCGCGCCTGCAGCCGCTCGACAGCCTCACGATCCTGGCGCGGGTCAAGAGCGGGCGCAGTGCCTACCTCGCCAATCCGATCCTCGAGCTGGTGGACGTCGTGCCATGAACGAATTCCTGAAGAAGCGGATCGACCGCAAGCTGGAGACGCTGTCGGACGAGCGCGTGTACCAGGTGCTGGACTACATCGAGTTCCTGGAGTCGAAGTACGCCGCTGCGGCGCCGGCCGCGCCGTCGCCGCTGCAGCGGCTCGCCGAGACCGTGGAGGACACGCTGCGGGCGGGGCGTGTGTCGGCGTCGGCCATCAAGGGCACGATGGACACGATGGCGGCGGCGGGCCGGGTGATGGGCGGCCTCGCGGCGGCGGGCAAGGCGGTCGTGGACGAGGTCACCGGACAGCGCGCGGCGCCGCCCGCCAAGGCCCCCGACGCCAAGCCGGAGGACCCCGCCGCCTCTGCTTGATTTCGCGGCGCGCCGCCCGGTATCTTCCGCCATGGAAAGCCGTATCCGGCCGTCCGACGGTCTCGCCTTCGACGACGTCCTGCTGGTCCCCGGTCATTCGACGGTACATCCCCGCCAGGTGGACGTCTCGACGCGCCTGACGCGCGCCATCCCGCTCAACCTCCCGTTCGTCTCCGCCGCCATGGACACGGTCACCGAGGCCGACATGGCCATCGCCATGGCGCGCCTGGGCGGCATCGGCGTGATCCACAAGAACCTCCCGATCGACCGCCAGGCGGCCGAGGTGGACCGCGTCAAGCGCTCCGAGAGCGGGATGATCCTCGACCCGATCACGCTGCCGCCCGACCGGCCGATCCGCGAGGCGCTCCACCTGATGGCGCGCTTCAGGATCTCGGGCGTGCCGATCGTGGACGCCGCGCGGCGCCTCGTGGGCATCATCACCAACCGCGACCTCCAGTTCGAGAACAACCTCGACCGGCCGATCCGCGAGGTGATGACGAGCAAGGATCTCGTGACGGCACCCGTGGGGACGACGCTCGAGGACGCCGTGAAGATCCTCGCGCGGCACAAGGTCGAGAAGCTCCCGGTGGTGTCGGCGGACGGGAAGCTGCAGGGCCTGATCACGGTCAAGGACGTCTTCAAGCGGCGCGACTACCCGCTGGCCAACAAGGACCAGCTGGGCCGGCTGCGGGTCGCGGCCGCGGTGGGCGCCACGCGCGACGCCGCCTCCCGCGCGCAGGCGCTGCTCGGCGCCGGGTGCGACGTGCTCGTCGTGGACTCGGCGCACGGCCACAGCGAGGGCGTGCTGCAGGCCGTGGCGGCGCTGCGCGAGGCCTTCCCCGACGCGCAGCTCGTGGGTGGCAACGTCGCCACGAAGGACGGGGCGCGCGCCCTGGTCGAGCGCGGCGTGGACGCGGTCAAGGTCGGCGTGGGGCCGGGCTCCATCTGCACGACGCGCGTGGTGACCGGCGTGGGCGTGCCGCAGGTGACGGCCATCCAGGACGCCGTCGCGGGCGCCTCCGGCGTGCCCGTGATCGCCGACGGCGGGGTCAAGTACTCCGGCGACGCCGTGAAGGCGCTCGCCGCCGGCGCCGACAGCGTGATGATGGGCGCCGTGTTCGCCGGCACCGAGGAGAGCCCAGGCGAGTCGCTGCTCTACGAGGGCCGCCGCTTCAAGGTGATCCGCGGCATGGGCAGCCTGTCGGCGATGCAGGAAGGCTCGGCCGACCGCTACTTCCAGGAAGGCGAGATGTCGGCCAGCAAGCTGGTGCCGGAGGGCATCGAGGGACGCGTGCCCTACAAGGGACCGGTGGCCGACGTGGTCTTCCAGCTCGTGGGCGGCCTCCGGAGCGGGATGGGCTACTGCGGCGTGCCGACCATCAAGGACCTGCAGACGCGGACCGAGATGGTGCGCATCACCGCCGCGGGCCTCAGGGAGTCGCACCCCCACGACGTCTCCATCACGCGCGAGGCGCCGAACTACAGTCCGTGAGGGCGGGTGGCCTGACGGGAGGTCACCGCCCGCGGGGGCGCTTGACACCGCCCGCCGCGTTTCGGTAGTCTAGCGCGCTTCCAACCGGGGCCGGCGCTCGTCGCGGGACCCCCTCTCTCCAGCCAAGAAGGTCGGGCCGATGAACCTCTGGGCCACCAAGTCCATCAGCGCCCTGCGCGCCGAGGCCGACGGGGCGGGCGAGCGCTCGCTCAAGCGTGCCCTCGGTCCGCTCAACCTCATCACGCTCGGCATCGGGGCCATCATCGGCGCGGGGATCTTCGTGCTGACGGGCCAGGCGGCCGCGCTGTACGCGGGGCCCGCGGTGCCGATCTCGATGGTCATCGTGGGCATCGCCTGCGCGTTCGCGGGCCTGTGCTACGCCGAGATGGCCAGCGCGGTGCCGGTCGCGGGGAGCGCCTACACGTACTCCTACGCGACGATGGGCGAGCTGGTGGCGTGGATCATCGGCTGGGACCTCGTGCTGGAGTACGCGGCCGGCGCGGCCACCGTCGGCGTGGGCTGGTCGGGGCACTTCGTCAGCCTCCTGAACGACTTCGGCATCACGTTCCCGGCGTGGATGTCCAACTCGCCCACCCAGTACTGCACGGCGGCGAACGTGGCGTCGGGGCTCGCGGGGTGCGTGCACGCCGGGTTCAACGCGACCGGGGCGTGGTTCAACGCGCCGGCCATCCTCATCGTGGCGATCATGTCCACGGTGCTCGTGATCGGGATCAAGGAGTCGGCGACGGTCAACAACTTCATCGTGATCCTCAAGGTCACGATCGTCCTGGTGATCTTCTTCGTCGGCCTCGCGCACTTCCACCCGGCCAACATCAAGCCGTTCATCGCGCCGAACGCCGGCCAGTGGGGGACCTACGGCTGGTCGGGCGTGCTGCGCGGCGCCGGCCTGGTGTTCTTCGCCTACATCGGCTTCGACGCGGTCTCCACCGCGGCGCAGGAGGCGAAGAACCCGCAACGCGACATGCCCATCGGCATCCTCGGCTCGCTGGCGATCTGCACGCTGCTGTACGTGATCGTGTCGGCCGTGCTGGTGGGAATGGTGCCGTACAAGGATCTCAACGTGGCCGCGCCGATGGCGCTGGCGATGCAGCGCATCGGCGCCCCCGAGGCCTTGCGCGTCCTGGTGGACGTGGGCGCCGTGCTCGGCCTCGGCTCGGTGATCCTGGTGATGCTGCTGGGCCAGTCGCGCGTGTTCTACTCGATGTCGCGCGACGGCCTGCTGGGGAAGTGGGCCGCGTCGGTGCACCCCAGGTTCCGGACGCCGTACCTCTCGACCATCTTCACCGGCATCGCGGTGGCGATCGCCACCGGCCTGCTGCCGCTGGAGCTGCTCGGCCAGCTGGTGAACATCGGCACCCTCCTGGCGTTCGTGCTCGTCTCGATCGGCGTGCTGGTGCTGCGGCGCACGCGCCCGGACCTGGACCGGCCGTTCCGCACGCCGTGGGTGCCGTTCGTGCCGATCATGGGCGTCGTCTGCTGCTTCGGCCTGATGCTCACGCTGCCCGAGGACACGTGGATCCGGCTCATCGTGTGGCTCCTGATCGGCTTCACGATCTACTTCGGGTACAGCCGGCGGCACAGCCTCCTGCAGAAGGAAATCGCGGCGGGCACGGCGCCGAAATAGCGCCGCGCGCGGCGGCGACAGGGCGGCCGGCTCCGGGTGGAGCCGGCCGTTCGTCGTTTCGGTTCGCAGGAGGGCGCCTGGGCGCGCGAAAGCACGCGCCGCCGCCCTTGCCCGCCGCCCGGCTTCCCGGTAGCGTGCAGCGCGCATGAAACCGAAGCCGAAGCTGGAGAGCGTCCCCGCGTCGCGGAAGAAGGGCGCTCGCGCCGTGGCCTCGGCGCTCCTCGCGGCCCGCCGCATCGTGATGACCACCCACGTCAACTCGGACGGCGACGGAGTCGGGAGCGAGGTGGCGCTGCTCCACCTCCTCGCGGCGCTGGGGAAGGACGCGCACATCGCGAACCCCACGCCCATCCCGGCCCGCTTCTCCTTCCTCCTCGAGCCGGTGAAGGCGCGCGACCGCACCGACCGCGCGGTCGCCGCGCTGCGCGACGCCGACCTGTTCCTCGTCCTGGACATCTCGGACCTCGGCCGGCTCGGGCAGCTGGCCGAGACGATCCACGGGCGCGACGTCCTCACGGCGTGCGTGGACCACCATCTCTCGCCCGGCACGCTGCCCAAGGGACCGCGCCTCGTGGACGCGACCGCGTCGGCGACCGCCGAGCTGGTCTACGACCTGGCCGCGACGGCCGGCTGGACGATCACGCCCGACGCGGCGCGCGCGCTCTACGTGGGGCTCCTGACCGACACCGGTGGCTTCCGCTTCGCCAACACGTCGCCGCGCACCCTGCGGGTGGCGGCATCGCTGCTCGAGTGCGGCGTTGACCCGGAGTCCATCTACGAGCGCGTGTACGCGACCGCGCCCGTCGGCCGCCTGCGCCTCACGGCGGAGGTGCTCGAGACGCTGGTGGTCGAGCCCGACGTCGGCCTCTCGTGGTTGACGGTGCCGGCGGGCGCGCTCGAGCGGCACGGCGTCAGCGCGGACGACCTCGACGGCCTCGTCGAGCTCGCGCGCTCCGTGGCCGGCACGAGGATGGCGCTCCTCTTCCGCACGCTCTCGAGCGGCAGGATCAAGGTGTCGTTCCGGTCCGTGGGCGACGTGGACGTGGCCGCGTTCGCCCAGCCGTTCGGGGGCGGCGGCCACGCCAAGGCCTCGGGCGCGTCCATCGGCGGCACGCTCGACGAGGTGCAGCGCGAGGTCCTCGCGGCGGCACGCCGCTTGCTCTCCAGTGGGAAGGTTGGTTGACCCTCTTCCCAAGGGCTGTCTAATTTGCGACCACGGTGGTCGCAATAAGGAGCGGCAGTGGCGACCACGGTGGAGAAGATCGAGGAAGTGCTGGATCTGGTGCGTCCGGCGATTCGCATGGACGGCGGTGACGTGGAATTCGTGGACTTCGACGAGGGCGAGGGCCTGGTGACGCTGCGCCTGATGGGGCACTGCGTCGGCTGCCCGATGTCGCGGGCCACGCTGAAGAACGGGATCGAGGCACGGCTCCGGACGGCGGTGCCGGAAGTCCGGTGCGTGGAGGCGGTCTGACTCGTGGCGGCTGACGATCTCAAGGAGCGGGTGGAGGCCGCGCTGCGGCGGGTGGTGAACCCGCGGCTCGGCCAGGACGTGGTGAGCGCGGGGATGGTGCGGGGGCTGGCGGTCGAGGGCGACGGCCGGGTGCGCATCGCCTTCACCCTGGATCGCGAGGACCCCGCGACGCTGGTGCGCGAGGCGCGGATGGCGGCGCAGGCCGTGCCCGGGGTCGCCGGCGTGAAGATGGAAGTGGCGGGCGGCGTGCAGCAGCAGCCGCAGACCACGCCGAAGCCGGTGCCGCCGCCCACCGCGCGCGCGTTCCCCAATCTCGGTCACGTGATCGCCGTCTCGAGCGGCAAGGGCGGGGTCGGCAAGTCCACGGTCACCGTGAACCTCGCGGCGGGCCTCGCCGCCGAGGGGAAGCGCGTGGGCGTGATGGACGCCGACGTGTACGGCCCCAACATCCCGCGCATGTTCGGCGTCGCGGACGAGCGGCCGGAAGTGGCGGGCGGCAAGATCCAGCCGATCGTCGCGCACGGCGTGAAGCTGATCTCGCTCGGCAACCTCGTGGAGCGCGACGCGGCCGCCATCTGGCGCGGTCCCATCGTCACCAAGATCATCCAGCAGTTCCTCGGCGACGTGGACTGGGGTCAGCTGGACTTCCTGTTCGTGGACATGCCGCCGGGCACCGGCGACGCGCAGCTCAGCCTCGTGCAGTCGGTGCAGGTGGGCGGCGCGATCATCGTCACCACGCCGCAGGACGTGGCGGTGGGCGACGCGCTGCGGGGCGCCAAGATGTTCGAGAAGGTGGGCGTCCCGGTGCTCGGGATCGTGGAGAACATGTCGTACTTCCAGTGCCCGCACTGCGGCGAGCGGACCGCCATCTTCGCCACCGGCGGCGGCCGGCGGCTGGCCGAGGAGCTGGGCATCCCGCTCCTGGGCGAGGTGCCGCTGCAGGAGCGCGTCCAGGAGCTGTGCGAGTCCGGGCAGCCGGTGATCCTGGCGGAGCCGGCCACGCCCGCGGCCCGGGCCTTCGCGGGCCTCGCCGCGCAGGTGGTGGAGCGGGCCGCCGCGGCGGCGGTGCGCCTGCCGATCGTCGCCTCGTAGGCCCTCCCGTTCTGTTCGCGGCCCTGCTCTCCGCGGCGGTGGGGGCGAGCCTCCCTCCGCAGGACACGCTGCCCGATTCGAGCGCCTGGGCGGCGGCGTCGGAGACCGCGTCGGGCCAGCTGCTCATCTACAGCGGGCAGTTCGAGGCCGCGCGGCTGTTCTTCTCCCGGCTCGCCGACCGCCACCCCCTCGACCCCGTCGGGCCGGCGCTCGAGGCCTCCGCGCTGATCTGGTGGGGCACGGCGCGCGGGGACGACGGCTTCGCCGAGGACTCCATCGACGCGCTGCTCGGGGACGCGACGGGGCGGGCCGAGCGGGCGGCGGCCGCGGCCGCGAGCGACTCGGCGCGCGTGGCGCAGCTGTTCTGGCTCGGCACCGCGCTGGGCTACCGCGCGCGGCAGGCGGAGCTGCACGGGCACTACTGGCGCGCCGCGCGGGACGCGCGGCGGATGCGCTCGGCGCTGAACCGCGCGGTGGCCCTGGACTCGGGCTGCGTGGACTGCCGGCTCGGGCTCGCGGTCTACGACTACGCCCTGGCGCGCGCGGGCGTGCTGGCGCGGCTCGTGGCGCGGATCGTGGGGCTGGGCGGCGGCGACGCGGGGCGGGCGCTCGCGTGGCTGCGGCGGGTGAGCGAGGAGGGCGGCACCACGCGCTACGAGGCGCAGTGGGTGTACGCCAACGCGCTGCTCCGCGAGGGCGCCTCCGTGCCCGCGCACCGCGAGGAAGCGCGCGCGATCGTCGGCGACCTGGCGACGCGCTTCCCGGAGAACCCGGTCTTCCGCCGCTTCCTGGACGCGACCGCCCGCACGCCGTGAGCGCGGCCGTGGCGGGTGGCCCGGAGTCGGACCTCGTCTCGGGGCCGCTGCCGCGGGCCATCATGCGCGTGGCCCTGCCGGCCGTCGGCTCGGCGCTGTTGCAGCTCGCCTTCCTCCTCATCGACGTCTTCTGGGTCGGGCGCACCCTGGGCCCGGCGGCCCTCGCCGCGATCTCCACCGCGGGATTCGCGGTGTGGATGCTGCTCGCGGTAGGCGAGATGATCGGCGTCGGTCTCACCGCGGTCGCCGCGCGGCGGCACGGCGAGGGGGCGCACGGGCTCGCGTCGGTCGCGGCCGGCACCACGCTCGCCGCGGCGATGCTCGGCGGCGTCGCGGTCGGCTTGCTCGGGTGGGCGCTGCTGCCGGCGCTGTTCGCGGTGATGCAGACGCCGCCGGAAGTCACCGAGCTCGGCCGGCGGTGGCTCTCGACCTACCTGATCGGCACGCCGCTCGTGCTCGGGTTCTACGCGGCGGAAGCCGCCTTCCGGGCGGCCGGCGACACGCGGACGCCGCTGGCGCTGCTGCTGGCGTCGGTGCTCGTGACGCTGGTGATGGACCCGGTCCTGATCCTCGGCCTCGGCCCCGCGCCGAAGATGGGCATCGCGGGCGCGGCGGTCGCGGCCGTCGGCACGCGGGCTCTGGTGCTGGCCTT
This sequence comes from Gemmatimonadales bacterium, assembly GCA_035541085.1. Taxonomy (GTDB): domain Bacteria; phylum Gemmatimonadota; class Gemmatimonadetes; order Gemmatimonadales; family JACORV01; genus Fen-1245. The sequence goes on along the minus strand of DATKNX010000076.1, from coordinate 18,842 downwards.
CGGCTTCAGCGTGCTCGTGCGGCGCCGGCTGCTGCGCTTCGCGGTGCGCGACTGGCGGGCGGCCCTGACGGTGCTGCGCATCGGCGCGCCCACCGCGGCGACCGGCGTCTTCTTCAGCCTGGTCTACATCGGTCTCACGAGGATCACGACGCGGTTCGGAACGGCGGCGCTCGCCGCGCTGGGCGTGGGCCACAAGCTCGAGGGTCTCGCCTACCAGGTGGCGGTGGGTTTCGGCCTGGCGTCGGCGGCCATCGTCGGCCAGAATCTGGGGGCGGGCCGCCCCGATCGCGCCCGGACCGCCGGCTGGCTCTCCGCGCGCTACGCGTGCGCGGCGGCGGCGCTCGTGGCGCTGGCGTTCCTCGTGGTGCCCACCGCGCTCGTCGGCGTGTTCAGCCGGGACCCGGGCGTCATCGCGGCCGGCGCGCTCTACCTGCGCATCATCGCGCTCGCGGAGATCACGATGGCCCTGGAGATCGTGCTCGAGGGATCGCTCGGCGGCGCCGGCTTCACGATCGAGCCGATGCTGTGGTCCGGCTCGCTCACCGCCTCGCGGATCCCGCTCGCGGCCTGGCTCTCCGGCGGGCTCGGCATCGTCGGCATCTGGTGGACCATCAGCGTGACGGCCGCCGGCCGGGGGATCGCGATGGCCCTGCTGTGGCGCAGCGGCCGCTGGCGGAGGGCGCGCGCGTGAGCCCGCTCGTCACGCTCCTCACGGATTTCGGATCCTCCGACAGCTACGTCGGCGAGGTGAAGGGCCGGCTGCTCTCGCTCGTCCCCGCGGCCACGCTGGTGGACCTGAGCCACGACATCGCGCCGGGCGACGTCGCGGCCGCGAGCTACGTGCTCGGCCGCGCCTGGCGGGAGTTTCCGGCCGGCACGGTGCACCTGGCGGTCGTGGATCCCGGCGTCGGCACGACGCGGCGCGCCCTCGCCGTCGACGCGGCCGGGCACCGCTTCGTCGCCCCCGACAACGGCCTCCTGAGCGAGGTGTTCGCGGCGGCGCACGCGGAGGTGGTGAGCCTGGCGGTGCCCGGGGGGGCGAGCCGCACCTTCCACGGCCGCGACGTGTTCGCGCCGGCCGCGGCCCGCCTCGCCCTCGGCGCGGCGCTGGCCGACCTGGGCTCGCCGGTGCGGGACCTGGTGCACCTGCCGCCGCGGCGCCCCCACACGGAAGGTGCCGATACGGTCGGGCAGGTAGTCCACGTGGACCGGTTCGGCACGCTGGTCACGAACCTGCCGGCGAGCGCCTGCCACGCCGGGGCGGAGGTCCGCCTCGGGCGGCACCTCGTTCCGCTGCACGCGACGTTCGGCGAGGTGCCCGGCGGGAGCCCGGTCGCCTTCGTCGGATCGGGTGGAACGCTGGAAATCGCGGTGCGCGACGGTCGGGCTGACGCGGTGCTGGGCTACGGACGTGGTGCGGAAGTGCGGGTCAGCGGGGGCCGGCGCGGCTGATCCGGGCCGCCCGGACTCGCCGACGTTTCAGCGCGAGTCGAGCCAGACCACCTGCACGCCGCCGAACGCCGACTCCACCCGCAGGTCCAGGTGCGCGCGGGCAGCGTCGTAGCCGTCCGAGTAGTACACGTCGCCCCGCTTCGTGAATCCGCTCTGCTCGAACGACGCCAGGAAACGGTCCAGCGAGATCGAGACGCCCAGGCCGCGCGGCAGCTCGAGCTTGAGCGAGCCGAGGGCCAGGTGGACCTCGGCGTCCATCGGGCTGCGCCAGGCGCCGCTGAAATCGAGCGTGAGGGCGCCGACGCCCCCGTCCACCCTCAGGCGCCGGCAGTTGGCGTTGCCGAGGCTCGAAACCGCCAGCTGCGCCGCCCCCGCCTCCAGGGCCAGCGAGTCGCACGCCACGCCGTTCGGGCGGCTGAAGCGGAGGTCCGACTTGGAGGCGCCGGTCTTGTAGCTCAGGCTGTGGAGGGCGAGGCCCCCGAAATCGGCGTCCGCCTCGGCCGCACCGAGGTCCACGCGGAGCGTCAGGGGCACGCCCGGCGCGACCGCGAGGTCGAGCGAGGGCACGGTGTCCTCGTCGCCGGAGCCGAGCGAGACGTGGCCGATCGTCTTGAGGCCGAGGCGCAGGACGCCGGTCGCCGGATCGTAGTCGCGGATCGGGACGAACTTCGCCTCGTCGTACCGCATCACCATCCGGTACAGCGTGCCCGGGGCGGCGGCGCCGAGGTGGAAGCGCCCTGCCGCGTAGGTCACGTCCGCGGTGAGCGCCGATTCGCCGTGCAGCTCGCGCGAGGAGCTGAGCGTGCGGAGGTCCTGCGCGCGGGCGACCTGGACCGCCAGCAGCGCCGCGAGCGCGGTGCCCAGGGCCAGCCCGCGCCTCACGCGGATCGCCCGCGCCCCGGTGCGGCCGGCGTCGCCGGCGGCGTCGTCCAGAGGTACTCGCCCGACTGGTCGCCCATGTGGCGGCCCGTGAACGCGTCCCTGAGCCCCGCGCGGGAGAGCAGCACGGCGCCGAAGCCCACCGTGGCCGCGAGCCACGTCGCCACGAACGCCGCCGCGGTGAGCACGTAGACCACCGGCCCCGCCCAGCTGAAGAGCGCCACGGCGGCCCACGGGCCCAGCAACCCCACCAGGCCGGTGAACAGGTAGCCGTAGGCGTTCGGGCTCCGCACGAACGCACCGTTGGCCATCCGCCGCCGGCTGACCGTTTCGCCGACGGCGTGCGCCACCGCCAGGTAGCCGCCCAGCGCGGCGGCGCACACGGCGATGACGAAGGCGATGATGGCGAAGGGCAGGAGGAGGATGCCGACGATCGTGAAGATGAGCCCGACGATGAGCATGGCCAGCGTCGGCAGGACGAGCAGCTGCCCGAGCAGGCCCACCACGAGCGAGCGCCCGAAGGCCCCCGACGCGGTGTCGGCCACGACCTCTACGTAGCGCCGGGCGAAGAACACCATGCCGAACCCGATCATCGCCAGCGCGACGAACATCGCGACCACGTTCTTCACGTCGGCGAACAGCGTCTGGACGGCCGACGGCACGGCAGGTGCCGGCGAGGCCGGTGCGGCCACCTGCGGTGCGGCGACGGCCGCGGCCGGAGCCGCGGGCTGCGTCACCGACTCGGCCGCCGGCGCGACGCCCAGCGCGGGCGGCGGGACCGGCGCGGCCGGCATCAGGGGCGCGAGCTGGGCCTCGATGCGCTGCTGCATCGCGAGATCGCTGCCCGCCAGGCCCTCGACGCGCCACTCCCGGACGGCCGCCAGCAGGTGCGGCGTGTCCAGGGAGCCGGCGTCGGCCAGGAGCCGCCGCCACGAGCGCTCCAGCGGGCCGCCGACCGCGTACGAGCCAGCCTGGCGCCCGTCGAGATACAGCGCGCCGGCCTTGAGGTCCACGACGCGCGAGGCGCCGGACGCGAGGTCCAGCTCCAGCATCGCGTCGTGCGTGCCGACGGAGATCGTGGCCGAGGTCACCTGGTCCGGGCGCTGCTGGACGTGCAGCACGCGCTCGAGGAACCGGAGACCTTCGGCGAGCCGCGAGGCGCCGTCGCGCTGCACGTGGAAGCCGGGGAACGCCACGGCCGCCTCCGTGCCGCCCACGGCCAGCGCCAGCGCGAGGAGACTAGAGCGTGTCAGCGAGTGCATCGCTCCTCCGGGGCGCCTTGAGCAGGACGTGCATGCCGTAGCCGCTCGCGGCGTAGCCGACGGCGATCGTCGCGAGCAGGAGCCAGGGCCTGAGGCCGTTGCCGGCCGCCGAGCGCAGGGCCGAGACCAGGCCCGAGCGCACGGCCCAGGCCGCGACCGACAGCGCGGTCGCGTCGAGCCAGCGGCTCGCCTGGGCCGCCAGCCACGATGCGCCCAGCGTGGCCACCGAGGCGTGCGCCGCGACCCACGGGGCGGCGAGCAGGACCGTGAGGACCACGCAGGCGGCGTACGCCGTCGCGAGGGCGACGGCGCGGCGGGGCTGGATGGCCCACGCGCCGGCGCGCTGCAGCAGCACCACCGCCGCCGGCCTCGGGAGGATCACCCGCGCCATCACGCGGTCCTCGAAGCTCCGGCTGGGGGTGAGACTCGGCAGACTGGACAATTCGCGCAGAACGAGCGCGTCCAGCTCCGAATGGTCTAACTGCTTGTCCATCAGGCCACTTACCTCCCTCGCTACACCCCTTACGGGACAGGGGTGGTGGCGGTTTCAGGTCCTCAAGTCGGCCAGGTACTCCCGCAGCTCGATCCTGGCGCGGTGGATGTAGGTCTTCACGGTTCCCAGGGGCAGGTCCATCACTTCGGCGATTTCCTCGTACGACCGGCCTTCCACGTGCCTGAGCAGGATGCAGGTGCGGTACTCCGGCCTGAGGCGGCCGATGGCGCGCTCGATGGCGCTGCCGGTCTCGCGCGACTCCAGTTCCTGGAGGGGCGACTCCGAGCGGTCGGCGGCTTGGAGCGCGGTGGCCTCGACCTCGTCCGCGGTGCGCGCGTCCGGCGCGCCGTCGAGCGAGAGCGTGTCGAGGTCGCGGCGCCGGAGCTGATCGATGGCGGCGTTGTTCGCGATCTTGAAGATCCACGAGGAGAACTTGTACTCGGGGCGGTAGCTCTCCAGCGCGTTCAGGACCTTGATGAAGGTCTCCTGCGCCAGGTCCTCGGCGAGGGCGCGGTCGCGCACCATGCGGAAAATGAGCGAGAAGACGGGCCGCTCGTACCGCCTGAGCAACTCGCGGTACGCCGCTTCCTTGCCGGCCTTCGCCAGCTCCACGACCTCCCGGTCGCCAAGCGCCTGGAGGTCTTTCGCCGTCGGCATGGGGGGGGTAATCTACGCTTCCGATGCCGCTCCGCCCGACTGCCGGCCGATGACGTTGGCTCCGCCCGCGCCGCCCGAGGCCCCATCCGACAAGCGTCGCTACGTGCGCGAGATGTTCGCCGACATCGCGCCGCGCTACGACCTGCTGAACCACCTCCTCTCGCTCAACGTCGACCGCGGGTGGCGCCGTCAGGCCGTGGACCGCCTCGGCTGGGAGGCGAGGGCGGGGGGCGTGTTCCTGGACGCCTGCGGGGGGACGCTGGACCTCGCGGCCGAGCTGGCTGGGCGGGCCGCCTTCGCCGGCACCGTGGTGGGCGCCGATTTCGCGCGGCCGATGCTGCGCCTGGGCGCGGCCAAGGTGCGGGGTCGGCCCATCCGCGCGGCCGCGGCCGACACCCTCGGATTGCCGTTCCGGGACGGGACGTTCGACGGCGCCACCGTGGGCTTCGGCCTGCGCAACCTGGACGACGTGGATGCCGGCCTTCGAGAGCTGGCCCGGGTGCTGCGCCCGGGTGCCCGCCTCGTGATCCTCGACTTCACGACGCCGCCCCGGGCGGCGGTGCGCGCCGCCTACCTGCTCTACTTCCGCCGGATCCTGCCGCTCGTGGGGCGCCTGGTTTCCGGCCACCCGACCGCGTACGCCTACCTTCCGGCCTCGGTGGAGCAGTTTCCGGCGCCGGACGCGCTGGCCGGGCGCATGGGGGGCGCGGGTCTCAAGGACTGCGGCTTCCGACTTCTCACCGGCGGCATCGCCGCCATCCACTGGGGGACGCGATGAGCCTCGAGAACCTGCGCGACTTCATCGCCGCGTTGGACGAGGCAGGCGAGCTGGTGCGGGTGCGCGAGAGCGTATCCGTGGACCGGGAGATCACGGAGATCGCCGACCGGTGCATGAAGAGCCCGGGAGGCGGTCCGGCCCTGCTGTTCGAGCGCCCGGTGCTCCCAGGGGGCGCGCCGAGCCGCTTCCCGGTCGCCATCAACCTGTTTGGGTCACTCCGGCGCATGGAGATGGCTCTCGAGACGCCCAGCCTGGACGCCGTGGGAGCACGGATCACCGAGCTGCTGAAGACCGAAGCTCCGGACGGTGTCGCAGGGAAGCTGGCCCTGCTCCCGAAGCTGGCGGAATTGGCGAAGATGCCCCCGCGGAAGGTCTCCGGTGAGGGCCCGTGTCAGACAGTCGTGCTCCGGGAGGCCGACCTGGATGTCCGGGAGTTGCCGCACCTGGTGTGCTGGCCCGGTGACGGGGGCCCGTACCTGACGCTGCCGATGGTCATCACGCGGGATCCGGCCACGGGAGCACGGAACGTGGGACTCTACCGGATCCAGGTGCAGGGCCGGCGGGAGCTGGCGATGCACTGGCAGCGGCACAAGGTGGGCGCGGCCCACTGGCGGGCGATGGCCGAGCGCGGGGAGCGGATGCCGGTGGCGATCGCCCTGGGAGGCGATCCGGCCTCGATGTACGCCGCCTCGGCGCCCCTGCCGCCGGCGGTGGACGAGTTCCTCTTCGCCGGATTCCTGCGGCGCTCGCCGGTCCGCCTGGTGCAGGCGGTGACCTGCGACCTCGAGGTGCCGGCCGAGGCGGAGATCGTCATCGAGGGCTACATCGACCCGGCGGAGGAGCTGGTCGTCGAGGGGCCGTTCGGCGACCACACCGGCTTCTACTCGCTGGCCGACCGCTATCCGCGGGTCCACGTCACCGCCGTCACCATGCGGCGCGATGCGATCTACCCGGCCACGATCGTCGGCCGGCCGCCGATGGAGGACTACTACCTCGGCCACGCCACGGAGCGGATCTTCCGCCCCCTGCTGCAGCTCACGCTGCCGGAGATCGTGGACTACCACATGCCGGCCTACGGCATCTTCCACAACCTCGTGTTCGTCGGCATCCGCAAGCAGTATCCCGGCCACGCCTTCAAGGTGATGAACGGGCTGTGGGGCCAGGGCCTGATGTCGCTCGCCAAGGTGATCGTCGTGCTCGACGCGGACGTGAACGTCGCCGATCCGGACGAAGCCTGGTGGGTGGCGCTGAACCACATCGATCCCGAGCGCGACGTGCACTTCACGATGGGGCCGGTGGACGTCCTCGATCACGCGAGCCGCGGCTTCACGTTCGGCTCCAAGATGGGCATCGACGCCACGCGGAAGTGGCCGGAAGAGGGATTCGCGCGCGAATGGCCCGATCGGATCGTGATGGACGAGGCCACGCGCAAGACCGTCGACGAGAAGTGGGCGCGGCTCGGCATCCGTCTGCCGTGACGGCCGCCGGCGGGGTGGACGGGCAGGTCCTCTCGGGCGGAGGCCGGCTCGTGGCTTACGCCAACTTCGTCAAGGTCGCCCACACCGTCTTCTCGCTGCCCTTCGCCATCGTCGGCGTGTGCGCCGCCTCGCACGAGCGCGCGGTCACGCTGCGGACCCTGCTGCTGGTGGTGGCGGCGTTCGGTGCCGCGCGGTTCGCGGCGATGGGATTCAACCGGATCGCCGACCGGCGCCTGGACGCCTTGAACCCCCGGACGGCCGGCCGCGAGCTGCCGGCGCGGCGGATGTCGCTCGCGGAGGCGTGGCTCCTGGTGACGGCGATGTCGGCGCTCTTCGTGCTCGCCGCCGGCCTCCTCAACCCCCTCTGCCTCGCCCTCTCTCCCGTCGCCCTGGCCTGGATCACCGGCTACTCGTACAGCAAGCGGTTCACGTCGCTGTCGCACTTGTGGCTCGGCCTGGGCATGGCGATCGCGCCCGTCGGCGGGTACCTGGCCGTGACCGGTGCCTGGAGCGACCCCTGGTGGATGATCGTGCTCCTCGCGCTCGTGGTGACCTGCTGGGGCGGCGGGTTCGACGTGCTGTACTCCCTGCAGGACGAGCGCTTCGACCGGGAGCACGGACTGCGGTCCATGACGGTGGCCATCGGTCCGTCCGGGGCCATCGCCGTCGCCAGGGTGCTGCACGTCGCGGCCGGCGCCGCGCTGGTGGCATTCGGCCTGGCCGCTGGCTTCGGTGCGTGGTACTTCGGGGGGGTGGCGCTGGCCGTCGGGCTGCTGGTGTGGGAGCACAGGCTTGTGCACCCGAACGACTACTCCAGGCTCGACGCCGCGTTCTTCTCGATGAACGGGATCATCTCGGCCGTGGTCATGGCTGGAGCCATCGCGGACGCGGTGCTCCGATGAGCGCGTGCAAGCCGCACAAGGGGCCGCCACGAGAGCGCCAGCCTGGGAAGAGCAGGCCTGGAGCACCGCGACGCCCCGGTCCGGCCCGCCCGTTGCCGCACCCCGTGCGCCGGCCGACACCAAACAGGAGGGGCGGATGAGCCGCCTGCCCGTCGTCATGGCCATAACGGGAGCTTCCGGTGCTCCCTACGGTCTCAGGCTGCTCCAGGTGCTGGCGGGCTCGGCCACGCCTGTCTGGCTGATCGTGTCGTCGCACGGGTGGCGGCTGCTCCGCGAGGAGTGTGGCATCGCCTCGGCTGAAGATCTGGCGGCGGCGGTGGGCAAGGCCTGGCGGCGCGTCGAGCTGTTCACGGACGACGACCGTGGAGCGCGTCCCGCTTCGGGGTCCGTGCTGACGGCCGGGATGGTGATCTGCCCCTGCTCGATGGCGACGCTGGCGGGCGTTGCCACGGGGAACAGCCGGAGCCTCGTCGAACGGGCCGCGGACGTGGTGCTGAAGGAGCGGCGGCGTCTGGTCCTGGTGCCACGGGAGACGCCGCTGTCGCTGGTGCACCTCAGGAACATGGTGGCAGTCACCGAGGCCGGAGCGACGGTGCTCCCGGCTGCTCCGGCGTTCTACCAGCGGCCGAAGGAAGTGGCCGACCTGGTGGACTTCGTCGTCCAGCGGGTGCTGGACCACCTGGGTGTGGGCGCGGAGCTCGTGCCGCGCTGGTCCGGCAAAGCGGGGCGGCGTCGCTGATGCGGCTGGGGATCATCGCCGACACGCACGGGAAGGTTCGACCGTCGGTGCACGAGGTGTTCGCCAAGGTGGACCGCATCCTGCACGCGGGCGACGTCGGCGGCGGCGAGGTGCTGGACGAGCTGGAGCTGCTGGCGCCGGTGACGGCGGTGCACGGGAACGTCGACGGCGGGGTCATGCGCCGCCGCCTGCCGCAGGTGGCCGAGATCGAGCTGGACGGGTTCCTGTTCGTGGTCACGCACGGCGACCAGTTCGGCTCGCCCGAGCCGCAGCGCCTGAAGGCGGCGTTCCCGCGGGCGGACGTGATCGTGTACGGCCACACGCACCAGGCCCTGATCCGGGACCTGCCGGATTTCACCGTGGTGATCAATCCCGGCGCCGCGGGTCCGCGGCGCTTCGACCTCCAGCCATCGGTGGCGATCATGGAGACGGAGCCGGGGATCCCGCCGCGGGCGAGGATCGTCCCGCTCAGCTAGCCGGCGGCTCCAGCCACTGCTCGAGCGGGGAGGTGGACGCGAACTCCTCGGGGTGCTGGCGGAACCAGCTCATCACAAGCAGCAGCTCGTCCATCTCGGAGGCCGTCCTCGCGGCGGGGCCCGCCAGGGGCTGCGCGGCCGCCCGGGCCACCTCCGCCGCGAAAGCGTCGCGCTCGATGGGCGTCTTCGGCCAGGCGGCCAGGGCGCGCACCAGGCCGCGATGCACCAGGTACACGCGGTCGTCGTTCCCCCCGCCGTCGGCGGCGGCGGTGCGGTCGCGCACGCCGTACACGAAGGTCAGCGCCTCGGTGCCGGCGCGGAGCCGCGAGACGGCGGCGAACAGCTCCTCGAGCGCCTCCAGCTTCTCGCGCCACAGCGCCGCCCGCTCGAAGTCGCGCGCCTCGGAGGCGTCGGCCATCGCGTCCAGGACGCGGTCGATGGGCGCGACGGCGTGGCTCTCGAGGAACGCCACGGCCTCGGCGACGGCGGCGCGGTAGGTCTCCGCGGTGGTCCTGCCGGCGCAGGGCCCCAGGCAGGTGCCCAGCTCGTGGCGCAGGCAGCCGGCGGGCTCGGAGAGCGCGCCGAACAGGTCGGCCTGGTCGGCGAAGCGCAGCGGCCGGTCCTGGGCGCAGTCGCGGAGCTTCAGCAGGTCGCTCATCACGCGGATGGACTCCGCCGTGCGCCAGCCGCTCTGGAACGGTCCGTAGTAGCGCGCCGCGCGGTCGGTGGTGTGGTCGGTGACCTTGAGCTTGGGCGCGACGCCGCCCGTGAGCTTGATGAACACCATGCGGCGCCGGGAGCGGTTGCCGCGCACGTTCGAGAACGGCCGCAGCCGCGCGATCAGCCGCAGCTCCTCCAGGAGCGCCGCGAATTCGCTCGGCTGGTAGCGCCAGGTGACGTCGGCGGCCGCGCGGATCAGGTGCGCCGACTTGCTGTCCGGCCACGGCGCCGAGAAGTAGCTCAGCAGCCGCGCGCGCAGGTCCTTCGCCTTGCCCACGTAGAACACGCCGCCGCTCGCGTCCAGGAACTGGTACACGCCCGGCCGGCGCCGCGCCGTCGCCTTGACGCGCGCGCGCAGCGCCTCGAGGGAGTCGCTGGCGGGCTCGGTGAGCAGGGCTAGCGCTGGCATCCTGGACAAAAGTAGGTGGCGCGTGCGTCGATCGCATGGGTCAGCACGATGCGCCGCCCGCAGCGGCGGCACGGCCGGCCCTCCCGGCCGTAGACGTCGAGCCGCGACTGGTACGCGCCGGCCTCGCCGGTGCCGGTCCGGTAGTCGCGCACCGTGGTGCCGCGGCGCCGGATCGAGCGGCGCAGGATCCCGACCAGCGCGCGGTGCACGCGGCGGGCCTCGGCGGCGGTGATCGTGCGGGCGAGACGCGAGGGGTCCACGCCCGCGCTCCACAGCGCCTCGTTGGCGTAGATGTTCCCCACGCCGGCGAGCCGGCGCTGGTCCATCAGCGCCTTCTTCACCGCGAGGCGGCCGCCGGCGAGCAGGGCCGCGAGGCGGGCCGGCGTGAAGCCCGGCTCCAGCGGCTCGGGCCCGATGCGCGCGCTGTAGCGCGCCCACGCGGCGGCGCCCAGCAGGTGCACGGTGCCGAGCCGGCGGACGTCGCGGTAGACGAAGTGGCGGCCCGTCGAGAGCCGGGCGGCGAGGGCGACGTACGGGTCGGCGGCCGCGGCGGCGGTGGTCACCAGCAGCGAGCCCGTCATCCGCGGCTGGATCACCAGCCGCCGGCCGTCGTCGAGCTCCAGGACCGCGTGCTTGGCCCGCCGGGCGACGCCCACGATGCGGCGTCCGGTGAGCGAGCGAACCAGGGCGGCCGGGCCGATGCCGCGCAGGATGTCGGACTTGACGATGCGGACGTCGCGGAGGACGGCACCCACGAGGTGGGGCCGGATGTCCCGCGCGATGGTCTCGACTTCCGGGAGCTCCGGCACGCGCTAGCGGCGCCGGGTGATCTCGCGCCAGCCGATGTCGCGCCGGTACTGCTTGCCCTCGAACCCGATCGCCTCGGCCGCCGAGCGGCTCCGGGCCGCGGCCTCCGCCACCGTCGGCGCCGTGGCCGTCACCGCCAGGACCCGGCCCCCCGCCACCCTGAGCCCCCCATCCGGGTCCCGCACCGTGCCGGCGTGGAAGACGTGGACGTCGGGATCCCGCTCGAGGGCCGGAGGGATCGAGATGCTCGCCCCCGCCCGGGGGCTGTCCGGGTAGCCCTCGGCCGCCAGCACGGTCGTCACGGCGGCGCACCGGGCGTCCCCCAGCGTGTGCCCAGGTGGCATCCAGCCGCCCTCGGCGATCATCCGGAGCACCGGGAGCACGCCGCCAGGGAGCACGGGCAGGATTGCCTGGGCTTCGGGATCACCGAACCTGCAGTTGAACTCAATGACCCTGATGCTTCCGTCCTTCATGATCATCAGGCCGGCGTAAAGCATTCCGCGGTATGATGCTCCGTCGTCCCTGAGGGCTGCCAGGGTGGGCGTGAAGACCTCGCTGGCCACCTTGGCCAGCAGCGCCTCGGAGGCTACGCTGACGGGGCTGTATGCTCCCATGCCTCCCGTGTTCGGTCCCTGGTCGCCGTCCAGCAGGCGCTTGTGATCCTGGGCCGGTGGCAGGACGGCAAAGTGCTCCCCGTCGGTGAGGGCGAGGACGGAAAGCTCCTCCCCGTCCAGGAACTCCTCGACGAGCACCTCGGACCCGGCCTCGCCGAAGGCGCCGTCCTTGAGCATGGCCGAAGCGATGGCCTTGGCTTCGGCGCGCGTGCGGCAGACCACGGCGCCTTTGCCGGCGGCGAGGCCCGAGGCCTTGATGACCAGGGGTTCGGCGTGCTGGTCGAGGTAGCGGGCGGCGGAGTCGAAGTCGGTGAAGGTCCTGGCGGCGGCGGTGGGCACGCCGTGCTTCACCATCAGCGCCTTGGAGTAGGCTTTCGAGGACTCGATGCGGGCCGCGGCGGCCGTGGGGCCGAAGACCGGGATGCCGGTCTTGGCGAGGCGGTCCACGAGGCCGGCGGCCAGGGGCGCCTCCGGGCCCACCACGACGAGATCCACGCGCTGCTCGCGGGCGGCGCGCTCGACCAGGTCCACGTCGGCGCTCTTGCCGGGGATGTTGGTCGCGAGGGTCGCGGTACCGGCGTTGCCCGGCAGGCAGAACAGCGTCGCCTGGGGGGCGTCGCGCCGCAGCGCCCAGAGGAGCGCGTGCTCGCGCCCGCCCCCGCCGACGACGAGGATCCTCACGGGTTGCCCGGCCGGAACGCGCTCTGGAACGCCTCGCGCGCCTTCTTCGCGACGTCCGCGACGGTGTCCACCGCGCCCTTCGCCTGCTCCGCGTAGTACTTGCTCGCGTCGCCGAGGTCGGCCGAGAGCGGGGCCTTGTCCTCGTCGGAGCCGCGCCGCGGATACTCGCCCCGGAGGATCCGGTCGTACTCGCCCGAGGCGACCCAGCGCTGCAGCTCGGCGGCGCGCAGCGTGTTGAACGGGTGGGTGTAGCCCAGGGTGTTGATCACCTTGTAGATGGTGTCCATCGCCCCGCCGCCCTCCTCGTACTCCCGCGCCTGCGTCATGAAGGCGTCGAGGTTCATCTCGTCGATCTTCCCGCCGCCCGCGAGCTTCATGAACATCCGCATCGAGGCGATGGGGTCTTGGCTCGCCAGGAGCCCCGCGCGGTCGCTCGACAGCTCGCTCTTCCGGTACCACTCGAGCAGCGCGATCTGGATCGGCAAGAGCGCGATGCCGGCGAGGAAGGGCAGGTTGCGGAAGCCGAACTCGAGGATGATGACGAGGATGGTGCGGTAGAGCGCGTGCCCGCTGATGACGTGCCCCAGCTCGTGGCCGAGGATGGTGCGCAGCTCCTCCTCGTCGAGCAGGGCGAGGGCGCCCGAGTTGAGCACGATGAACGGCCGGTCCATGCCGAACGCGCCAGCGTTCACCAGCGGCGTCTGCGAGATGAACAGGTCGGGCCGCGGCTGCCAGTCCATCGTGGTGCACACGTCCGTGAAGGCGGCGTGGACGCGCGCGAACTGCGTCGGCCCCACGCGGACGGCGTTGGCCTGGAACAGCAGGCGGACGCCGCGCTCGCCGAAGAAGCCGTACACCTTGCGAACGACCTCGTCGAAGCCGGGGATCGACCGCAGCGTGCTCAGCGCCGCGCGGTCGGCCGCGTGCTCCCAGGCGCGCGAGGAGATCTGCGTGAGGACCGTGCGCGGCCGGCGCGCGGGCAGAGCCTGATCAGCGTCCGTCATCGAACCTCCCTGAGCGTTCCGGCTTCCCTACGCCGCGCGCGGCCCCGCGTTTCAGCCGCGGATCAGGCGGCCAGCGCGCGGTCCAGGTCCGCGATCAGGTCGTCGGCATCCTCGACGCCCACCGAGAGGCGCACGAGCCCGTCCGTGAGGCCCATCGCCTCGCGCATGGCCTTCGGCACGGCGGCGTGCGTCATCGTGGCCGGATGGCCGATGAGGCTCTCCACGCCGCCCAGCGACTCGGCCAGCGCGAACAGCCGGGTCCGCTCGACGACGCGCCGGGCGCGCTCCAGCGAGCCGGCCTCGAACGAGAGCATCCCGCCGAAGCCCGACATCTGCCGGCACGCCAACGCGTGCTGGGGGTGGCTCGGGAGCCCCGGGTAGTAGACCGTCGGCACGCGCTTGTCCGCCGCGAGCCACTCCGCGATCCGGCGCCCGTTGGCGTCGTGCTGGCGCATCCGGAGCGCCAGCGTCTTGGTGCCGCGCAGCACGAGCCAGCAGTCAAACGGGCCGGGCACCGCGCCGATGGACTTCTGGAAGAACGCCAGCTGCTCGGCCAGGTCGTCGCGCTTCGCCACGACCATGCCGCCCACCATGTCGGAGTGGCCGTTGAGGTACTTCGTGGTGGAGTGGACCACGAGGTCCGCGCCGAACTCGAACGGCCGCTGGAAGACCGGCGTCGCGAACGTGTTGTCCACCACGAACAGGAGCTTCCGCGCGGCGGCCAGCGCGCCCAGCGCGGCGAGGTCCGCGAGCCGCATCATCGGGTTCGTGGGCGTCTCCACGAACAGCAGCTTCGTCGCGGGCCGGACGGCCCGCTCGACGGCCGCGACGTCGCGCGTGTCCACGTAGCTGAAGGCGAGACCGTGGCGGGAGCGCACCTGCTCCATCAGGCGGTGCGTGCCGCCGTAGACGTTCTCGCCGCACACCACGTGGTCGCCCGCCGAGAGGAGCGTCAGGACCGAGTCGATCGCGGCCATGCCCGACGCGAACGCGTGCCCGTGCGTGCCGCCCTCGAGGGCGGCGACGTTGCGCTCGAGGGCCTCGCGCGTCGGGTTGCTCACCCGGGCGTACTCGTGGCCCTTGTGCTTGCCGAGCGCGGCCTGGACGTAGGTGGAGGTCTGGAAGATCGGCGTCGTGACCGCGCCGGCCAGGGGCTCCGGCTCCTGGCCCGCGTGCACGGCCCGCGTCGCCAGCTCGTGCTCCCGATCGTGGTCGCGAATTCGCGTCATGGGCGGCTCGGCGGAAGTGACTTCGCGAACGGTACATCGGGCCCCCGCGCGCCAGCAAGCGGCGTCGGGACGACGGTGCGGGATCCGCGCGCGGGCGCCGCGCGGCCGGGTTGACACCCGGTCGGGCGGCTTCTAGGCTAGGCGCGTGGCCTCCGAGCACGCGCTGACCTGCCTCGTCGTGGACGACGAACCGCACCTCAGGAGCATCCTGGTGCGCCTCCTCACGGAGGAGGGGTTCGCGTGCCGCCAGGCCGGCAACGGCCGCGAGGCGCTGCAGGAGCTGGAGCGGCTGCCCGCCGACCTGGTCATCAGCGACATCCGGATGCCCGAGATGGACGGCATCCAGCTGCTGCCCGAGCTGCGCCACCGCTGGCCCGACAGCGCGGTCGTGATGGTGACGGCCGTTTCCGACGTGCGCAGCGCCATCTGGTGCCTCACGCAGGGCGCGCTGGACTACGTGGCCAAGCCGTTCCAGGTCGAGGACGTGCAGGCGCGGGTGCGGCAGGCGCTCGAGAAGCGGCGCCTGATCCTGGAGAACAGGGACTACCAGCAGAACCTCGAGCGCAAGGTGGAGGCGCAGGCGCGGCGCATCGAGGAGCTGTTCGTCGTCGGCGTCCAGTCGCTGGCGCACGCGCTGGAGGCCAAGGACCCGTACACCCGCGGCCACTCGGCGCGCGTCGCGAGCTACGCGACCGCGGTGGCGCGCGCGCTCGGGATGACCGGCGACGGGCTCGAGGAGCTGCGCATCGGCGCCGAGCTGCACGACGTCGGCAAGATCGGCGTGCGCGAGTCGGTGCTGAACAAGCCCGCGAAGCTGACGGAGGAGGAGTACCTCCACATCATGGAGCACACGGTGATCGGGGAGAAGATCCTGACGCCGCTCCTCAGGGACCGCCCGGGGATCCTCCACATCGTGCGCTCGCACCACGAGCGGCTGGACGGCGGCGGTCTGCCGGACGGCCTGAAAGGCGACGCGATCCCGCTCGCCGTGCGCATCGTCACGGTCGTGGACGCGTTCGACGCCATGACGACGGGCCGCGCCTACCGCCCGCCGCTGCCGCCGCCGGCCGTCGTCGAGGAGCTGCGGCGCGAGTCGGGCCGCCAGTTCGACCCGGCGGTCGTCGCGGCGTTCGAGCAGGCGTTCGGCAACGTCGCCCTGCTGCCCATCGCCACCCCCGTCGCCGTGGGCGCGCTCCACGAGGCGGCGGTCGCCGCGCTCTCCCGCTGAGCTCCACCTTGATGCGGTCGGTGTCGGGCCTCCGCGGCATCGTGGGGGAGGACCTGGTGCCGGCGGTCGTGACCCGGTACGCCGAGGCGTTCGGGGCCTACGTGGCGTCGCGCGGCGGGCGGGCCGTGGCGCTGGCGCGGGACTCGCGCCAGTCGGGGCCGTCGTTCGTGGCCGCCGCGGCGCAGGGGCTGCTGGCGGCGGGCGTGGACGTCGTGGACCTGGGGATGGTCCCGACCCCCACCGCGCAGCTGGCCGTGGAGACGGTGGACGGCGGGCTCGGGGGCGGCATCGTGGTGACGGCGAGCCACAACCCGGTGGAGTGGAACGCGCTGAAGTTCGTCGGCCCCGGGGGCCGCTTCCTCGACAAGGCGGAGGCCGAGCGGTTCTTCGCCCTCGTGGACGCCGGCGGCAGCCACGCGGCGGCGCGCTCGGGCACGCGGCGCGCGGACGACGGGGCCGTGCGGCGCCACCTGGAGCGCGTGCTCGCCCTGCCGTGGCTCGACCTCGGGGCCATCCGCCGGCGCCGCTTCCGCGTCGCGCTGGACTGCGTGCGCGGCGCGGGCGCGACGATCATGCCGCCGCTGCTCGACGCCCTGGGCTGCGAGGTCGTGGCGATCAACCTGGAGCCGGACGGCCGTTTCCCGCGGGAGCCGGAGCCGATCCCCGAGCACCTGGGCGAGCTCGGGGCGCTGGTCCGGGAGCGCGGCAGCGACGTCGGGATCGCCGTGGACCCGGACGTGGACCGGCTGGCGCTCGTGGACGAGACGGGCCGGCCGATCGGCGAGGACTACACGCTCGCCTTCGCGGTCCGCGCGGTGCTGGCGCAGCGCCGCGGGCCCGTGGTGACGAACCTCTCGACGAGCCTGGTGGTGGACGACGCCGCGCGGGAGGCGGGCGGCTCGGTCGAGCGCGCCCCGGTCGGCGAGGCCAACGTGGTCGAGCGGATGGCGGCGCGCGGCGCCGTGATCGGGGGCGAGGGCAACGGCGGGGTGATCCTGCCCGAGGTGCACCTCGGCCGGGACGCGCCGGTGGCCGCCACGCTCGCGCTCGCGCTCCTCGCCGGCCGCGCCGTCACGGTCTCGGCGCTCGTGAACTCCGCGCCCCGCTATACTATTGTTAAGGCGAAGGTCCCCCGGCCATCCGGATCGTTGGAGCGTTGCTACGTTGCGCTGAGCGCCGTCCTGAAGGGTGCGGCGGAGGACCGGCAGGACGGTTTGCGCCTGGCGTTCGCCGACCGCTGGGTGCACGTGCGGCCCTCGGGCACCGAGCCGGTGGTCCGGGTGATCGCGGAGGGGCCGAGCCGCGAGGCGGCGGAACGGCTGGTCGAGCAGGGCACCGCGGCGCTGGCCGCGGGCGGGAGGTAGCGGGAATGTGCGGAATCGTCGGATACACGGGACCGCGGCAGGCGCTGCCGGTTCTGCTGGACGGGCTCAAGCGCCTGGAATACCGGGGCTACGACTCCGCCGGCGTGGCGCTGATCGCCGGCAGCACGCTGGTGGTCGAGAAGTCGGCGGGGAAGATCGCGGCGCTGGAGGCGCAGCTGGGCCGTGAGGCGCGGCCGGCCAACGTCGGCATCGCGCACACGCGCTGGGCGACGCACGGCGCGCCCACGACGAAGAACGCGCACCCCCACACGGACTGCGCCGGCACCATCGCCGTCGCCCACAACGGCATCATCGAGAACCACGCGTCCCTGCGGCAGATGCTGGTGGCCAAGGGTCACCGGTTCGCGTCCGAGACCGACACCGAGACGCTCGCGCACCTGATCGAGCAGTTCTACGACGGCTCGCTCGAGCAGGCGGTCGCCGAGGCGCTGCAGGAAGTCGAGGGCACCTACGGCATCGTGGTGGTCTCGACGAAGGAGCCTCACACGATCGTCGCCGCCCGGAGCGGCAGCCCGCTCCTGCTGGGCCTGGGCAACGGCGAGAACTTCGTGGCGTCCGATCCGTCGGCGGTGCTCGCCTACACGCGATCGGTGGTGTACCTCGACGAGGGCAACCTCGCGGTCGTGACCCCGTCGGGCTACCAGGTCAAGGACCGGCACGCGGTCCCGCTGAGCAAGCAGGTCAGCCAGATCGAGTGGGACCTCGCGACCATCGAGCGCGGCGGCTACCCGCACTTCATGCTCAAGGAGATCTGCGAGCAGCCCGAGAGCATCCGGAACACGCTGCGCGGGCGCCTGCTCGAGGAGGAAGGCACCGCGCGGCTGGGCGGCATCAACCTCAAGCCCGAGGCGCTGGCGGGGATCAACCGGATCGTGCTGACGGCCTGCGGGACCTCGTGGCACGCCGCGCTGGTGGGCGAGTACATGCTCGAAGAGCTGGCGCGGCTCCCGACCGAGGTCGAGTACGCGTCGGAGTTCCGCTACCGCAACCCGCTGGTGGACGAGCACACGCTGGTCATCGTGATCTCGCAGTCGGGCGAGACGGCCGACACGCTCGCCGCCCTGCGCGAGGCCAAGCGCCGCGGGGCGCGCACGCTCGGCATCGTCAACGTCGTCGGCAGCAGCATCGCGCGCGAGGTGGACGGCGGCATCTTCATCCACGCCGGCCCCGAGATCGGCGTCGCCTCGACCAAGGCGTTCACCAGCCAGATCGCGGCGCTCGCGTTGTTCACGCTGCACCTGGGGCGGCTGCGCTCGCTGTCCATCCTGCAGGGGCGGGAGATCGTCAAGGCGCTGCGCAAGCTGCCGGAGCAGGTCGAGGCCGTCCTCGGCAAGCGGGCGCTGCTCGAGGAGCTGGCCGAGCGTTACACCCGCGCCTCGAACGTCCTCTACCTCGGCCGCGGCTACAACTTCCCCGTCGCGCTCGAGGGGGCCCTGAAGCTCAAGGAGATCTCGTACATCCACGCCGAGGGCTACCCCGCGGCGGAGATGAAGCACGGCCCCATCGCGCTCATCGACGAGCTGATGCCGGTGGTGTTCGTGGCGCCGCGCGACGCGGTGCACGCCAAGATCATGTCGAACATCGAGGAGGTGCGCGCGCGGGGCGGCCAGGTGATCGCGGTCGTCACCGAGGGCGACACCGAGATCACG